>JAUHZF010000057.1 GCA_030426145.1 Polyangia bacterium
CCGAGGCCGGCAAGCGGTTGGTGGGCCACATCGCCAAGCGGCAGGCGATCACCAACGCCGAGAACACGGTCTACACCGCCAAGCGGCTCATCGGACGCAAGTTCGACAGCGCGCCGGTGAAGAGCGCGCGCGAGACCTGTTCGTACGAGATCGTCGAAGGGCCGCACGGCGACGTGCGGATCAAGCTCCGCGACGCCCTCTACTCGGTGCCCGAGATCAGCGCGATGATCCTCCAGGAGATGAAGCTCATCGCCGATGAGCACCTCCAGGGCGAGAACGTCGAGAAGGCGGTCATCACCGTGCCCGCCTACTTCAACGACAACCAGCGCCAGGCGACCAAGGACGCGGGGCAGATCGCGGGCCTCGAGGTCATCCGCATCATCAACGAGCCCACGGCCGCGGCTTTGGCCTACGGCTACGGCAAAGAGATCGACAAGCTCGTCGCGGTCTTCGACCTCGGCGGCGGCACCTTCGACATCTCGATCCTCGAGATCGGAGAAGGCGGCGTGTTCAAGGTCGTGGCCACGGCGGGCGACACCTTCCTCGGCGGCGAGGACTTCGACGCCCGGGTCATCGACTGGCTCGTGGGCAGCTTCAACGAGGAGCACGACGTCGACCTGCGCGAAGACCGCATGGCGCTGCAGCGCCTCAAGGATGCGGCCGAGAAGGCGAAGATCGAGCTCTCGACCATGGGCGAGGCGGACATCAACCTGCCCTTCATCATCAGCGTGGGACGCACCAACGAGGCGCTGCACCTCCAGCGCACCCTCAGCCGGGATGAGCTCGAAGAGATGTGCGCCGACCTCGTCGACCGCTGCGTCGACATCTGTCGCGGCACCCTCGCCGATGCCCAGCTCGAAGCCGATGAGGTCGACGACGTCGTGCTCGTGGGCGGTATGACCCGCATGCCCCTCGTGCAGTCGTCGGTGGGAGAGTTCTTCGGTCGCGAGCCCAGCAAGGGCGTGCACCCCGACGAGGTGGTCGCCATCGGCGCCGCCATCCAGGGCATGGCGCTCATGGACGAGAGCGAGGACCTCATCCTGCTCGACGTCACGCCCCACGCCCTCGGCGTGCTCACCTACGGGAAGAACTTCGAGGAGCTCATCCCGCAGAACACGACGGTTCCCACGAGCCGTACCAAGATCTTCACCACCAGCCGCGACAACCAGACGGCGGTGAAGATCCTCGTCATCCAGCGCGAGGCAGAAGAGGACCAGCTGCTCGGTGAGTTCATCCTCACCGGTCTGCGTTCGGCCCCGAAGGGTCAGGTCGAAATCGAGGTGGCCTTCAGCATCGACTCCGACGGCATCGTCTCCGTCAGCGCGAAGGACCTCGAGACGGGCCAGGAGCAGTCGATTCAGGTGACCGCCTCCAGCGGCCTCACCGCCGAGGAGATCGAGTCGATGATGGAGAACGCCCAGGAGTACCTGGTCGAACGCCGTCAGTCCGACGAGTTCGAAGGCGCGCGTCAGCAGGCCGAGAAGCTCGTGGCCGAGGTGGAGAAGCTCCTCCCCGAGGTCGAGGAGATCGTCGCTTCCAGCGACTTTGGGCGCGAGGCCATCGGGAAGGCGAAGGGCGTGCTCGAAGCGACCAAGGCCGCGATCGAGGCTGGCGACGTCAACGCGCTCAAGGAGAACAACGAGGCCCTCTCGCGCACGCTTCGCATGTTCAAGGGCGTCGTCTCCCGTCCGCATTGAAGCGTCGTCTCGAGGCCGTCGCGGGCCTGGCCCTCGCGCTGACCGCGGGCTGGCTCGCGTCGGTGCACGCCGAGCCTGCCCCGGCCGAGCCCACGACGTCCTGGGTGCCGGCCGATGCGCCGTCGCGCGCGCCGGCGGTGGACTACCAGCTCACGGCACGGCTCGATCCCGAAGCCCACACCGTCGACGGCAAAGGCCGCGTGGTGTGGACGAACACCTCCGACAAACCACAATCGGAGGTCTTCGTGCATCTGTACCTCAACGCCTTTCGCGACGAGGACAGCTACTTCATGCGCTCGGAGGCGGGCGTCGGCTTTCGGGGCGGGAGCAAGCCCGACAGCTGGGGTGGCATCGAGGTGCGCTCCTTCCGGCTCGGCGGCGATGAGCTCTGGCCGTCGATCGTGCACAGCCCCGACGACCCGAAGGACGCGACCGACATTCGCGTCGCGCTGCCGGCGCCGGTCGAGCCCGGTCAGCGCGTGACCTTCGAGGTGGAATTCCAGGCCAAGCTTCCCTCGGTGGTGGCGCGCACTGGATTCCACGGTGACTTCCACATGGTCGCGCAGTGGTTCCCCAAGCTCGCGCGGCTCGAGCCAGACGGAACGTGGACCCACTTTCGCTTTCACCGCCTGAGCGAGTTCTACGCGGACTTCGGCCGCTACGACGTGACCCTCGACGTGCCCGAAGGCGTGGTCGTGGGGGCCACCGGCGTGCGGACCGAAGAGAGCCTCGAGGGTGGCCGCAGGCTGCTGCGTCACCGGGCGGATTGGGTGCACGACTTCGCGTTTACTGCATGGCGCGACTTCGAAGTCTACGAGGCGACGGGACCCCACGGGGTGGCCATGCGCGCGCTGGTGCCTCCGGGCCTGGGCGCGCTCGCTCGGGTACAGCTCGATGAAGCGGCGGCGGCCATGGTCGACCTCGAGGGGTGGTTCGGCCGGTACCCCTATCCAGTGCTCACCCTGGTGCATCCACCGCCGGGAGCGCCCGAGGCGGGCGGCATGGAGTACCCGACGCTCATCTGTACTGGCGGGGCCGAGGTGTCACAGGCGCTCGGGATGCGCAGCGTGGAGGGCGTGACGACGCACGAGCTCGCCCACCAGTGGTTCTACGGCCTGCTCGGCAGCGACGAGCACCATCACCCCTTCCTCGACGAAGGGCTCACCACCTTTGCCACCGCGCGCAGCATGGGCGAACGCTACGGGGCGGGCTCCGGCTTCGACGGCTTCGGACTGTCGGTGTCGCACTGGGCGTTCATGCGGGTGGCGGCCGCGGGGGCATGGCAGATCGGGCCCATCGACCGGTCGGTGGAGGACTTCCCGGCCGGCGGTGACTACGGGGTCTCGGTCTATCCGAAGACTGCGGTGCTGATGGAGACCCTGCGGCGGGTCTACGGCGACGAGGTCTTCGGCCGCGCGATGCAGCGCTACACGAGCCAGCATCGCTACGGTCACCCCAAACCCGAAGACCTGGTGACGGCAGTACGGGAGGCGATGGGCGAGCAAGCGGCCCGTCAGCTGAGGGCCGGCCTCGACGGGGGCTTCGTCGACTACGCGGTGGAGTCGATCGAGTGGCTGGAGGACGACGCCCGCACGCGGGTCGTGCTGCGCCGGCGAGGTGAGCTCGTCTTCCCGGTCGAGGTTTCTTTCCGGACCGCGGACGGAACCGAGTCGGTGCAGACGTGGGACGGGGTGGGGCGCTCCGGCGTGCTCGTACACGAGAGCGAGGCCCAGGTCGTGTCGGTCTCCGTCGACCCCGGGCAGCGGGTGCTGATGGACCGTGACCTCAGCAACAACCACCGCGCCTTCGATCGGACCGCCGTGGCCACGCGGGCGCAGAGCTGGGCCGCCACGGTGCTCGGCCCCTTCTGGATGGTGCTGGCGCCATGACGAGGGTCCTGTTGCTGGTGACGGCGTACCGCTGGCTGGCCGCGATGTTGGCCACGGCACCGCTCGCGGTGGTTCTGGCGGGACCCGTGCGGTTTCATCCCAGAGGCGATGCGGTCCTGTTCGAGCCGGGCGGGACGTGGCTTTTGGAGGCAGGCCGGCAGGCGGGCCCGATGATGGGCGGCGTGCTGGCCACGGGAGGCCTCGTGTCGCTGCTACTCATGCTGGGCTGGTCGCTTCCGCTCGGTGCGCTCGTGGCCGTGGGGCAGGGGAGCCGCGGGGGCGATGCGTGGGCCGAAGCGTCCCGCCGCTGGACGACCCTGGTGCTCTACCAGGGGGCGGCGATGCTGCTGTCGACGCTCATCGTGCTCGGGTTGGGCGCGCTCGGCTCCCCACCGCAGACGCACCGTTTTGCTCAACTGGTGCGTCCTGCGGTCGTCATGGCGCTCGCCTTCGCGCTCGTCTGGGCCCTCACCGTCGTACTCGATGCGGCGCGCATGCGGCGTTTCACCGACCGCGACGGACCGCTGTCGGCCCTCTACGAAGGCGGCGCGATGCTCGCGCGACGGAAGGGTCTCTGGCTCGCGGCAGCCTGGCGCACGGCGCTGGCCGTGGTCGTCACCCTCGGGGCTCTGGTGGTCGTGCACGTGATGGCCACCGTAGGGGCGCCGGGAGCTGCGCTGTTCTTGGTGCATGCCGTGGCGGTGCTCGCCTACGTGGGCTTGCGCACCTCCTGGTTCACGCAGCTCGCCGAGGCTGCGCGGGCCGAAATCGCCCCCGCTGACACGCCTTCTGGCGACGAATGAGACGCTCGCATGCTCGCGATCCCAAAAGAGCTTGCCTCACTACCGCGGGCTGAATTACGTTCCCGGCCCGTCGTCGAAAGACGGTGGTTGCCCAGGTAGCTCAGTCGGTAGAGCAGTGGACTGAAAATCCGCGTGTCGTCAGTTCGATCCTGACCCTGGGCACTGATTCTCTGGCGGGGTTTCTCCGAAACCCCTCCCCACGTCGCTTCGCTCGTGGGGGCCCTCCCCAATCTCGCGCTTTGCGCGGCTGCCGCTCCTTGGCGGGGCGACGCTGCCGCTGCTGGGTCTGCGCGGGCGCGAACGAGGACGAGATCGAGAACGCCTACGAGGACGAGATCGAGAACGCCTAACGAGGACGAGATCGAGAACGCCTACGAGGACGAGATCGAGAACGCCCACGAGGTCGAGATCGAGAACGCCTACGAGGTCGAGAGGCGGTCTCGTGCTCGGTCTCGTGCTCGGTCTCGTGCTCGGTCTCGTGCTCGGTCTCGTGCTCGGTCTCGTGCTCGGTCTCGTGCTCGGTCTCGTGCTCGGTCTCGTGCTCGGTTTGTCAGAAGGTGACGCCGCCGCCGATGAGCACGCTGAAGTTGAGCAAGAAGGTATTGTTGTTGATGCTCGTCAGCAGGTTCTGAACGTGAATGGGGCGGAAGAGCAACACCCACCGGTCGTCGAGAAGCACGCGGCCTTCGACACCGAAGGCGAAGACGAAGGCGTGCTCGGTGAAGTTGTCGTCGGTCAGCAGCATGTAGCCGACGTCGGCGAAGGGGGTGACGTCGATCTCGTATTCTTCGACCACCTGGATGTCCCACCAGAACTTGAAGCCTGGGTGGAAGGTGTAGAAGTCGCCGTCGATGGTTTGCTCGATGGTGGCGCCGATGGCGGGGCCGTCGAACTCGCCCGAGAAGTGGTAGCCGAAGTCGAAGGCGAGCTTGCCGCGCGAGCGGTTGAAACCCGTATTGCGGTTGGAGCGGTTGAGGGCGAAGAACACCGGTCCGAAGGCGATGTTGAAGAACATCGGGCGGGTACCGGGCCGCAGGAGCTCTTCGGCGTCGGCCGAGCCGCCGCTGCTGCGCGACGCGTCGAGGTGGGGCGGAAGGCCTTCGGCTTCTGCGTCGGGAGTGGGGGTTCCTTTCACCTCGGCGGGCGCATCCGCGACGACCTCTTCGGGGGCGGCTACGGCGAAGGTGAGGGGTTCACGACCGACATCGAGCCCGTCGAGGTCGCTGGCGAAGGCGGACGGAGCGATGAGGGTGGCGAAAGCACCGGCTACGAAGGCTGTGCGCATGGGCGCCATGCTACGTCTGCGTCGTCGTCGAGGCCAACTCCTGCCCACGGAGCTGCCCCGCCGCCGTGCGCAACACGTTACAAAGCCTTGCTCGGTTGTATGATACCGACCGACGATGCGGTTGGGATCTGTTCGTGGGCGGTACCGGACCCTGCTCTGGGCTTTCCTCGCGCTGGGCGCTGGTCTTCCTGCTGCCTGTGCTGCGAGCGGAACCGGCGACGACCAGCCGGTTCGCACCACGACCTCGACCAGCAGCAGTGCATCGTCGGGAGGGACCGGGGGGCAGAGCACGACCGTGGCCGCCGGGACCGGTGGGGGCGGAGGCGGCGAGACCTGCACGTCGGCGACGGAGCAGGCGGAGCTCGTGGTGAAGCCCGTCGACATCATCTGGATGGTCGACAACTCCAACAGCATGGAGCCCGCCATCGCCGAGGTGAAACAAGGGCTCAACGACTTCGCCAACCTCATCGCGGCGAGCAACCTCGACTACAAGGTCATCCTCCTCTCAGAGCGGGGGACCTCGGCGCTCTCGCTCTGCATCCCGCAGCCGCTCGCGGGCGACGCCAACTGTGGCAATGGCCCGCGCTTCGTTCACGCTTCCGTCGACGTCCTGAGCACGCAGCCCCTCGAGCAGTTCCTCGGGACGCTGGGGCAGACGTCGGGCTACACCCCCGGCGCGTCGCGTGGCGGCGAGCCCTGGGCGAGTGAGCTCCGGGCCGAGGCGTCCAAGACCATCGTCATCGTCACCGACGACAACGCGCGCCTCTCGGCCACCGACTTCCACACCTTCCCCGGCGGGCCCAACCCCTTCAACTCCACCACGCTGCCGCCGGGCATCCTCGATGCGAGCTACAACGGCATGTTCGACGACTACCTCTTCAGCGGGATCTACGGCTGGGGGAGCGCGCAGGACCCGTCGGTGAAGTGCACCTACCCCAACAACATGGGCTCGCCGCCCAGCGCCGGCGCGACCTACACCACGTTGGTCAACATGACGGGGGGTGTGCGCGCCCAGATCTGTGATGGGGCCGCGGCCTGGGGGCCCTTCTTCAGCCAGGTGGCCCAAGCGGTGGTGGCCAACGCGGAAGTCGCCTGCAACATCGCCATCCCCGACCCGCCCAACGGTCAGCAGCTCGACCTCGGCCGCGTCAACGTGGCCCTCAACAGCGGGGACGAACAGACCATCTTGCCCCAGGTGACGGACGTGACGCAGTGCGGGACCGAGGCCGGCTGGTACTACGACGACCCCGGCTCGCCGACGGAGGTCATCCTCTGTCCCGCCTCGTGCGACGAAGCCCAGACCCTCGCCGGTCCCGACAAGCCGGGCTCGGTCGAGGTCCTCTTTGGCTGCACGACCATCCTCAAGTAGCGCGGTCGTCACGGAGCTTCGTTTGGCAGGGCTCGTGACGAACTGATAGGAGTCGGGCGATGGCGATCCGTGGCTACCACCTCGGTTGTCCCGCCTGGGGCCTGCCGGCTTGGCGCGGATCGCTCTTTCGTCGTGACGACGAAGCATCGGCCCTGGCCCAGTACGCGAGCGTCTTCAACACCGTCGAGGGCAACACCACCTTCTACGCGCTCCCCACCGACGAAACGGTGGCGCGCTGGGCCGAGCAGAGCCCCGACGGGTTCCGCTTCTGCTTCAAGTTCCCGCGCACGATCAGCCACGACCTTCAGCTCGAAGGAGCGGAGGCGGCCACCGATCAGTTTCTCGA
Organism: Polyangia bacterium; assembly: GCA_030426145.1. Lineage (GTDB taxonomy): Bacteria > Myxococcota_A > Polyangia > Polyangiales > Polyangiaceae > JAPYTK01. The sequence continues at coordinate 7,390 of JAUHZF010000057.1, forward strand.
TTTGCTCGCGCCGCTGTCGGGCAAGTTGGGTCCGTTGATGTTGCAGTTGCCCCCGAGCTTCGGGCCCCAGCGCCTCGACCGGCTGGCCGCTTTCCTCGACCGGCTTCCGTCGCAGCACGACTACGCGGTCGAGGTGCGCCACGAGGGACTCTTCGACGGCGGGAAGGCGGAGACGCGGCTCGAGCGCCTGCTGCGCGATCGCGGGGTGGAGTGGGTCACGCTCGATACCCGCGGCCTCTTCACCGCTTCCCGCGAGGACCGCCACGTCGCCGCAGCGCAGTCGCGTAAACCCCATCTTCCGGTTCGCGCGCGTGCCCTCGGGCCGCATCCGATGGTCCGCTTCGTCCCGCACCCGGACTTCGCTCAGAACCTGCGGCTCCTCGACGGTTGGCGCGCCGCAATCCGAAGCTGGCTCGATGCGGGTCGCAAGCCCTACTTCTTCATGCATGCGCCCCATGACCGCGACGCTCCTGAGCTCGCGCGGCGCTTCCACGTCTACCTTCGCGACGCGGGTCTCGTCGTGGGTCGCATGCCGGCCTGGCCCGGCGAGACCTTGGTCGACGACGACCAGCTGGGCCTGTTCTGATATCTCCGCCTTGCGTCCCCGCGGCGGGGGCCACAAATGTTCGGGGTGAACAAGCTCGCCGACCAGGCGCTGACGCCAGATGAGATCGCGCGCTACAGCCGGCACCTCCTGCTTCCCGAGGTGGGCATGGCGGGGCAGCAGCGCCTCAAAGCTGCCAGGGTTCTGTGTGTCGGGGCGGGTGGCCTCGGTTCGCCCGTCAGCATGTACCTCGCGGCCGCGGGGGTGGGCACGCTCGGGCTCGTCGACTTCGACGTGGTGGACGCCTCCAACCTCCAGCGTCAGATCCTCCACGGTACCGAAGATGTAGGGCGCTCGAAGCTCGCATCGGCCCGTGATCGTCTCGGCTCCATCAACCCCGAGGTGAACCTGGAGTTGCACGAGGTGCGCCTCGACCGCGACAACGCGCTCGAACTCATCGGGTCCTACGACCTCGTGGTCGACGGCACCGACAACTTCCCGACGCGCTACCTCGTCAACGACGCCTGCGTGCTCACGGGTCGACCCTTCGTCTACGGCTCGATCTTCCGCTGGGAGGGCCAGGTAGCCGTCTTCAACCACGGCGAGAACAGCCCCAACTACCGCTGTCTCTTTCCCGAGCCGCCCCCTCCGGGCCTCGTGCCCAACTGCGCCGAGGGCGGCGTCTTCGGGGTCTTGCCCGGGGTGGTCGGCACCCTGCAGGCGACCGAGGTGGTCAAGCTCGTCACGGGCGTGGGGGAGCCCCTGTCGGGCCGGCTGCTGCTCTTCGACGCCCTCACCATGAGCTTTCGCACCATCAAGCTGAAGAAGAGCAAGGACAACCCGCTCAACGGCGACAGCCCCACCATCACCGAGCTCGTGGACTACGAGGCCTTCTGTGGGGTGGGGGAGGCCCCATCGGTGCCGACGATGACGGTCGAAGCCCTGCGCGATGCGCGGGAGGCCGAACAGAGACTCTTCGTGCTCGACGTGCGCAAGGACCACGAAGCGGAGATCGCCGACCTCGGTGCCGATCAGCGCATCGCGGTCGAGCTGCTCGAGAGCCGCCTCGACGAGCTTCGCGCGGTTCGAGACGCGCGCATCGTCGTGCACTGCAAGTCGGGCGGTCGCTCTGCGCGCGCGGTGCGCATCCTGCACGACGCTGGCTACACGAATGCGGTCAACCTCGACGGCGGGATCACGGCCTGGAGTGAGCGCATCGATCCCGACGTGCCCCGCTATTGATCACGGGGTGAGACCCACCACCGCGGCGTCGCGCGGATCGACGGCGGTGAGGTTGGGGGTGCGGCCGAACAGGCTCGTGTCGTAGACGAAGCTGGCGCCAACGACGAGGTCGTTGGGGACCGCGAGCGCGGTGATGGCGTCGTCCTGCACGCCGCCGAACGGGACCGACCAGATGGGGTCACCGTCTGCATCGAGCTGGGCCAAGAAGCCATCTCGGCCTCCCGCGGAGACGATACCGCCGTCGCCGAGGTCGAGCTCGGCCTCGAAGGCGCCGGCGATGACGGGTCGGCCGCTGGGGTCGAGGGCGAAGGCGGTGAGCTCCTCGTCGTAGGGGGTTCCCCAGACGGCGGCCCGGGTCACGGTCAGGGCCGCGTCGAAGCGCGCGAGGAAGAGGTCGCGTTCGCCGGCCGCGATGTAGGGCTCGTCGAGCAGAAGCCGATCCTGGTAGTGGCCCGCGACCCAGAGCGCGTCGCCGGTGGCCACGAGCTCGACCACGGTGTCGTCGCCGCCATCGCTTGCGGCTGGCTCGAACAGGTTGAACACGAAGGTCGGCGGCGAGCCGAGCGCGTCGGGGCTGAATCGCTGCAGCTGCAGGGTTGCCGCCATGTCGTCACGGCGCGTCAGCGCCAAGAAGAGGCCGGCCTCGCCGATCGTCATCGCGTGCGGCACGATCGGCACGTTCTGCACCTCGAGCCGCCGAGATGCGGTGCAGAGGCCGGTCTCGGCGTCGAAGCGCAGGATGGCCGCCGATGGCACCCCGACCGCAGCCGGCGAGGATTGCAGGCAGCCATCGACTCCGGCCGTTTCGCCCTCGAGCGCCACGAGCACGAAGAGCCCGCCCTCATGCACGGCGAGATCGATCACCTTCTGCTCGCCGTCGCCATCGATACGGCGCCAGAAGCGCACTTCGCCCGTCGCGTCGAGGGCCACCACGTCGCCGTCGTGGCCGATGGAGGGGCTTCCTCCCGCAGGGTCGTCGCCGAGGTGATGGCCGACCACGTAGGTGTCGTCTCCTTCGACCGCGACGCCGGTCACGCGTTGGTCTCCGGCCCCCTGCAGCAGGAACACCCAGGCCACGGCCTCGGGGGTGAGGGTCGCTTCCGACGAGGCGGGGCGTACGGCGGCCACGAATGCGTCCCGGTCTGAGCCGGCATCGCCGCTCTGAATCGCCTGACCCCCGAGCACGAGCTGCTGGTCGAATTCGCCCGCGATGACGACACCGTCGGCGGCGGGCACGATGGTGGTGATCTGCTGATCGCCCACGAAGCCGAGCTCGAGCCACCACCGCGGTGTGGCCTGGCAACGAGCGCCGTCGCTGCAGCGCGTGGTGCCAGGGCACTGGTCGCGCGGGTCGAGGTTGGCCTCGACGGGAACACACTGACCGAGATTGCCTTGTTGGCTGCAGGTGGTGCAGGTGCCGAGGCAGGCGGTGGCGCAGCAGATCCCACCCGAGCAGTGGGTGCTCTCGCAGGCGGCGTCCCGATCACAGGCCACGGCGAGCGGGCGCAGGGGTTGGCACGTGAGGTCGCCGTCACAGAAGAAGCCGGTCGCGCAGGGCGTGAGCGCATCGCACAGGGCCCCCTCGCCGCGCACGAAGGTCACGTCGAGGCACGCGCCGGATGACAGCAGCAGCCACAGAAGCAATGTGATGGCCAGAAAGCGCGTCATGTCTGGCTCAGCGGGCGAGGCGCGCGACGAACACGTCGCTCCCTCCGATCGCAGCGGGGCCGAGGGGGGAGAAGTCGTGGCGGTAGCGACCGGTGACGTAGAGGTTGCCCGCGTCGTCGATGACGGCGGCGCGGATGCTGTCGTCGAGGAGGCCGCCGAGTGGCACCCCCCAGCGCTGTTCGAGAGATGAGGCGTCGAGCTCGAGGGCGAAGGCGTCCCGAGCCCCGTGGGCGTTCATGGGCGTGGCGACGTCGTACTGGGCCTCGACCTCGAAAGCCCCCGCGACGAGCGCGAAATCGAGCTGTGGGTGGGCGGCGAGGGTGGCCAAGCCGACGTCGAAAGCCCCACGTACGGCGCGCAAAACCGGGGCGCTGTCGGCGAGGCCGGCGCGGAAGAGGAAGCCGTCGAGGGCCCGGTCGTGTGAGACGATTCCGGGGGCGTCGATGTCGTCGGTCATGGTTCCGGCCCCCCACACGGACGTGCTCGTGAGCGCGAGCGCGCCAACCGTCTGGGCGCCTTCACCCTCGATGGGGAGCAAGTTGCTTCGGAAGCTCAATGGGGCCCCGGCGCTGCCCTCGAGGAGAAAGACGAGGCTGTTGCTGGGACCGCCGAGGCTGACGGCGTGCATCTCGCCGTCAGCGACGATTTCCACGTTTCCTTCGCCCGCGACGGCGATGGCGACGCGCTCGATGCCTCCCTCACGCTGGGCCGCGACCGCGGTGGCACCCTGCACGGTTTGCTCACCCGACGGATCGTGCACGCTGCCCCTGCCGATGAGGCTGCCGTCGACGGGGTTCAGGCTGAGCCAGATCGCGTCGGCCTCGGTGCCCAGCTGGGGGATGAGGGCCATCGTCGGTTGCAGCTCGGCGTCATCTTCGATGCGGCCGACGACGACGGCCCGCCCCGCCACCAGGGCCACGTCGTCGAGCCGCTGGGTGCCTGTCCCCTGGAGGTCGCGTCGGAACCTCAGTGCTCCGGACCCAGGTTCGAGGGCGAGCACGAATCCGTCCGGTGACAGCGTGGCGCTCGTCGTCCCGTCGAGCTCACCGCTGTAGGTCCCCACCACGAAGACGTCGTCGTCGGCGGCGGCGATGGCCGTGGGGGCGCTCAGGCCGGTCCCCACGAAGGCGCGGACCCAGACCTCGCGTCCTTGCAGGTCGAGCGCCACCACCATGAAGTCGGTCGTGTCGCCGACCGACGTGATCGTCGTACCCGCCACCTCGACCTCGCCCCGGAAGCGGAGCAGCGCGAAGAGTCGACGCGCTTCCGGGGGGCCGCCGAGGGCGAGGTCGACCACGTCGTCGTCGCCCACGCCCCCGAGGGACGTGAGCCATACCGGAGAGCCCTGGCAAAGGGGCACCGCGGCGGCGCAGCGCGCGGTCTCAGCGCAATCCCCGCGGGGATCGGTACCCACCTCGGCCTGCACACACTGGCCCTCGGTGCCCGCCTGGTTGCAAGTGAGGCACTCGGCGTTGCAGGGGCCGTTGCAACAGACGCCATCTCGACAGAAGCCGCTGGTGCACCGGCGGCCTTCGCTGCAGGGGGCACCGTCGCGCTGCTGAGGCCGGCAGGCGAGGACCTCGGCGTCGCAGAAGAGCCCTGGGTCGCAGTCGCCGTCCCGCTGGCACGCGGTCCCGGCGCCGCGCCCGAAGGTGAGGTCGTCGCAGCCCACGGCCGCCAGGATGGCCCCCGCGGCCAACCACCACCCCAAACGCATGGGACCAGCATAGCAGCCCCGTGAGCGGAGACGTGCCTCTCGCGACCGGGCGCACTAGGCTTCTCGGTGCATGCAGGAGCTCGGCACCATCGAGCGGATCGCGGCCCTCTACCGTGACGAAACCCACCCGGCGGCGCTCCGCCTGTGCGTCGCCATCCTCTTTGGCGGTGTGCTCGGCGCGACCTTGCTCGGGCGTGCAGGCGAGGTCTGGTCGCGTCCGGCGGCAGCCTTCGTGCTCATCGCCTCGGCCGTGCCCTTCTTCGTGCTCGGATCCATCGCACGACGGCGCCGCGATCCGCGGGCGGTGATGGAGGCGACGGTGATGCACACGGAGCCCGAGCTCGCCCGGCGGGCACTGCGCGCCATGCACCTCGCCGAGCAAACCGAAGACGAGCCGGACCGAGGATCCCCCGAGCTCGCCCAGCTCCACTTCGCGCGGACCCTGGGCAAGGTCTCGCTGGTGCGCGTCGCGGAGCGCGCAGCGCAGCGTGCGTGGTCGCTCACCGGCGTCGGCCTGGTGGCGGCGGGCCTCGCGTTCGGCGTCGTCATCGTCGACCCCTTCCGCGTCGTGGAGGGCGTCGACGTGCTCGCGGCCCGTGATGGTGTCGCACCGATGCCGGTGCGCTGGGTCGAAGTGACCCGCATCGACGCGGAGCCGCCGAGCTACCTGCAGCTGCCGCGCGGTCGGGTGCGCCCGTACTTGCCCACCGTGCTCTACGTGGGAACCACCGTGACCGTGCACGCGGCGCCACTTCGCGACGGACGTCGACTCGTGCTCACCGACGGCGCCCGCGAGGTCCCCTTCGCCGACGACGGGGAGGGGACGCTGGTCGCCAAGTGGGAGGTCGAGGGCGACGCCGACGTAAAGGTCGCCGCGCGTTTTGGCGGCGTGGTGGTGCCCGAGCCACGCGGGTTGGCGATCCACGGTCAGGTCGACCACGCGCCTTTCGTGTCGCTCGGCGGAGCCCCCGCGACCCTCCCGCTGCTCGACCAGCCTCGGATTCCCATCCATTGGGAGGCCCAGGACGACCACGGCTTGCGCGAGGTGGCCCTCGTGCTCCGCGCCGGCGATGAAGAGGTGCGTCGCACGCTCTCGAAACCCAAGAGTGGGCTCGTCGATCGTGGCGGCATCGACTTGTCGTCCGACGATGCTTTTCTGCGCGATAGCTACTTGCCGGTCGAGGTCACGGTCGAGGCCCTCGACAACGACCCGGTCAACGGCCCGAAATGGGGACGTAGTGCGCCGTTGGTGCTCATGCCACCCCAGATCGGTGAGCGAGAAGCGCTCCGCTATGCGGCGTTGAAGGCGGCCCGTGACGCGCTCATCGACGAACTAGCCCGGCGCATGGATCTCGACGAGCTGGTGGCGTCGACCGAAGAGGTGGCGCAGAAGCGGATCCGCAACACCTTCGAGAAGGTCTTCGACGACGACTGGGGTGGTTTGCGCCTGTCCGGCCGCATCGCTGCCCTCGCGCGCGGGCAGCTGGAGCGACTCGACACGTCGGCCAAGAAGGCCATCGCCAAACGAGACCTCGATGCGCTCGTGGGCGCAACCGAGGAGGCGCTGCTGGCGGTCGACTCGGGGCTGATCGCGCTCGGCACCAACGACACACGCGCCTCTTCGCGCAAGCTGGCCGACGTGGCGATGGAGACGGCGACCGCCATCGCCATCGGCGTCGACCCGTCCCAACGGCAACGAAGCGAGCGTCTCGTGAACGCCTACCTCACGGTCCTCGACAACGGCGGGGGATTCCTCGTGCATTTGGGCCGCCTCGGTCGCGACCTCGGAGAGTTGGTCGACAATGGCGTTCGCCGCATCGAACGTCCGCTGAAGGCGGGCGACCGCTACCACGCGCGCCTGGCCGCAGAAGACCTCGCGGCCCGGTTGCGTAACCCGGTGCCCTCCTTCGGAGCGGCCGGCGGTGGGGGGCATGGCCACGGCGGCGGTGTCGAGTCGGGGGGCATGCCTCAACCCGGCCAGGGCGAAGCGTCCGAAGCGGCCGAGCAGGCGGCGGGGCTCGAGCAGGCCCTCGAAGAGCTGCGCCAGGAGCACGAGCAGCAGATGCGCAAGGTCGAGAAGGCGCTGCGCGACGCGCTTCCGGCCGAAGAGCGCGAGGCGATGAACCAACGCATGCGTGAGCTCGCCCAGAAGGTTCGCGACGCGGTGAAGGAGCTGCCTCAGCAGGCCTCCGACCCTGGCTCCGCGCGGGCCTCGGCCGCGCGCGCGAGGGCGCAGGCCGAGGCGATGGCGGGGGCCCTCGAGCGAGGGGACGTGTCCAAGGCCATCGAACAAGGGGAGGGGGCACTGCAGAACCTCGACCAGGCCCAGCAACGTGGCCGGAAAGCGCCCGCCGAGAGCGCCGAGCGCGAGGTCGGCGATCAGGCCGGCGAGGCCAAGAAAGACCTCGAAGACCTCGTGCAGCAGGGCTCCAAGGCACAGCAAGACATGCAGAAGGCGGCCTCGGAGGGCGCCTCTGGGCCGCTGCAAGAGGCCGCCGATGGCGAAGAAGCCCTCGCGGAGCGCGCGCGCAAGCTTCAGCGCCGCAGCCAACAGGGACAGGCGCCGCTACCGCAGGCCATGCTCGACCGGCTCGGGGAGGCGGCGCGCGCCATGGAACGGGCGGCCAAGAAGCTCGGCCAGAAGCAGGGCGCCGAGGGGCAGAAGGCTCAGCGGGAGGCCCAGCGCATGCTCGAGATGGCGCAGCCCGAGAGTGAGTCCGACGGCCCGAAGAACAGCCCCGAGGGTGCCGACGGCCGAGACTTCGCACGGGACGCCAACGTACCCCCCGAGGCGCGCGACAAGCGGGCGGAGGACTTTCGCCAGCGCGTGACCGACGGGCTCGGTCGCGAGGCGCCTCCGCACCTCAAGGATGCCCTGCGACGCTACACGGAGGGACTGCTGCGATGATGCGCGCCTTCTGGCTCACCGTCTTGCTGGTGCTTACCTGGTCCAGCTCGGCCACGGCGCTGCCCCTCGACGCCGAGCGAGGCCGCCTCGCAGTGCTCGACCTCGACTTCGCGGCCGCCCACCGCATCCTCGACGGAGGCGACAGCCCCGACGTGGTCATCGAGCGCGCACGGCTCGCCATCTACGAGGGCCATTGTGACGAAGCGCAGACCTTGCTCGAGCGGCCCGACCTCGAGGATGACGACACCCTGAACCTGCTCTTCGCCGTGGCCAAGGGCTGCGCACGCGCGACGGCGGGCACCGTCGTGATGAAAGACGAGAAGGCAGGGGTCTGGGTCCGGTTTCAGGACGACGAGGATCGCGCGCTATTCCCCCTGTTGGTCAAGACCGCCACCGAGGCGCGCGCCGCCCTCACGAACGACCTCGGGGCGAGCCTCCCCAACCCGGTGAAGATCGACCTCGTGCGCGATCAGTTCGCACTCGCGGCGCACACCGGGCTGCCCGAAGAAGCGGCCCAAACGACGGGCACGGTGGCGGTCGCCAAATGGGGGCGGGTCATCATGATCTCCCCGCGCGCGACCGAAGATGGCTACCCCTGGGCCGACACCCTCGCCCACGAGCTCACCCACTTGGTGGTCTCGATGGCCACCCGCGATCGCGCCCCCCTGTGGCTCCAAGAGGGCGTGGCGAAACGCCAAGAGGTGCGCTGGCGTCCGCTCACGCGGTTCGACGACGTGCCGTCACCCGACGCCGTGGCGTGGGAGGGGATAGAAGCGGGGATCGCGCTCCCGTTGACGGGACTCGGACCCTCGATCGCCATGCTTCCCAGCCCCGAGCAGGCGACGGTGGCCTTCGCCGAGGTGGCGAGCTTCGTGCGGTACTGGGTGAAGGAGAACGGGGAGCAGGCGCTGCCGAAGCTGCTTGTGGCCATCAAGGAGCTGCCGCGCGACGGCAAAGTGGCCGACGCGATCAAAGAGGTCTCGGGCACCAGCTTCGCCGACTGGGAGAAGCGTTGGCGCGCACACCTCGCCGCCACCACGCCCAAGGCACCAGCCGAGCTGTCACCGACCCAGGCCCTGCCCGCGAGCGGTCTCATCGCGGCCAAAAAACGGCGCCTGGCGCAGCTGTTGCAGTCGCGTGAGCATCACCATGCGGCACAGACCCAGGTCGAAGGCGCTCGAGAGCTGTTTCCTCGAGACGCGTCGCTTCGGTGCATGCACGCGGTGAGCTTGCGCGGCCTCGGGCGTGAGACGGACGCAGCGGCGGCGCTGGGGACCAAAGACGACATCCTGCGCCCGACCGGGCGATGGTGGTCGATGCACGATTTCTTCGAGCTCGGGAAGGGCGACCCCCAGGCGCGGAGCCTCGCGGTTGGACGCGAGCCTTACAACCCGCCGGTCGCCTGCCAAGAGCTGGCTTGGGGCGAGCTTCCCGAGGACCGCGTGATGCGGATCCTCTGCCAGGCGGCGCGTCGGGTCCCGCGCGAGTGATGAGGTCGTCGGGTGCCCTTTCCAGCTGTAACCGGACCGCCCCGGCGCTCGTATGCGCGATGGAGGTGACCAGATGCGAGACCTGACCCAGACGCTGGCGCGACGCCAGTTCATCCAGCAGGCGGCGGCCGGAACCGTGATCACGGCCCTCGGCGGCCTCTACGTGATCGCTGGCGACGAGGCGCACGCCGAGGAGCGCCCCGATGGTCGCCCCCGGATCCCGCCCGGACAGCGCGTCATCAAGCAGCTCAAGCCCATGGGCGGCGAAGAGGGGAGCCCGAGCCGGAAGAGCTTTCAGCTGAAGGTGCACGGCGAGGTCGACCACCCCTTTACGGTTGGTTTCGACGAGCTCCAGGCGCTCGGCACGGTCACCCAGTCACTCGACGTTCACTGCGTCACCGGCTGGTCGGCGCTTGGAAAGTCGTGGCGCGGGGTGCGCCTGAAGACGCTCGCCGACAAGGCGGGCGTCGACAAGCGCGCGCGTCACGTGATCTTCGAGGCCGCCCACGGGTACACCTCCAACGTGCCGCTCCGGGAGGCGCTCGCCCCGAGCGTCATGGTGGCCTGGGAGGTCGACGGCAAGCGTCTGCGGCGCGCCCATGGCGCTCCGGTCCGTGCCCTCGTGCCCGACCTCTACTTCTGGAAGAGCGCCAAGTGGCTCACGGGCATCAAGTTCGTGCGCAAGGACGAGCCCGGGTACTGGGAGACGCGCGGCTACCACAACCACGCCGACCCCTGGAAGGAAGAGCGGCATGGCTGAAGCGGCCGCCGAGACCGCCGCGTCCACGACCGAATCTTCCGAGCCAGACGAAAAGCGTGCTTCCAGCACGACCAACAGCCGCCCGCGCCAGAAGGGGCTCAAGTGGCGCCCCTGGCTACGGGCGGCCCACCGCGACGTGGGCTACCTCCTCGTCGGGCTGACGTTCATCTATGCGCTGAGCGGTCTCGCGGTGAACCACATCGACGACTGGAACTCGAACTTCGTCGACTACAGCCGCACCCATCAGCTGGAGGGGCCCCTCCCTCGAGAAGACGCGGCCCTGAGCCAGGAGGTTCGGCGCCAGCTCGGGATCGCGGCCGAGCCCGATGAGGTCTACTGGGTCGACGACGAAGAGGTGGAGATCCTCTTCGACGAACGAACCCTCACCATCGACACCAAGAGCGGCGCAGTACGCGACGAAGGGAGGAACGCGCGGTTCTTCTTTCGGCTCGCGAACTGGCTCCATCTCAACCGCGGCAAGAAGGCCTGGACCTACATCGCCGACGGTTATGCGGCACTTCTTCTCATGCTCGCGGTGAGCGGCATGTTCATGATCAAGGGTCCCAAGGGGATCAAGGGCCGGGGCCTGCTCTTGGTGACGGCTGGGGTGGCCGTGCCCGTGCTCTACGTCGTCTTGTCGGGCGGCCCGTAGCCGCCGCCTCCGGGCGTGAGGATGATGATCCGGTCGCCGGCGCCGAGCTCGATGCTCCCCGCGAAGGAGGTCGGTTCGCCCCCCTCGCGCACGAGGAGGTTACGGCCCGGCTTTCCTGGCTCGCCGCCTTCGAGCCCGAAGGGCGCGCGCGTTCGTCGCTGGGCGAGCATGGTCACCGTGATGGGGGTCAGCGCCTCGAGCTCACGCACCAGGCCGTCGCCGCCGTCTCGGGCGCCCGCGCCGCCCGAGCCACGGCGGATCGCGAACCGCCAGAGGCGCACCGGGAATCGGCGCTCGAGCACCTCGGGGTCGGTGATGCGGGTGTTGGTCATGTGGGACTGCACCGCGGAGCAACCAGGGTGGTCTGGCGTGGCCCCGGTGCCGCCACCGAGGGTCTCGTAGTAGCCCCACCGCTCGGTGCCGAAGCTGAGGTTGTTCATCGTGCCCTGGCTTGCCGCCGCAAGCCCGAAGGCGGCGAGGAGCACGTCGACGATGCGCTGGGACGTCTCGACGTTGCCCGCCGCCACGGCGCGAAAGGGTTCGGGGTCGAGCAAGCTTGGGGAGCCGATGATGAGCTCGATGGGGCGTAGGCAGCCGCTCGACAGGGGGATGGGGGCATCGACGAGCAGGCGCAGCCCGTAGAGGACCGCGGCGACCGTCACCGCGCGCGGGGCGTTGAGGTTGCCGTCGACCGCGGCGCCGCTGTCCGTGAGGTCGATCGTCATGCGATCCCCTGCGACTGCGAGCCGCACCGCGACCGGGGTGCCGTCGTCGAGCGCATCTTCGAAACGCGTTTCACCGTCGGGGAGAGCTGCGATGGCTGCGGCGACGCGCTCGGCCGCGTCGTCCTGGACGTAGCCCATGTAGGCCGCGACGGCGGGCCCCTGCTTGTCGCTCAGGTCGCGGAGGCGCGTGGCGCCGATGGCGTTCGCGGCCAGCATGGCCTGCAGATCGGCGAGGTTTTGGTCGGGGTCGCGGGCTGGGTAGGGCCCCGCGCCGAGGGCTTCGCGCAGGCGTGCCTCGTCGAGCGCACCACCCGACAGGAGCGGGAGCGAGCGCAGCACGACCCCCTCTTCCTCCAGGCGCGTGGAGTCGGCGGGCATCGAGCCGGGGGTCTTGCCTCCGACGTCGGCGTGGTGTCCTCGGCTCGCGACGTAGAAGGCGACGCGGCCGTGGCGATGGACCGGGCTCACGACGGTGATGTCGGGCAGGTGGGAGCCGCCGCGGGCGGGGTCGTTGGTGGCGTAGGCCTGGCCTTCGGGAGGCTCGGGGTGGTCGGCGCAGACGGCGCGAACCGTCTCCTCCATGGCGCCGAGATGGACCGGAATGTGAGGCGCGTTGGCCACGAGATGCCCTTCGGCGTCGAAGACGGCGCAGGAGAAGTCGAGGCGCTCGCGGATGTTGGTCGAGAGCGCGGTGCGGCGCAGCACGCGGCCCATCTGCTCGGCGATGGACTGGAATTGGTTGTGGAAGAGCTCGAGCCACATCGGGTCGCGCTCGGTGGGGGCGCGGGCATCGCTCGCCGCGCCGTCGGCTTCGAGCCACACCCAGCCCCGTTCGTCGATGGCGAGGGTGAAGCCGGGATCGACGGCAACGGTTCCGGTCGCCTCGAGCACCAGCGCCGGTCCTGGGACCCGGTCGCCAGGTCGCAGCTCATCTCGCGCGTAGACGGGGGCGTGCACGGGCGCGCCTCCACACCACATGACGTGGTGACGAAGGGGCTCGGGCATCGAGGGTGACGGCGCGACCGGCGGCAGCTCGGGCAGGGATGGGGAGACGCGAAGCTTCACGCGCAGCGTGACCACCTCGACGGGGTGGGCACGCCGCACGTAGCCGAACTGGCGCTGGTGCTCGGCTTCGAAGCGCGCGCGGAGATGGTCGGGGTCGAATGGGGGGCCGAGGGCGAGGGTCGTCTCCGTGCCGCGGTAGCGAAGATCGAGCTGAGTGCTCTCACGAGCTTGGTGCAGACCTTCGTCAGCGAGGGCTTGGCGGCCGGCGGTGGAGAGCTCGTCGGCGGCGCGCTCGGCTTCGGCGATGGTCGCAGATGAGAGCTCGGCTCCCGCGAGATCGTGCTCGCCGTGCCACCCCGTCTCTGCGCGTCCCATGCCCCATGCAGAGAGAACGCCAGCGTGGGGAGGGATGAGCAGGCGCTTGACCCCGAGCTGGCGGGCGAGGGCACTGCCGTGTTGCCCCGCCGCGCCACCGAAGAGCACGAGGACGTGACCGCGCACGTCGTAGCCACGCGCGACCGAGATCTGTCGGATGGCCTCTGCCATGTGGGCGTTCGCGATCTCGAAGAAGGCGGCAGCCACCGCCTCCGCGCTCGGGTAGCCAGTGGCTTGGGCGATCTCGTCGAGCGCGCGGTCGACGCGGTCGCGGGCGAGGGGAAACGGAAAGCGGTCGTCGACGACGCGACCGAGTGCGAGGTTGATGTCGGTCACGCTGAGGTCCGTGGCTTCGGCACGGCCGTAGCAGAGGGGACCGGGTCTGGCGCCTGCGCTCTCGGGGCCGACCCGGAGGCGCAGCCCATCGTAGCGGCAGATCGAGCCGCCACCCGCGGCCACCGTGTGCACCTCCATCATCGGTGCCCGGATGCGAACCCCCGCCGTCTCGGTCTCGTAGACGAAGCTCGCTTCGCCACCCTCGACCCGGCACACGTCCGTCGACGTGCCGCCCATGTCGAAGCCGATCACCTCGTCGAGCCCGGCCGCTCGCGCGAGGGCGCGGCACGCGACGACGCCTCCCGCCGGGCCCGACAGCACGGCGGCGGGACCACGAAAACGGGCCGGGGGCACCAGGTCGCCGCCGGAGGGCATGAGCCGGAGGGTGCTGTCGGGACCGAGCGCTTCGCGAAGGCCGGCGAGATAGTCCCGAAGCAGCGGCGTGAGGTAGGCGTCGACGACGGCCGTATCCGCGCGAGCGAGCAAGCCCATCTCCGCCGTGAGCGACGACGCGCAAACCACGTGGCCGAAGCCGACGTCCGCGGCCCACCGCGCCAAGCGTTCTTCGAGCGCTGGGTTGCGGTGGCTGTGCAGCACCGAGATGGCGACGCTGTCGATGGTGGGCCGCAGCCTACGGAGCGCGGCTTTCGTCTCGTCCTCGTCGGGCTCGATGAGGACGCGTCCCTCGGGGTCGAGCCGCGCGTCGACCTCGACGACCTCGCGGTAGAGGACCGGTGGACGCGTCACGGCACGGGCGAAGAGCTCGGGGCGGGCTTGGGTTCCGATGGCGACGAGGTCGCCGAAACCGCGAGTGATGACCAGCGCACAGTCGCGCCCCTTGCGCTCCAGTAGTGCGTTGGTGGCCACCGTGGTGCCCATCGTGACGTCGCAGGGAGGGAGCGGGTCGTCGGGGTCGAGCCCGAGCAAGGCACGGATCCCCGTGATGGGCGCCTGGTCGTCACTGAGGACCTTGGTGACCCGAAGCGCACCCCCGTCTGGCGGTAGCCCGAGGCAGTCGGTGAACGTGCCACCGCGGTCGATCCAGAAAGCCCAGCGCATGCGAAGGTCAGAACCGAAGGGTGGTCGCGATCCCGCCTGGTCCGAGGGAGACCTGGGTCGTCGACGTGTCACTGCTGGTGAGCACGAGCGTGAGTCCGGTGGCGGCGCCGGCTGCGGCCACGCCGAGGCCGACCAGGGACACGATACCCAAGGTGTTGATGCCATCTCGCTCGGGCTCGAGCTCGGGGATGCAGACGTCGTTCGGGCACCGGTCGCGAAGGTCGGCGGACCGCGCGAAGTAGAGGGCGCCCGTCGTCACGCCCACGGCGAGCCCGGCGAATCCCACCCCGAAGGCGACGGTGGGGCCGATCCACTCGGTTCGAGGCTCAGGCGGCGGGGGCGGAGGAGGCCGCGACGCAAAGACGATGTCGACCTCGGCCGTCGTCCTCTCGGCGGCGACGAAGCCCCGCACCACGGGGGGCTGACCCGGCGCTCGCACGATCACGGTCCGGTTTCCCGGGTTGACCGCGACGGGCGCCTCGAGCGCCTCCGCGGTGAGGGGCTTGCCGTCGAGCTGGATCTCGGCCGCGCCAGCGTCGATCCCCGTGAGCCGAAGTCGCAAGCGGGGCAGGCGGCGACGCAACAGCGGAGCCTGCTCACGCGCGCGCCGCTGGGCGCGCACGAAGTCCGGGGATGCGTCCTCACGCAACGGCTCCTCGACGATGGCGTCGTAGGTGCGTTGCGCCTCGAGGAGTTTGCCGAGCTGCTCGTAGGATTGCGCGATGTAGGAGAGGATCACGGGAGAGTGCGAGAGCCGCTCGGCCTGCTCGAAGAGGGAGATGGCCTCGTTGTAGTCGCCCTGCTTGAACAGCTCGTAGCCCCGGTTCGCGAGGGCACCCGCCTCCTGACGAATCCGGTCCTCTTCCGCGGAGCGCGACGTCTCCTCGGACGCGTCGTCATCGGCCGCGGCGAGCGCAGACAGGCTGAGCACGACGAGCGCGCCGCCAACCTGCCAACATCCCATGAGCCTCAAAACGCTCATGACGGTAGCACGCGACAGGTCAGGTTCCGTCGGCCTTGGGCTTGGGCGACTGGTACCACGCGGGGGGGGCGTCGGGGTCGCCGTCGGTCGGGGCGGGGTCGGGCTTGGGATCGTTGGAGCGAGGGGGCGTCGGCACCGGGGCGACGGGCCTCGCAGCAGGCGTTACCGTACTTGGCGTCGGGGGCGGGATGGTTGTGGCCGTGGTGGCTGAGGGCGCCGCGCTGGCGGCGGGTGGAGACGCCTGCGTGCCGGTCTTGGGCACGACGTCCACCTTCTCGGCTGCGGGGGCTGCGCGCTCCTCGGCTGCGGGGGCACCGACCCCAGAGGTCGTCGAGTCGACTTCCCCGTCATCCTTGGCGAGCTGGAAGGCGAGCAGCGCCGCGACGCCCAGGACGGCCACCAGTCCCAACACAGCGGCCCGGTTGGAGCCGCCGTTCGAGGGCGCATCGGTGGTCATGGCGCGATCGTCGGAAGACGGGTCGTCGATGCGGGCGAAGCTCTGCGATTCGTTGACCACCGGAAGCGTGCCCGGCGGGATGACGGGCATGCTGTCCATCGAGATGTCGCCGCTGATGGAGACCTCGGAGGCGACGAGGAATCCCTCGTAGAGCTCCGTCGCGGACTGAAAACGTTTGTCGCGTTTTCGGTCGAGCGCCCTTTCGAAGAAGGCATCGAGCGTCTCCGGGAGGTTGGGCTCGAGCACGGTCGGGGGGGTGATGGGTTCGACGCAGACGCGGATCACGATGTCGCCCACGGCGTCGGCCTCGCTGTCGAACGGGTTCTCGCCCGTGATCATCTCGTAGATGATCACGGCCAGCGACCACAGATCGGCGCGGTGGTCGATCTCGCGGTGGCCGCGGGCTTGCTCGGGGCTCATGTACTGCGGCGTCCCGAGCAGAACGCCGCTGGCCGTCTCGTCGCGTTCACGGCGGGGCGCCTCCGATTCTTTGACGACCCCGAAGTCGAGCAGCTTGACCACCTCGGCATCATCGCTCTGCGCGAGGAAGATGTTGCTCGGCTTGAGGTCGCGGTGAACCAAGCCCGCCCGGTGGGCGGCCTTGAGGCCTTTGACGACCTGACGCAGCAGCGCACTCGTGTCCTCGACCGACAGCGCAGCCTCACGTTGCAGCCGCGCCTTCAAGCTCTCGCCTTCGAGAAGCTCCATCGCGATGAACGGGAGCCCGTCATCGACGCCGTAGTCGTGCACCGCCACCACGTGGGCGCTGTGCAGCGCCGCCGCGGCTTTGGCTTCTCGTTCGAAGCGCTGGTGCGCATCGTCGAAGGCCTCGAGCGAGCGACGCCGCATCACCTTGAGGGCGACCTGCCGGCCGAGCTTCTTGTCGTCGGCCGCCCAGACGGTGCCCATGCCTCCCACGGCGATCTGCTCGAGCAGCTCGTAGCGCCCCGCGATCACACGACCGCTGGTGGCTTTGGCTTCTGCCGGCTCTGCCATGGTGATGCAAAAGTATAGCGGGGGATGGGACGCGACGATAAGTCACCCCTCACGGGGACTTCGGGTGAAGTGTCACTTCGTAGGAGGTGACCCGCGCTGGACCGACATCGGGATCGTAGGGGCGACTCCGGTTGTCGTTGCCCACGTGAACGCCGACGACGAGGAGCGCGGCGGCGCCATCGAGCTGCTCGATGGTGGTGACGGTTTCGCTGTCTCCGAAGATCCCCCCGGCGAGGTGGGCGCCGATCGACCGACCCTCGGCGTCCATGCGCACGAGCGCCCACTGGAACACGTGGCTCTCTTCCCAGCGGGCGTGGAACAACAGCCCGTGACCCTTCGGGACCTCGTTCAAGTCGACCCAGAGGTAGCTCGCTCCAGTGGGGGCGAGGGGTCGCTGCGGCGCGAGACGACGAGGCAGCGATGCATAGCTCACGCGCCAATCGAAGCGCACGCGGCCGAACTCGCCGAGCCAGTCGGTATCGACGAGATGCTGGCCGTCGCTGCGCGATCCCATGAAGGCCCGTGCGATCGCGAGTTGCAGCATGGTCTCTCCAAGCGTCTTGTGGCGATGGGGCATCACCTCGCGCAGCACGTCGAACACGTCGGGCTCGTCGACGTGGTGGCGACCGAGCGGCAGGGGCTGCGCCCCGATGGCCCAGAGGCTGCTGCTGAGCCACCCCGTGGGCCCGACGCCGTACCTATCCTCGAGGAACCACCCCATGAGGGGGGCAGGGAGGTCGAGCAACGCGACCTCCGGCGACCGCTGTGCCCGGTCGACGTCGGCTGCGAGCACCGCGGGGCACGGCTGCCAGATCTGGGCGACGTAGCCGGCGTGGGCGTGGAACGTCGCCGGCGACGGAGCGGCGTCGAGCCCGACCCAGGCTGCGCTCAACACGGCCTCGGCCACCGACGTTTCGAGCGCACAGTCGGGGCCAGGGGAGGGCCAGCGGACCCGCGCGAAGGCCGGTCCCCGGTCGAACGCGCTCGGCCACGGACCCTCGGGTAGGGCTTGGGCTGGAAAGGGAGCGTTTTCGCCGAGATAGAGGTCGAGCGCGGAGGTGCCGCCACGGCCACCGTCCGGCAATGGCATCGGGAGCCCGGTCGCCAGCATCACGTCCAAGGTGCGCTCGGCGGCAGCCAGGGCACGCTCCGCGCCCTCCGCGGCCCGGGCATCTTCGGCGTGTACGCAGACGCGGGGCGTGCACACCATGGCCGTGGCGCGGGGGCGAGACTGTCCCACGGGCCGCGGGGCGGTGGCGCGGTCGACGAAAGATGCGTCTGGCGGTGGCTCGGCGGCGAAGGTCGGGGGAGACGTCGCAGATGGTGTTGCGCTCGGGGCCCCCGCGGCGCCCGCCGCGCAGGCCGCCACGAACACCCCGGTGGCGAGGGCGGTGCGGAGCGCGGATGGGGAGGGCACGCGAGAGATCTAGCCGATCTTTCGGCTGGCGACGCCGCCGGTGCTCCAAGTGCCCCGAGTCACGCGTTATTTGACCCCAAAGCGCAGCAACCGTACAAATTGGCGCCTATGGGTGAGTTCGACCCCGCTGCGGCGGTGACGTTCGACATGGCCTTCGGCCATGTGCACCTCGACGGCGCGCCGAATCGCGTTCTGGTTCCGGCCAAGACGCTGCTCGAATTGGCGCTAGCAGCCGGCGAGGACGCGTTGGCCGATCTGGGGCACGCGCTCGGCGAGCCCATGGGACGTCGGGTCGGCACCCGACTGTCCGAAGAAGGCGACGGCGATCCCGCCGAGCGACGCATGCGCGCCGTGCGCGGGGCGAGCCTGGAGAAGGTGGTCACAGAGCTCTCCGGTGAGCTCGCACTGGCTGGCCTCGGCGCGCTCAGCGCGGAGCGCTGGGGGCGCGCGATCGTCTGGGTGGTCGACCAGTCTCCCTGCGGTGAAGACGGTGACCCGCTGCTGGCCCACATCCTTCAGGCGGCACTGCGCGCCATGGTCGATTCGCCGGCACGGCTGGTGCCGCTCCAACGAGAGGGCGTGAGGGCTCGCTTCCTGGTGGTCAGCGGGGCCGCGGTGCAAGACGTCCGAGCACGGTTGGCCAAGGGCGACCACTGGGCGACTGTGGTTGCGGCCCTGCACGGAAAGGGAGAGCCGTCGTGAGCGCAGAAAAGATCAGCCAGCTCGAGCAGCTGCTCGCGCGCATCGCCGAGCGCAAGGACCAGCCCGCCACACGGCTGCGTATCGTCTCCGAGACCGAAGCCACCGCCGAAGCAGCACCGGCCGAGGCGGCCCCTGTGGTCGAAGTCGCGGCGGAGGCGACCCTTCGGGACGCGACGCCAGCCCCGACCCCCGTGGAGCCCGCGCCTGAGGTCGTGGCGCCGGAGCCCGAGCTGGCTCAACCGCCGGAGCCCGAGCCTGAGGTCGTGGCGCTGGAGCCCGAACCAGAACCCGAGCCCGAGACGGCGCCTTTGGCAGAAGCCTCGGAGCCCGAGGTGGCCGAGGTCGAGTTCTCCGAGACTGAGCTCGACGGTGTCGACCTCGACGACGACGCCGAAGCCCTCTTCGAGCCCGTGGAGGAAGAGACGCAGGACATTCCGGCGGCTGAGGCACCCCCGTCGGAGGACGAAGAGCTCGTGGTCGAAGAGACCATGGCTTCCGCGACGCCGGCGACCAAGCGTTCCGAGCCGCCGCCCGCGTCCGAGGAGGCGGTCACGGTTCCCCAGCCCTCGGGCGAGGTCGTGCCACCGACCAAGGTCACCATCGACGACGAGCCCGCGACGTCCGAAGTCGTCACGGAGAAGCGCCCCGCCGCCGCGGCGGGTCCTCTGCCTCTGCCGGCACAAGAGACCAAGGTGTCCGGAACGACCGCAGAGGCCCTCAACGAGCCGGCCGCGTCCAAGCCCTTGGAGCTGACGCGCCGCCAAGACGAGGTCGCTCCGTCCAAACCGGTCGAGCTCGTCACCAAGGCCGAGCCGGTCTCCGACGAGGTTGAAGTGGCGGTGCCGGCGGCGCCCGAAGCGGCACCGAGCCTGGCCGAGGTCGAGCCCGTGGTCCTCGAGCCGGTACGGCTCTCACGGGAGAACGTCGGCGACTTCGTGACCGAGGTGGCCAAGCCGAGCGAAGGCACGTTCGGCGACCTCATCGACGCCGCGCTCGAGCTCGGCTTCTGACCCGTCAAGCGTCCGGCAGCGGGACGTAGTGCACGTCTTCGTCCCGCAGCCAGGTGCGCTGGCGCCGCGTGAACGTGCGCGTCGCGCGCACGATCGCGTCTTCGAGCTCGTGCACGGGGAGG
Source organism: Polyangia bacterium (assembly GCA_030426145.1). Lineage (GTDB taxonomy): Bacteria > Myxococcota_A > Polyangia > Polyangiales > Polyangiaceae > JAPYTK01. The sequence goes on from JAUHZF010000057.1 coordinate 27,557, forward strand.
TCGCCGTCGAGGTGGGCGACGACCTGACGGAAACCCACCGCATCCATCGCGCGGGCCGCCCCGAAGCCACGGTCGCGCAGTTGTGAGACCTGCTCGACCCAGCCGGTTGCGAGCCATCGCTGGACCCGGCGCCGAATGCGTTCGTCGAGCGCGTCACGGGTGCGCTCCACGCCCAGCAGGCGGGCGGGGTAGCGTCGTGGCAGAAACTGATGCTCGGCGTGGAGCGCGGTCTGCGTGCGGCCCGTGATGGCAAACACCTCGAGGGCCCGGCTCACGCGTACGAAGTCGTTCGGCGCGAGTCGTGCGGCGGCGTCGGGGTCGACGGCCGCGAGTCGCGCGTGCAGCGCGGGGCGACCCTCGGCCTCGACGAAGGCCATGTGTTCGGCGCGGATCTCCGCATCGGCGGGAGGCATGGGCGCGAGGCCACGCAGCAGCGCCTTGACCCAGAGGAACGTGCCGCCACACACGATAGGCCGTCGACCCCGGTCGCGAATGTCGTCGATCGCGGCGTCCGCGAGCTCTACGAAACGGGCCGCATCCATCTCTTCGAGCGGGTCGACGATGTCGATGAGGTGATGCACCGCGCGGGCGCGCTCCTCCGCGGTGGGCTTGCCCGTGCCGAGCTCGAAGTGCCGGTAGACCTGCACGCTGTCGGCACTGACGAGCTCCCCGCCGTGCCGCTCGCACAGGCGCAGCGCGAGCTCGGTCTTTCCGCTCGCGGTGGGACCCACCACCACGAGCAAGGTGTCATCGGCCGGGGCTGCGAGCGGGTCAGCCATCATCCAACGTCTGCCACGCGACGGTGGTCGTGACCACACCCGAGAGCCGATCGGCCTCGGCGAGGGCCGTCACCATCCGGCCATCGTCATCGCCGACCCAGTGCTGGGCTGCGTCGTCGCACAGTGCGTCGAGCGTCGGTGCGACGTCGCCACCCTCGAGTAGCGCTCGAAGGAGGGCGTCGAGCAGAGGTTCGTGGGGCATGGCGGCGAAGAGCCGCGGTACCGCGCTCACGGCGATGGTGACCGCATCCCGACGACGGAGGGCCACCCCGAGCCATTGAGCTTCTCGCTCGGCGACCGCGAGCCGGTCGACCTCGGCCTGATCGAGCTCGCGCACCATGGGAAAGAGAAGCTGCTGTGCGACGAGGCCGCCGGCTTTGAGTTCGGCCTCGGCGCGCATCATGAGCCACGCGCGGCGAGCCCGGGTGCGCGACACGAAGCGCACCCCCGTCTCGTCTTCCAAGAGCAGATGGCCGCGCACGGTGGCCAGCAGACGCGAACCATCGCTGGTCGACGCGGGAGGCGACGGGGCAGCGGGTCGTGCGGGGGCGGCCGGGCCGCGGGCGGGCCACACCATGGCCCCCGCGGGAGCGGACCCCGACGGGGGCACGCTCGGATCCATCGTCGGGGGGCGGGATGCAGGCGACGAATCGGTGGGCTGCCAGCTCCACGGGGTGGGCGTCGGCGTAGGCGTGCTCTGGGCCCAGGCGGGCGGTTTGGACATGGGACCGGAGAAGCGTTCGCCGAGGGCGTCGGAGATGACACCGTGCAAGGCATCGGCGACGGCGCGCGCGTGGGCGAAGCGAACCTCGGTCTTCTGAGGGTGCACGTTCACGTCGACCAGCTCGGGGTCGACATCGAGGAACACGGCGCCCACGGGGTAGCGCCCCGGGTCTAGGGCGGGGCCATAGGCGGTGGCGACGGCGCGCGCGAGCGCACGATCCTGCACCGGTCGGTCGAGCACGAAGAGGTAGAGGCCTCCAGCGCCGGTGCGGGCGCGGTCGGGCGCAGAAAGGTAGGCTTCCACGGAGACGGGCCCCCGCGAGCCGTGGGCCTCGTACAGCGTGTAGCCCTCGAGGATGTCCGTCACCCGGTCCCGGCGCTTGTCGGCCGAGAGCCACCGGTGACGCCGGCGTCCGTCGCGGCTGATTTCGAACTGGATGTGGGGATGCGCGAGGGCCATCGATTTGAGCGCGTCGCCCACGTGGGCCGACTCGGTCGAGGTCGCGCGCAGGAACTTCCGCCGTGCGGGCACGTTGAAGAAGAGGTCCTCGATTTCGATGGTGGTCCCAGGCGCGGTCCCACAGGGTTTCACCACGGCGGTCTCGCCCCCCTCGACGACGACCTCCGTGCCTTCGTCTGCATCGTGCGGCCGCGTGCGAAGGCGAAACCGGCTCACCGACGCGATGCTGGGCAGGGCCTCGCCACGAAAGCCGAAGCTGCGGATGGTCTGGAGGTCCTCGGCTTCACGGATCTTGCTCGTGGCGTGCCGTTCGAGGGCCAGGGTCGCATCCTCGCGGTCCATTCCGATGCCGTCGTCCACGACCCGGATCCGGGTCACGCCGCCGCCATCGATGTCGACTGCGATCCGGGTGGCTCCGGCGTCGATGGAGTTCTCGACCAGCTCTTTGACCACGCTGGAGGGGCGGGTGACGACCTCGCCGGCCGCGATCTGGTTGGCGACCTGCGGTGGCAGGCAGACCACGCGGGCGCGTTCCGTCACGACTCCTCTGCGTCCGCCGCGGCTGCTTCTTCGAGCGCCGCAAAATAGACGCGGGCTCGACGGCGATAGAGGGCCATCGCGACCAGGAGATAGAAGGCAGCCTCGGCCCCGGCCCGTCCCAGCTCCTGCGCTGGCTGCTGTTCGACGAGGAAGTCGAGCGCTTCGTCGGTGGGCTGGTCCGGCTCTGCGGGGAGGCCGCGAAGCTCGGTTGCCTTGGTCGCGAAGACGGCCATGGCCTCCTGTCGAGCCGGCGTCAGCGCGAGGTAGCTGACCACCACCATCATCGCGTTGGTCCCGAGCGCCTGCACCATGAGGCGCCGCCCGTTGCGCCGACCGGCGACGAGTGCGCCCGCCGACCACACCAGCAGTCCTTGGAGGAGCAGGGTGGCCAGGGCGATGGGGAAGGCCCGGTCGTGCTGATGACCGAGGGCTACGAGGTAGGCGCGCTGGTATTCGACCTGGAGTCGAAAGATGGGATGGGTGGTGTCGAACAGGTGCGCGTCGAGCTGGTCGATCGCGGTGCGATCGCCGCGTAGATGGGACAGCTCACGATAGCTCGAGCTGGCGCCCACCAGGCCCATCACCCAGAGGAGCCCAGCTGCGACCACGACGTACCAGGGACGCAGTCGGCGGGGGTCGACACGCTCACTCACCGCCCTGATCTAACACGACAGTAGCAGGTAGGTTCGTCGTTCGATCCATACTAGGCTGACCGGACACGACCGATGGCGACGAAGCGGAGCAGTGGGCCCAAGAAAACGGGGTCGAAGAAGGCGGCCAAGAAGAAGGCTAGCCGTAAGAAGAAGGCGGTGGCCAAGCCCGCAGAGCTCGACGAGACCGACGACGACTCTGAGGGCGAGGAGGCCGACGAGGACATCGACGAGGACGAAGCGGCGTCGATGGACAGCGGTGTCGACGGCGACGACGAGCTCGAGGAGCTCGACGCCCCGCAGGGTGAGCTCCCGAAGCCGCAGACCAAGAAGGACGGTCGCGCCCTCTCCACACGCGACCCCTTCCAGGCCTACATGCGGGAGGTGCAGCGTTACCCGCTGCTTACCGCCGACGAGGAGAAGAAGCTCACGCGGGAGTTCCACGAGACGCAAGATCCCGAGATCGCGCGTCGTCTCGTCACCGCCAATCTGCGCCTCGTCATCAAGCTCGCCTACGAGTACCGGCGTGCCTACAAAAACATGATGGACCTCATCCAGGAGGGGAACATCGGGCTCATGCAGGCTGTGCAGCGCTACGACCCCTACCGCGGGGTGAAGCTGTCGAGCTACTCGGCGTGGTGGATCCGGGCCTACATGCTCCGGTTCATCCTCAACAACTGGCGCCTGGTGAAGCTCGGGACCACGCAAGCCCAGCGAAAGCTCTTCTTCAACCTCAACAAGCAGAAGGCCAAGCTGACCGCGATGGGCATCGAGCCCACCCACAAGGTCATCGCGGATCGCCTCGGGGTGAAGGAGAAGGAGGTCCGCGACATGGACCGGCGCCTCTCCAGCAGCGAGGCCTCGCTCGACGCGCCCCTCGGCGACAGCGAGGGGCGCAGCGTGGCACGCATCGAACTGATGCCGAGCAACCAGCGCGGCACCGACGAGGCCGTGGCCAACCGCGAGCTCAACGAGCTGCTCAACCAGCACCTCAACACCTTCCGCGATCGGCTCAGTGGCAAGGACCTCGTCATCTTCGACAAGCGCATGGTGGCCGAAGACCCGCTCACCCTGCAGAAGCTGGGCGATGAGTTCGGCGTCTCCCGCGAGCGTGTGCGTCAGCTCGAGGCGCGGTTGGCCGGAAAGCTCCGCGACTTCCTCAAGTCCGAGCTCGGCGACGCGGTCGAGATGGGCGGATGACCGGCGAGCTCTGGCTCGTGGCGACCCCCATCGGGCACTTGGGGGACGTCAGCGACCGGATGCGCGAAAGCCTTCGCGAGGCTGACGCCATTCTCGCCGAAGACACCCGGCGCACCCGCGCGCTGCTCAACCACCTGGGCATCACGGGCAAGGCAGTGGAGCGCTTCGACGCCCACGTGGAGGGGAGAGCGACCGATGCGGTGCTCGACCGATTGGCGGACGGGGCTCGCCTCGCCCTCGTGAGCGATGCGGGAACGCCGGTGGTGAGCGACCCCGGCGCGCGGCTCGTCGAAGGTGCGGTGGCGCGTGGGGTGACGGTCACGCCGGTGCCGGGGCCTTGCGCGGTCATCACTGCTCTCGCCGCGTCGGGCTTTCCCGGCGACCGCTTTCGATTCCTGGGCTTCTGGCCGCGAGCCAAGAAGGACCGGCGCGACGCGCTGGCCACCGTGGCCGAGACCGAAGAGGCCGTGGTCTTCTACGAATCTCCCACACGCACGGCGAGCACCCTCGGCGAGCTGGCCGAGCGACAGCCGGGGCGACGCGGGGTGGTCGCGCGGGAGCTGACGAAGAAGCACGAAGAGCTGCGCCGAGGCACCCTCGAAGAGCTGGCGGCGGTGGAGACGTGGCGCGGCGAGATCACGATCGTGCTCGGTCCGATGTCCCGCGAAGAAACCCCCGAGGTCGACGTCGCCGCGCGCATCGAAGCCTTGCGTGCGGAGGGGCTCCGGGACAAGGACGTGGCCAAGGCGCTGGCGCTGGAGACCGGAATGACCTCCAGCGAAGCCTATCGCCGCGTCATCGCGGCCAAGGACGATACCGATGAGTGATGTCGCAAGATTCACCGCCGAGGCGGACGAGCTGCTCGCCGAAGGCGACCTCGAGGCCGCGCTGACCCACGCCGCTGCCGCCTACGGTCTCGCCGAGGACGACGCCGTAGGGCGCGCCGAGGCCGCCCGTGCGCTCGCCGCCGTGCACCTCGCTCAGGGAGGCATGGAAGCTGCACGGCGCTACGCGATGGAAGCGGTCGAGGCGTTCGATGCCGAAGGCCGCGACGACGACCCGCAGCTGGCAGAAGCGCTCCACGTGTGCGCCATGACCCACCTTCATGCCCAAGACCTCGAAGGGGCCACGCCATTGCTCGAACGTGCGGCCGCCGTGCTCGACCGCTCAGGCCCCCGACATGCGCTTTGCTCGGTGTTGCTCACCCTCGCGGAAGTGAGCTTGGCCCTCGGTCAGGGCGATGATGCCGAGGGGTTGTTCACCCGCGTATTGGACGACGTGCAGACCATCAAGCCCGAGAGCGAGCCCCACGCGGCGCACCTCAACGCGCTCAACGGAAAGGCCTTCCTCGGGCTCGGTGGCCTCGCGGTTCAGCGCGATCGCCGCGACGAAGCCCGCGACCGCCTCTCGAGGGCGATCGAGTTCTTCGAAGCAGGTCACGGACTCGCACATCCCGAGACCATCGAGGCGCTCGTCGAGGTCGCCGCGCTGTACCGCGTGCTCGGTGACGAGAGCGCCGCCGAGGCGACGGACGAAGAGCGCGCAGTGGCAGAGCGAATGCTGGCCGAAGTCGAAGCCCAAAGCGCGATGCCCCGCGCCTAGCTTGTACTCGGGCTCGTACTCGGGCTCGTACTCGGGCTCGTACTCGGGCTCGTACTCGGGCTCGTACTCGGGCTCGTACTCGTACTCGGGCTCGTACTCGGGCTCGTACTCGTACTCGGGCTCGTACTCGTACTCGGGCTCGTACTCGTACTCGGGCTCGTACTCGGGCTCGTACTCGGGCTCGTTCTCGAACCTCGAACCTCGAACCTCGAACCTCGAACCTCGAACCTCGAACCTCGAACCTCGAACCTCGAACGCGGAACCTCGAAGAGGGCGACCGGGGCCCGTGA
>JAUHZF010000445.1 GCA_030426145.1 Polyangia bacterium
AGCCTGGCCCGGGCGGAGTGGGAGCACATCAACCGCGTTCTGGCCGACACCGGCGGCAACATCAGCGAGGCGGCCCGCCGCCTGGGGGTCCCCCGGCACATCCTGGCCTATCGCATCGAGAAGTTCGGCATCGAAAGCGGAGAAAAGTAAGTTGGTTGGTCAACCAACCAAGATACTGTCGGCCCGCTGGCTGGCCTGGGTCTGGATGCCCGTGCTGGCCATCGCCGCGCTGCACTACCTGACCCCGCCGCACACCCACTGGGTGCACGACCTGGCGCGGCGGCTGTTCTACGCGCCCATCCTGCTGGCCGGCATCTTCGGCGGCGCGCGCGGGGGGCTCGTGGTGGCCCTGGTCACGCCTTCGCCGGCCTGATGTCGCGGTGGTGGAACCCATGGCTCAGCTCACCCGTCGCTTGGTGCCTCCCGTGATCGCCTTCGCTGGCCCTGGAGCTGGGTGGTCGTCGCTCTCGGAGGCAGGCGCGGGCCCACCCCCGTTTCCGATGCCGGCGATGAAGGCGGTGGCCTCGCGGGCAAGCTTCGCGAGCTCCCCCGATGGCATCGCCGTGGCCTCGGCTTCAGCCTGGGCCTGGCGCTCTTCGGCCTCGCGGCGCCGGCGGGCGGCGGCCTGGGCCTCGGGGTCCTCAGTCTTGGCGCGGTGAGCGTGCTCCTCGCGGCGCCGGCGGTACGAGCCATCGTTCACCCAGCGGGCACGGGTCCGCATCTCGTCGGCAACGCGCGAGAGGGTCTTCGCTGGTGGCTCCCCGGCTGGCACGCTGTCGGCGACCCGGCCCAAGGCCTCGCCGGCAGCGTCGAACCACTCGGGCCGGAGACGGTCGAAGTGCGAGGCCGGGGTCGCCTCGACGAGCTTCGCGAGGCGGTGGATGTCCGGGTCGCTCCCGGCCGGAGGCTCGTCGTCGTGGTGTGGCTCGCGTGCGCGCGCACGCGGCACTGCGCTTGTTTCTGATCCTGCTTCTGCTTCTGCTTCTGGCTTCGAAGGGGCTTCCGTAGGGCCTTGCAAGGGGCTTCGAAGGGGCTTCGAAGGGGCTTCGAGAGAGCGGCCACCAGCCACCTCCTTGGGGAGACTGAATGCCACTCGATACCGCTCGACGAAGGCGTGGTGAAAGCTGTGACCGCGGAACCGGGCGAGCTGTTTCACCACGCTCTTCACCCGGTTGTCTGCGGGCTTCAGCGACTCGGCGATCTGCGTCCTGGCAGCTGCCGGCAGGTAGAGCAGCTCGGCGTCGTAGTCGTAGTGGGCGATGTCGAGCTCGCTCAGGCGGGCAAGCACCTGGACGAAGCGTGCGCGGTCCCACTGCGGGCCGAGCTCGTGGAGCATCGTCGGGAGCGCCAGTCGGCTCAGGCCGATCATCGAGCCGTGCTCGTTCGTGAAGAGGTACAGCGCGAGCAGACGCGCCTCGTCGTCCTCTTTCAGCGAGGCGAAGGACCCGTCGGTCCAGATCAGGCAGAGCACTCGTGCGTAGTCCCTCAACGGTCTTCCTTCCTCTTCGGCCCACCTGGGGGTGGAAACACAGCGGACGCGGCGAGCAGCGCGAGCCCGACCAAGGCGACGAAGGCCTCGCCCTTCATGACGGACGGGCCTCCTTGCGCGCCTCGGGGCGCCACCGCGGTCCCACCCACACCGGGTTCGACGAGAGCTGGAAGCTGTCCTGGTCGGCCGAGCTGAGGGTGATGAGCATCTCCTCCGCGATGGCCTGAGCCGCGGGCGGTGGGACGGCGTTCCCGATGCGCTCCCGCCACGCCGAGGTGCTGGTCCCCGCGAGCACGAGCGGCTCACCGTCGAGCTGGGTCGGCATCCCTTGGAGCGCAGCGAGCTCGAGGGTGGTCAGCGGGCGATGCCAGCAGCCGTCTGCGCTGATGATGAGCGGCGGCACCTTCGGGGCCTTCTTCGGCTCCAGGCGCTCGACCACCTCGCCGGCGTCGTCCACGAGGAGCAGCGGGCCGTCGCGAAACTGGCCGCCCGTGCCGAGGCACCTAAGCGCGTCGCGCCAGTCGAGCACGCCGCTCACGCCGTGAACCACGACGTCGAGGGCGACCCGGCCGTCGGCGACGGCGTAGGCCCCTTGGCCCACGTGGCTCCCGCCGGCGACAGTTGGGCTCGGCTCGTGCCAAGAGAGAACGCCGTAGCCGTGGTCGTAGGCGCCGCCGACCTTCACGGATGCGGCGCTCTCCCCTTCCCCCTCAGCAACGACGTGGAGGCGAGGCAGGCGCGGCACGCGAGGGTCGGCCACCGACTGGGCGCCGCTGGAGATGGTCGTAGCGGTGTGCACCGTGACCGCTGACTGTTCCCAGCCGAGCACACGGTGCGATCCCCACGCGGCCCAACCCGGGCGCGGGTCCGCCACGCTGAAGCGGCCGTTGGACGTGCCCGAGTTCCCGGCAATGGTCGGCGCGGGGTCATCGAACCCCATCACGCCGTAGGTCCCGGCGTAGCCCTTCATGGTGCGCGGGTCGGCCACGGCGCTCACCCCGTTGGAGCCGCCGCCGGCGATGGTCGCCGCGGCCTTGTCCCACCGACCAACGTGGTGACGACGGAACACTTCGCGCCGCGCCTGCCCCGTCTCGAGCACGCCCGGAAGGTCGCGCCAGTCACCGCCGGCGGGGATGAGGGCCAGCCGCATCCAGTTCAGCCAGCTCATCTTCGGCAGCCGATGCATCGGCCCGCCCCGCGGGTCGTTCGGGAGCGGGAGCTTGCTCAGTACCTCACCGCACGCACGCACTCGCCGCTTGGGCGGCTGGTAGAGCAGCGGCGGGCACTTCTTCGAGTGACGCGCGACGAGGAGGTAGCGCTGACGGTGCTGTGCGAGGCCGCCGAGCTCGCCGCAGTCGTGGGTCGACGTGTGGAACACGTAGCCCATGCGGGAGAGCATCTGCTTCACCTGCGCGAGCAGGCCCCCGCCCCGCGAGGTGATCCGCGGCACGTTCTCCATGAGGATGAGGCGCGGCGGGTCGTCCCCCCACGCTTCCTCGATGAGGCGGATCCAGGCGATGACCAGGCGATTGAGCCGCTGGTACTTCTCCTTCTTCGCAGCCTTCTTGGGGAGGAGCGCGGAGAAGCCCTTGCAGGGGGGAGAACCGAACACGACGTCCGGCGCACGGTGACCGGCGAAGGCCTTGAGCTGCTCGGCGGTGAGCTCGTGCATGTCGGCGCACAGGGCCGGGCTGCCGGTCAGGCGCTCGAAGTCCTCGCAGGCCGCAGGGTCGACATCGATGCCGCCGACCGACCTGAGTCGAATGGTGCCCGCCGCGGTCTGCACCTGGGCGCGAAGGAAGCCCAGCGCGCCGGGACCAGCGCCGCAGAACACCGATAGGAAGGTGTAGCTGGTGGGTGCTTTCATCATCGGCACATCCCCGTTCCGCGCGTCCCCTGCGCGCCCCAACGCGACCACTCGGCAAGCTGCGCGCGTCCTGCATCAGTCAGGCTGTAGAGCTTGCGGGGCGCCCGCCTTGCGGTCGGGCGCTTCTCATCCTCGGATGTGACCAGCCCCCGCTCGACGAGCCGGGCGAGCCACACGTAGAGCAAGGTCCGGCGAACCTGGGCATCCTTGGCGATGTCGAGGCCGTAGGTCGGGCCACCGTCAAGGCGGCCCAGTGCTTCGAGGACGAGGCGCTCGTCGGGTAGCATCAACGCGCCCTCCACAGCAGGACCGCCAGCCCAAGCAGGAAGCGGAGCACCCTCATGTGGCGAACCCCTTCAGCTCCTCGAAGGACCGCACCATGGCGGCGACGTCCCCCTCGGCGATGGCCTTCGCGGCACGGTCGAGCGCGAGCCGCATCATCCGCGCGGCGAGCAGGCCCGGTGCCCCGACCGCGTCGTATGCCGGCAACACCTCGTCACGCACGCGCGCCATTTCACGGGGCAGCGCTTCCCCCAACGACTCAACCATCCTCGTGCTCTCCAGCCCGCTTCTCGCGGGCCGCTCGTAGGTCACGCCGGCGCCGTCGCTCCCGAAGGAGGTGGCGCAGGCGCGCGGTGTGGTCCGCGTAGATGGCGCCGACGCCGAAGCCGATGCACAGCGCAGCCCCGTAGGACGCGCCCCATGCGATCAGCTCCAGCGCGACGCCCATGCGTCACTTCGAGGAGCCCCAGAAGAGCGGGACCTCGGTCTCCTCCTGGAACAGCTGGACGAGGTCCCTGTAGGCGTCTCGCCTCAGCTCATCCAGCCGCATGAGCGTAATGGCGAAGCGGGGTGCCTCGTCCTTGTCGCGCGACACCTTCAGCTGAACCCGAACCTCGATGGCGCGCGCCTCTTCGTTCTCTTCGAAGATGGGCACCGCGATCATGAAGCGGGGGTGCACCTGCATCGAGGTGGTCGTCTGCTCGCTGGTCACCTGCAGGGAGACCAGGCCGGTCGCGCGGTCGAGCTTGCGCTGGAACTTCCCCTCACGATTGATCTGCAGGTCGCGCGCCATCTCGAGGACCGTGGCCGGGGCCGGGTAGCCCTCCTTCTCCATGAGGTCCTCGAAGCGCAGCTCGAGCAGGTCGGCGAAGGCCTCCTGACTCACGACCTTGCCGTGGACGTGCAGCCACTCTCGGACCGCCTCGGAGAACTCCGGGGAGTACTGCGCCGTGAACTCCCGCCATGAGGCGCCGTCGGGGCCAGCGGGCACATCATCGAACACCACGTCGACACCAACGTCTGTCGCGTAGGCCGTCGTCTGCTCGCTCTTGTAGCGATTGGTGAACGCCACCAGCGAGTCACACCGATCGAGCCGGCGCTGCCCCTTCCGTCGCCGAGGCGCGGGGAGCCGCTTGTCGTAGCGGTCGAGCAACTCGGTGGCGATGTGGACCTTCTGCCCCTGGTCGAGCAGAAGCACTGGGACATCGGGCTCGTTCTCCCCCGCCTCCTGCTGCACGTAGATGGTGCGCTGCTCGAGGTTCTCTTGCGGATGGTTGTGGACCAGGCCGAGGCCCGGGTTGTCTTCGTCTTCGTACGCCATTGCTCAGTCGCCCTTCTTCTTCTCGGTGTCCTTGATGGGCCTCGACTTGTCGGTGAGGTCCTTGATGGTGAGCTGCTTCGGATCGCTCCGGTGGAGCGTCCCTCCCTCGTCGGTGAAGAAGGTGGAGGCGTTCAACGGCGCCTCCGGGATCTTCGACCTCTTCATCTGCACGTGGACGTTCACGCGCCGTGGCCCGCCGGGGTGGACGGCAATGCTCAGGTTCAGCTCGCCCGCCTTGTTGTGCAGCATCACGGCGTCGACGATCTCGCGCAGCTTCTCGTCGATGGCCTGGACGGCCATGCCGTCGTCGATTGCTTCGATGACCTCAGTGATCTTCATTCGGTTCCTCCGCGGCCCTGAGGCCGAGTGCTCTGTTCGGCGTGCTGGCTCAGTCCCTCGTCAGCTGAGCGGCCAACGCATCCAGCGCGCGGCGCGCTTCGAAGACCTCGCGGAGCAGCTCTTTCCGCTCCTCGTGGTCGAGCTCGCCGTCGGCGGCGGCAGCCATGGCCACACGCGCCACGTCCCCCACCTCGGCTGTGACGGCTGCCACGTGCTCGAGGGGACTGCGGTCGGCGCTCACCTCACGCAGCTCGGCGTCGAGGCGCCGGACGAGCGCCCGCGCAACGGTGGGCCGCTTGTCGATGAGCTCGACGATGCGGTGAAGGCCGGGCGAACGCTTCTCCGTCACTCGGCCCCAGGCTCCGACCCGCGTGGTCGATGCTCCGAGCGCCTTCGCAACCGCGCGCCCTGTGTCGCCAGCGTCAGCCACGGCCCCGGCCCACATGGCTGCCGACCGTTCGTGAACACTGCACACGCGACGAGGGAGCACCTTCGGACGGGTGACCCCTTCGACGGGGGCAATGGGGGCTACAGGTTCGGATGCAGACATGGCACTCCTCACACGCTCAGACGCACGCTCTCTCGGCTCAGGCAGCGCCGATGGGGGTGGGGGTTGGCATCTACGCGCCCTCCCCCTGGTCTTCGCCATGCCGAGGCTGAACGAAGACGTACGGGTCGCCGCCGGCTTCCTGCACGTAGGGCCAACCTTTCCGCATGGCGGTGCGCTCGAGTTCATCGAGGCGCTCGTGGATGTCGACGACGCGCTCAGTCGTGCGACGCGTGAGACGGGTCTGTTGCCAGAGCACCACGATGCTGACCGTCTCGACGGCAAGCAGAACCGCGACGATGATGAGCCAGGACAGCATCTACGCTCCCCCCTTCTCGAAGCGCGCATCGGGGTGGGCGGAGAGAAAGGCGTCGATGGCCGCCGCCTTCTGCTCGGCGTCCGGTTCGGCTTCGCAGTCCTCGACCCCGGGGTGGCTACCGAGCGACGCCCCACTTCGCTCGATGGCGACGAAGGCGCGGGCGGCTTCGCGCTCGGTCGAGTACATGCCGCCGCCCTCTCCGTACTTGTCGAACACCGGGAACCCGCCGGAGTCACGCGGGTCGCACCCGACGTCGGCGTTCTCGCCATGGATGTCGCCCTTCTCCTCAAGCACCTTCTGGACTGCGACCTCGAACCGGAGCCGAGAGAGCGACCGACGAACCGACGCCGCAGCACGGGTCATCGTCTCGCGCGCATCCTCGATGCGCTGGCGAAGGCCCAGCATCTAGGCGGCTCCTTCGCGGAGAGCGAGCTCGTCCTCGGCGCGAGCGACGGCCGCCTTCACGTGCTCTTCGGTGGGGTACTCGCCCCTACCCGTCAGCAGGAAGTCGGTCGTGACATCGAAGAGCTGGGCGAGACCCATGAGAGTCTCGTTGCTGGGAGCCGAAACGAACTTCGTCTCCTGGTGTCGAACGGTGGACTCCGAGAGCCCCGCAAGACGGCTCGCCTTGCGCTGGCTAATGCCAGCCATGCCACGCAGGCGGGCGCACCTGCCGGGAAACCCAAGGGGATCGTCCATGGGCAACACCTTATGCACGGATAACCCATTGCGCAACGGTTATCCGCGACAGTGCGTAACATGTTGCCCATGAGTTCAGGCGACCTGGTCGATGGGATCCGGTGGGTTCTCGCCAACTGCAAAGACGAGAACGGGAAACCCTTCAACCAAAGCTCGCTCTCTGTTGCTGCCGGGCTGTCCCGCAGTCACGTGGGGTTGATCCTTCGGGGCAACGTCAAGCCCGAGAGCCTCCAGCTCGACACCATCAACAAGATCGCGGCGGCGGCAGGCGTGACCCCGGAGTTCCTGAAGTCGGGGGGCACCAACCCTGGGTCGCCCATAGCAGCGCATACGGCGTCCAGCGCGTCGTCCTCCAAGGCCGTCGTCCTCGCCATGGCAGGACGCATGCCCATACCCTGCACTCGGCCATGAATCGATATGCGACTG
>JAUHZF010000446.1 GCA_030426145.1 Polyangia bacterium
CCAAGTTCTCGACGTCCTCGGGTTCGAGGTTCGAGGTTCGAGGTTCGAGGTTCGAGGTTCGAGGTCCTCGAGACCGAGCACGAGACCGAGCACGAGACCGAGCACGAGACCGAGCACGAGACCGAGATCCGAACGGCATTGCGGCTAAACCGACCCTAGACCCGGCCAACCCTGACAGCGCTGTCAGGCTCGAGGGGACCACGCCGTCCCCTCGGCGCCTATTTTCGAAGACCTACGGTTTGGCACGCCTTTTGGAGAGGATGGGGCTCGAGAGCATGAACTTCGATACCTGCCCCCACTGCCAAGGACTCGTCCCCGCGGAGCTGTCCGCTTGCCCCCACTGCGGTCAGGCCATGTCCTGTGACGCTGACCCCCGCGCTCCCATCGGCAAACGGGTGGTCAAGACCGTGGCCGAGGTCGCCTTCGCTGGCGCCGCCGCCATGACGCTGATGGCGTGTTACGGGGTTCCTTACTACGACGATGATGATGACATCGGTGGGCCGGCCGATCCCACGGTGGCCTGCAGCGCCGCCAGGACCCTCTCGCTCGACTTGAGTCCGAACGGGGCCAACTACATCGCCTTCGTGAGCGGCAGCACCGAAGGCGGCTTCGACGGCTTCCACAGCTGCAGTGGCACGTCGAACACCAATACGCCCGAACGGCTCTTCACCCTCATCCCCACAACACTGCGTGGGCAAGCCGGCACCCTCACCGTGCTCGTCGAGGCCGACCGGCACGTGGTCTGGACGGCCGACCAGTGTGATGACTTCACCGACGACGACGCTGTCTGCGGCGAAAACGGCACCCGCGTCGAGCTCGAGGTGACGTCGCTGCAAGAGACCACCATCGGTGTCGAGTCGCTCGCCGGCGGTGGCGACTTCCAGCTCCAGGTCATTTTCGAGCCGGCCGCGGTACCCTGACCGGCATGGCCGGACGACGCCTCCGACTCGCACCAGACCAGCACCCGCGCCCCGTGTACGTGGTGTGGGAGCTGACCCTCAAGTGCGACCTCCATTGCACCCACTGTGGCTCACGGGCCGGCCACGCGCGCCCCGACGAGCTGACCGTGCAGGAGGCGCTCGACGTGGTGAAGCAGCTGGCGGAGATGGGCACCCGCGAGGTGGTGCTCATCGGCGGCGAGGCCTACCTCTACGAGGGATTCCTGGAGGTGATCCGCGCGCTCGATGAAGCGGGGATCACCGCCGTGATGACGACGGGTGGCCGCGGCGTCACCCCCGAGCTCGCCCGGCAGATGAAAGAAGCTGGCCTGAGCCGCATCAGCGTATCGATCGACGGCCTCCGCGAACGCCACGATCGCATGCGTGCACTGAAGGGCAGCTACGAGGCCGCGCTCGCCGCCCTCGACCATTGCCGCGCGGCGGGGCTCATCGTCGGGGCCAATACCAACCTCAACCGCCTCAACCACGGCGACCTCGAAGCGTTGTTCGACGTCTTCGTCGCACGAGGGGTCGCCACGTGGCAGGTCCAACTCACCACGCCCCTCGGTCGTGCCGCCGACCGCACCGAGATGACGCTTCAGCCCTACGACCTGTTGGGCATCGTGCCGCGTCTCGCCGCCCTCAAACGGAAAGCCCTCGAGCAGGGCATGACGATGCTGCCCGGTAACAACCTGGGCTACTTCGGTCCCGAAGAGACGCTGCTGCGCTCTCCCCGCCCCGATCGCGAGAAGGACCATTGGCAGGGCTGCCAGGCGGGCCGGTTCGTGATGGGCATCGAGTCCGACGGCGCGGTGAAGGGCTGCCCATCGCTGCAGACGAGCCACTACGTCGGCGGCCACCTTCGCGATCGAAAGCTGAAGCCGATCTGGGACGAGACCCCCGAGCTCCGCTTCAGCCGCGATCGAACGCTCGACGAGCTCTGGGGCTTCTGCGCCACCTGCCCCTTCAAGGAGCCATGCCGCGGTGGCTGCAGCTTCACCGCCCAGGCCATCCTCGGCCGCCGCGGAAACAACCCCTACTGCCACTACCGCGCCCGTCACTTCGAGAAGCAGGGCCAACGCGAGCGCCTCGTCCCCAGCGCCGCCGCGCCCGGCCAGCCGTTCGACAACGGCACCTTCGACATCGTCGTCGAGCCCCTCGACGCCCCGGAGCCGCGCCCCGATCTGCCGCCCGCGGACCTGGTACAGATCACCCGCAAACCCTTGGGCGGTCCCCGTAAGCGTTCCCGGTGAACGTCAGCTCGGCGTGGGGATCACCTTGCGTAGCGCCGTGAGGTGCCGCTTCGACACCCCCTCTACGGCCAAGATCTGATCGTCGGTCGCCGCTTTGATCGCCTTGAGGGAGCCGAGCTCCTTGAGTAGCGCTTTCTTGGCCACAGGTCCGATCCCCTTGATGTCGTCGAGCTCACTGCGGAACCGACGCTTCTTGCCGCGGCCCTCCCGCTGATGATTGGCAAAGCGATGCGCCTCGTCGCGCGCATGGGCCAGGAAGTACAGCGAGGCACTCGTGGGACGGAGCGAGATGCCGTTCTTCTGGCCGGGCAGATAGACGCGGTCGACCAGCTTCTCCCCTGCGAGATTCTCTCGCTCCTTGGCGAGGCCGCAGATGGAGAGCTCGTGCAAGCCGAGGTCACGCGCCGCGGTGAGCGCGACGTTGAGCTGTCCCCTCCCCCCGTCCACGACGAAGAGGTCGGGGAGCTCCCAATCGGTCTTGCCCTCGTCGCCGTCTTTGGCTTGTCGGCCCCGACGAAACCTCCGGGCGAGAACTTCGTACATGGCGGCGTAATCGTCACCAGCTTCGGTCGTTTTGACGTTGAAGCTCCGGTAACGCTTCTTGTCGGGCTGACCGTCTCGCAGGCAGACCACGGCCCCCACGGTATCGCCACCCGCGTGGTGGGAGATGTCGCAACACTCGATGACGCGAGGCAACGACGGCAAGCGGAGCTTCTTGCGCAGCTCCTCGAGGCGCGACTCGAGCTCGTCGCTGCGGCGCTGCTTCTCCGCAAAAGCGTGCTCGGCGTTTTCGTTGGCGAGGGCCAGGAGCTTCCGGCGACCGCCTCGCTGGGGCACGAAGACCCGCACCTTCTTGCCGCGGAGCTCACTTAGCCAGTCCGCGAGCCCGTCCATCATCTCCAGGGTCACCGGGAGGCAGATCTCGTCGGGGAGGCTGCCCAGCTGGCCCAGCCCCTCCGCGGCGGCATAACGCGCGTAGTACTGGGTGACGAAGCCCGCGACGAGCTCCTCGTCCGGTAGCTCGCTGCGGTCGAGGGAGAAGGACTGGCTGTCGGTGACGTGGCCCTGCCTCACGAGCATGAGCACCAGCTCGCAGCGTGTGCCTTCGCGATAGACCCCGATGACGTCCTGATCGGTGCGGTCGACGCTGACCACCCGCTGCTGCTCGTAGATGCTCTCGACCGCGTGCAGCTGATCGCGGTAGCGGGCGGCGAGCTCGAAGGCGAGGTCGTCGGAGGCCTCGAGCATGCGCGCCTCGCGCTCCTGGGTGAGCTCGTCGTGCCGGCCGCCGAGGAAGAGCTCGACCGCGCGGACCTGCTGAGCGTACTGGTCGCCGTCGACGTCGTAGACGCACGGTCCGGGGCAGCGTTTGATCTGGAACTGCAAACAGGGGCGTTTGCGGCTCTTCATGTCGCTGTCGGTGCACGTCCGGAGCTTGAAGTGTTTGTTGACCGTGCGCAGCGTTCGCCGGGCGCTCGTGGCGGAGTGAAAGGGCCCGAAGTAGCGCGCACCGTCGGCCTTGGGTCGGCGCACGGTCTCGAGGCGCGGCCAGGTCTTGCTCTTGTCGAGACGAAGGCACAGGAAGTCCTTGTCGTCCCGCAGCTTCACGTTGAAGCGGGGCTGATGCTTCTTGATGAGCTCGTTCTCGAGCACCGCCGCCTCCTTCTCGGTGGCGGTGACCACCGTTTCGAGGTCGGCGACGACGTCCCGCAGGAACGGGATGAAGTAGCGCTCGTCCGAGCTGGAGGGCTGGAAGTAGCTCCGCACGCGCGAGCGAAGGCTCTTCGCTTTGCCCACGTAGAGCACCTCCCCCTTCCCGTCCTTGAAGAGGTAGCAGCCGCTCTTGGGGGCTAGGTTCTCCAGCTTCTGCGCGAGAACCTCTGGGTAGCCTTCGATCGTGCTCATGGGTCGCGCCCAGGACGAGGGATCTACCTGCACCCCGCACTGGCGCAAGCACCTTAGCCACCTCGGGGCGCGACGACACGGGTGAGGCCATCCGCCTCACCCCACCCGCCCCGAGTGGCCGCCTCGATTCCAGCCAGACGGAAAACGTGCACCCTCGACACATTCCCCTTGCGGAGCACCTACATGTGGGCGTATCACGCACCTCATGCGACATTCTTGCCTCCTGGCGGTGGTTCTGCTTTCGGCTTGTGCGCCTCCCGGCTCTCCCTCCGAAGACCCGACGGTCATCGACCACGAGCAAGAGGGTGAAGGCGTCGCCTTCGATGAGCAGCATCCCGGTGAGGATGTCGGCATGGGCAAGGCCGACTTGCCCCACACCTACGACATCCCCGAGGACCTCCCCACGCTCGAACGCCCCGAGATCATCGTGTCACTCGAGGGCCTCACGGTGCACCTCTTCGACCGCGCCACCGGATGGTCGGCCGTTTACCCCACCGGCGTCGGGCAGCGCGATACGAACGGCAAGAGCTACACGCCCACCGGCTTCTACCGCACGGCAGATGAAGGAAACACGCCCTGGTACCACATCTCACGGCGCTACAAGCCCGACTACTTCGGCGGCTTCCCGTTCCTTCGCCTCAACGTGGAGAACTCGAAGGGCTACCACACCTACGGCCTCCACGGCCCCATCAGCTACCGCTGCCCCGAAGGCGCCGAAGACTGCGGGCTCCTCGAGCGCGAGTGGTTCCTTCGTCGCGGCTTCGTCTCCCACGGCTGCATGCGCATGGAGCAAGACGGCATCGTGGAGCTCTTCCACACCGTGCGCGACTTCGGGCGGGTACCGGTGGCCATCGTGGAGGAGGTCGAGCTCGATGCCCTCGGCGAACCGGTCGACGTCGACAGCGAGCCCACCCTCTGGGCCGAAGGCGAAGACATCGTCTACGGCAGCTGCGGCGCTCGCCCCGACCCCTACCTGCGCGGCGACCGCTGGGCCACGCGGCGCTGCCAAATCGATTGATGCATCGAGGGTCTCGCGTCCGACCTGGCATCATCGATGCATTGTCGTTGGAACATGTTCCGTTCCAAGCCTGAGACCCTCTTCACCGCCATTCTGATCGCCACCCTCGGGGCGTGTGACCAGCCGCGCGCCAAGAGCCCGGACGACTGCGGGCCCGAGGACGACATCGAGCGCGGCTTCGACACCGCCGGCAAGGGCGTCGAGACCGGGATCGTTCACGCCACCGGTCAGTCGCTCGACGCGGTGGGCGAATCGACGGCGTCCTTCTTCAACGACGGCAGCGAAGCCGCCGGTGAGACCTGGGACACGGAGGTCGCGGAGATGAAGCGTGACACGCGCCGGTCCGCCGAAGAGACCGGCGACACCGCGCGTGACGACCACTGCGAAGGCCGCTGATCAGCCACCCTCGGTGGTGCAACCCACCACGACCTCGACCTTGGCGTCGACGTCAGACTTCACCTGCTCGCACGCTGCGCCGTAGAGCTGCACGTGCTGGTTGCCGGGGAGGTAGTCCCAACCGTTCTGGTGGGATGAATCCCTCGGCACGGTGGTGGCCATGCCGTCGACCGACACCGTGATGTTGACCGCGTCGTAGTCGGCCATGCCGCCTTCGACCGGCGGCAGGTCGAACGAGCACGTCGTGGCTTCGAGGGCGATCTCGACGAGCGCGTCGCGCAAGGCCTGCTCGAAGTTGTCGGCGTTGACCACGTAGGCGCAGTCGTCGTTCAGCTCACAGCCCGCGTAGCGACCGGTGCCGCCTGCCTCGGCCACCGCCGACAGGTTGACCGCCAAATCGGTCGCCGGATCCGTCGACGCGGCCGCACCGTCGATGCCGACGACGTAGGTGCGCACCCCGAGGTTCGCGCCGCGGCTGGCCGCGTCGAGGGCCCTCTGAATGTCGTTCGCCTCCGGGTCTTCGTCGGTGTGGCACGACGTCGGCAAACCGTCGGTGAGCAGGATGACGCTGGTCACGCCTTCACCGCCAAGGGAGGTGACCCCGTCGATGGCGCCACCGAGCGCCGGCGCGAGGGGCGTGCCCCAGTAGAACGACGCGTCCTCCGCGTGCACGGCACTCATGAGGGTGGCTTCGTGCGCCGCATCCAACGGTGCCATGCCGACCGTGAGTGGGTGGTACGTCTCTTCGCTGCAGCGCGCCCCGGTTCCGGGCAGCTCGCCGGCGGCACACGCGCCGCAGTCGATGTAGTTGCCCTCGGTCACCACACAGCAGCCGACCGACGGATCTCCGGACGGGAACATCTGCAGGCCACCCACCGTGTCATCCGGCAGGGCCCCGAGAATGTCGCCGAGGCCGGCCGTGGTGAGGCTCCAACGCGTATCCATGTCGTTGACGCGGAGATGCATGCTGCCGGACTGGTCCAACAGGAAGAGCAGGTTGCTCTGAGCCGGCTGAACCTCATAGACGCCAGTCGCGTCGGGGCAGACCTCAGGACCGGGGTCGGGGGTGCCACCGGTACCGGTGACGACGGTGCCGCCCGCGCCGCCGTCGCCACGCGGGGGCTCGACCTCGCTCACCTCAGCTGCCTCCGAGCATCCCGCTGCTCCTACGCAAGCCACCGCCATCCATGCCCAAACGTTTCGCTTCATCATGCTCACTCGCACCTACAGTGTGTGTTCCGCTCGGTGCATAAGCGACAAGCATGCCACCGCAAGCTGCTGAAACCAGGTAGCGCAGAGACCATCTAAGTCGGGGTGGGAAAGCCATCCCTGATCAGGATGCGATCCTGCGTCCTGCGCGGTCACCCCCTTCGCTCCCGCCTCGGATGCCGTTACAACGCGCGCATGGCCCCCTTCACGGATCAGCGGGTACTCGTCACCGGCGGTGCCGGATTCCTCGGCTCACACGTGGTCGACCGCCTCGAGGCGGCGGGGGCGACGGTCATCGCCCCCCGCTCAGCCGAGGTCGACCTCACAGACCAGGCGGCGACGGCCAAGCTCTTCGCCGACACCAAACCCGACCTCGTGTTCCACCTGGCCGCGATGGTGGGCGGCATCGGCGCCAACCGCGACAACCCCGGGCTGTTCTTCTACGGCAACATGGCCATGGGTCTACACGTGCTCGAACAAGCGCGCGTGGTGGGCACCAAGAAGGTCGTCGTGGCCGGGACCATCTGTGCCTACCCGAAGT
>JAUHZF010000447.1 GCA_030426145.1 Polyangia bacterium
TGCGTAACGAGTGAGTAGGGCCCGATGCTCCGCGCGTGGATCTTGTCGTCCACGAGGTGGTGGAGCTTGAGCATGTACATGATGCCGATGGTGACATCCTGGTGGAATGCCTCACCAGTGCGCCCGTCGAAGAGCACCGCCTGACCCGTCTTGGGCAAGTTGGCGAGCTCGAGCGCATCGGTGATGGCCTTCTCGGGCGCACCGTCGAACACTGGCGTGGCCATGAAGACACCCCGCTTGCCGAGGGCAGCGAGACGCATCAGGTCCTCGTCGTCGAGGCCGTCGATGAGCTTGGTGGCGTACTTGTCACCGGCGTAGACGGACTTGACGAACTTGCGCACCTCGGCCGCGGTCTTCTTGGTCTCGACCATGGCCTCCATCTGCTTGCCGAGGATGTGTGCACCCCAGCCGAGATGGATCTCGAGGATCTGCCCGATGTTCATACGTGAGGGCACGCCGAGCGGGTTGAGGACGATGTCGACCGGGGTCCCGTCCTCGGTGAAGGGCATGTCCTCCTCCGGGACGATCTTGCTCACGACACCCTTGTTGCCGTGGCGACCGGCCATCTTGTCACCGACCTGCAGCTTGCGCTTGATGGCGATGTAGACCTTCACCATCTTGATGACGCCGGGCGGGAGCTCGTCGCCGCGCGCGAGCTTCTCGATCTTGTCGCGGAAGTGCTCTTCGCGGGTGTTCACCATGTCCTTCAGGTCCTGAAGGATCTGGCGGACCTCGATCTGGTTCTCGACCTCGATGAGCTCCCAGTAGCGACGGGGGATCTCGTCGAGGTTCTCCGCGGTGAGCTTGTCGCCCTTGGCGAGGAGGACCTTGCCCTTCTCGTCGACGAGCTTGGCCTCGGTGGTCTTGCCCAGCAGGAGCTCGGCCACGCGACGGTGGAAGCTGTCGCGCAGGATCTTGATCTCCTCGTCACGGGTCCGCTCGATGCGGGCCCGCTCCATGTCCTCGATCTCCTTCGCGCGGGTGTCCTTCTCCTGACCCTTGCGCGAGAAGACGCGGGCGTTGATGACGATGCCCGTCACGCCCGGCGGGACCTTGAGCGAGCTGTCGCGGACGTCGCCGGACTTCTCCCCGAAGATGGCGCGAAGCAGCTTCTCCTCGGGGGAGAGCTGGGTCTCGCCCTTGGGCGTGACCTTGCCGACCAGGATGTCGCCGGGAGACACCTCGGCGCCGATGCGGACGATGCCCGCCTCGTCGAGGTCCTTGAGGCCCTCTTCGCCGATGTTCGGGATGTCGCGGGTGACCTCCTCCTTGCCGAGCTTGGTGTCGCGGGCGACGCACTCGAACTCCTCGATGTGGATCGAGGTGAAGACGTCGTCCTTGGCGATGCGCTCGGAGACGAGGATGGAGTCCTCGAAGTTGTAACCCTGCCAGGGCATGAAGGCGGTGAGCACGTTCTGCCCCAGCGCCATCTCGCCCATGTCCATGGCCGGCCCGTCGGCGAGCACGTCACCCGCCTTCACCACGTCGCCCGAGCGGACGATGGGCTTCTGCGTGTAGCAGCTCGACTGGTTGGACCGCTGGTGCTTGAGCAGGCCGTAGATGTCGGGGACCTCGCTGCCCTCGCCCGTGGGACGCACCACGATGCGGGTCGCGTCGACGCTCTCCACCACACCTTCGCGACGCGCGACCACACACATGCCGGAGTCACGCGCGCTGCGCTCCTCCATGCCGGTGCCGACGAGCGGAGCGTGGGTGCGGATGAGCGGCACCGCCTGGCGCTGCATGTTGGAGCCCATGAGCGCGCGGTTGGCGTCGTCGTGCTCGAGGAAGGGCACCAGCGCGGCGGCGACCGACACCATCTGCTGCGGCGCGACGTCCATCAGCTCGATCATGTCGGCGGGCACGATCTTGAAGTCGCCGTTGTGCCGGGCGCTGACCATGTTGTCGAGGAAGGTGCCGGCCGCGTCGACGTCGGCACCAGCCTGCGCGATGTACTTGCCCTCCTCTTCGAGCGCGGAGAACCAGCGCACGTCGTCGCTGACCCGACCCTCGGACACGATGCGGTACGGCGTCTCGACGAAGCCGTAACGGTTGACCCGGGCAAAGGTCGAGAGCGACGCGATGAGGCCGATGTTCGGACCCTCCGGCGTCTCGATGGGACAGATGCGGCCGTAGTGGGTGGTGTGAACGTCGCGGACCTCGAAGCCGGCCCGCTCACGGGTGAGACCACCCGGCCCGAGGGCCGAAAGGCGACGCTTGTGGGTCACCTCACTGAGGGGGTTGGTCTGGTCCATGAACTGCGACAGCTGCGAGGAGCCGAAGTACTCCTTCACCACCGCGCTGACGGGCTTGCTGTTGATGAGGTCGTGCGGCATCAGCGTGTCGATCTCTTGCGACATGCTCATGCGCTCGCGGATGGCGCGCTCCATGCGCACCAGACCCACGCGGTACTGGTTCTCCATCAGCTCACCGACGGCGCGCACGCGTCGGTTGCCGAGGTGGTCGATGTCGTCGACCGAGCCGCGGCCGTTCT
Source organism: Polyangia bacterium (assembly GCA_030426145.1). GTDB lineage: Bacteria > Myxococcota_A > Polyangia > Polyangiales > Polyangiaceae > JAPYTK01. The sequence continues at coordinate 2,495 of JAUHZF010000447.1, forward strand.
TGAGCTCGATGAGGTGGCGAACGGTCTCGAGGATGTCGTGCGGGGTGAGCACCGTGGTGTCGAGGCCCGGCTTCTGCTCCTCGGGGAGGTTCTGGTAGAACTTGTAGTTCAGCTTGAGGCGACCGACCTTGCTCAGGTCGTAGCGCTCTTCGTTGAAGAACAGGTTGTGGAAGAGGGTGCGCGCCGTCTCGAGGGCGGGCGGATCACCGGGACGCAGACGACGGTAGATCTCGAGGATCGAGTCTTCCTGGGTCCGCACCTTGTCGGCCATCAGGGTGTCGCGCAGGTAGGCGCCGACGTTGAGGCCATCGATGAAGAGGACCTCGAACTGGTTGATCTCGGCTTCCTTGAGGGCCTCGAGCTTCTCCTCGGTGATCTCCTCGTTGCACTCGAGGAGGACCTCGCCGGTCTCGGGGTCGATGATGTCGTGCGCGCTGACCTTGCCGAACAGCTCCTCGACGTCCATCGGGAGGCGGTCGACCTCTGCCTTGGCGAGCTTGCGGATGGCGCCGCGGGTGAACTTCTGGTTCTTCTTGACGATGACCTTGCCGTCGAGCTCGATGTCGCGCGTGGCGCGCTGACCGGGCAGCAGGTTGACGTCGAGGCTCTTCGCGTAGGCGTCGCCCTCGAGGTAGATCGTCTCGGTGTCGTAGAAGTAGTTGAGGAGGTCCTGGGTGTTGTACCCGAGGGCCCGCAACAGCACCGTGGCGTGCATCTTCCGCCGGCGATCGATGCGGCAGTAGATGAGGTTCTTGGGGTCGAACTCGAAGTCGAGCCACGAGCCGCGGTACGGGATGACCCGTGCCGAGTGGAGGATCTTGCCGCTGGAGTGGGTCTTGCCCTTGTCGTGGTCGAAGAAGACGCCCGGGCTGCGGTGCAGCTGAGACACGACGACACGCTCGGTACCGTTGATGATGAAGGTACCGGTGTCGGTCATGAGCGGGATCTCACCGAAGTAGACCTCCTGCTCCTTGATGTCGCGGACGAGCTTCTCGCCGCCATCGCCCTGGTCGTAGATCATGAGCTGGGTCGTGACCTTGATCGGGGCGGCGAAGGTCATGCCGCGCTGGCGGCACTCCTCGACGTCGTACTTGGGCGGCTCGAGGTTGTAGCTGACGAAAACGAGCTCGCTGGAGCCGTTGTAGTCCTTGATGGGGAAGACCGACCGGAAGACCCCCTGAAGTCCCATGTCCTCGCGCTCGTTGGGCGGGACCGTCATCTGGAGGAACTTGTCGTAGCTGCTCTTCTGGATGTCGATCAGATTCGGGATGTCGATGATGGTGTCGACCTTGCCGAGGTTCTTGCGAAGCCTGAAGTTGGTCTGGATCTGAGGCATGGTGGTCAGCAGCGCGGGGGTTGGGTGGGACCAGAATCAGCGGGCGATGGACGCACGAAGGCCAGGACACCCGAAACGAGGCGCCTGGCAGCGGTAACCAATTGGATTCTGGTTTGAAGTATCGAGACCATCCTGGCGAACGACATTCGCGCGAATGACACAGAGCGGGCTCGACGAAAGGGAGAGCGTCATACGAGGCTCAGGCGGGGTGGGTGCTCGCGTGACCCCGTAGGGTCGAAGGGACGGGTCGAGGGGAAACGTCTTCCAACCTCGAACCGGGGTGACGGCCTCCACGACGGAGAACCGTCACCCGGGGTACCCGGCAGAGCCGGGTGGTTCGCCTCCCCTAGAAGAGGAGGCACTCTCGAGACAGCGAAGGTCTTGGCTCGGTCAGCCTGCGAGCTGGAACCGCCCGAAGGCGGGTCCGTGCCTTACGACACTGGACTGGCCGGGCCAAGCTTCGCGCGGCGTCACTTGACCTCGACGGTCGCGCCAGCCTCTTCGAGCTTCTTCTTGACCTCGTCGGACTCGTCCTTCGAGATGCCTTCCTTGACGGCCTTGGGCGCGCCCTCGACCAGCTCCTTCGCCTCCTTGAGGCCCAGGCCGGTGATCTCGCGGACCGCCTTGATGACCTGGATCTTCTTGCCGCCGGCGGCGGCGAGGATGACGTCGAACTCGGTCTTCTCTTCGGCGGCTGCACCACCGCCGTCGGCAGCAGCAGCAGGACCGACGCCAGCGACGGCGACGGGTGCGGCGCTCACGCCCCACTTGTCCTCGAGCTCTTTGACGAGCTCGGCCATCTGCATGACGGGCATGTTCGAAAGGAAGTCGACAACTTGCTCGCGGGTAACTTCAGACATGGTCTTTCCTCCAGAGCGACTCGATTCTCATGACGGGAGGGACGTGAGGTCGTCCGCAGCGTCCTGGAGACTCGGGTCGATTAGTGCAATATCCGTGCACGCGCAATGAGCGATTTGGCACGGTAGTGGCCTTCAAGAGGCCGTTGGTCAAAAAGGGAAACGAAAACTAGTAGTTATAGGATTCTGAGAAACGACTTCGGCGGGTGACCAAGAAGGTCAGCCCTCCTCCTTCGCCTTCTTGGCGTTGAGGAGGTGCACGAAGTTCTGGGCCGGGGCCTGCATGAGACGGACGAACTGCTGCGCGGGTGCCTGCATGGTGGCAAGCAGCTTGGCGCGGAGCTCATCCTTGCCGGGCATGGTGGCAAGCTGGTTGACCACCGCATCGCCATCGATGACGTTGCCGTCGATGACGCCCGCTTTGATGACGAAGTCTTCGTGATCCTTACGGAAGTTCTTGAAGACCTTCGCCGCGGCACCCGGTTCCTCGTAGGACCAGGCGATGGCGGTCATGCCGGTGAGAGCCTCGTTCAGGTCGTCCGCGTACGACTCGTCCTTGAGGGCGAGCTTGGTAAGCGTGTTCTTGACCACCTTGTACTCGACGTCCGCCTTGCGGAGGTCGTCGCGCAACTGGGTGACCGTGGCGACGTCGAGCCCGTTGAAGTCGACGAAGACCGCCGACGTCATGCGCCCGAACTTGTCGCGGAGCTGTTCGATGGTGTCTTGCTTTTCGCTGCGCAGCATCGTGTTACTCCACCCGTCCTGAGAACTCGGCCGTATCCACGCGCACGCCGGGACCCATGGTGCTCGAGAGCGTGATGCTCCGGAGGTAGGTTCCCTTGGCGGTGGACGGCTTCTGTCGAACCAGCTGTCCGATGAGGGCCACGGCGTTGGCATGCAACGCGTTGGACTCGAAGGACGCCTTGCCGATCCGAGCGTGCACGATGCCCGCCTTCTCGACGCGATACTGGATCTTGCCGGCCTTGGCCTCCTGCACGGCGGCGCCCACGTTCGGCGTGACGGTGCCAACCTTGGGGTTGGGCATCATGCCACGCGGACCGAGGATCCGTCCGAGACGGCCGACCTGCCCCATCATGTCCGGAGACGCGATGACACGGTCGAACTCCAGGAAACCTTCCTGCACCTTGGCCACGAGGTCGTCATCACCGACGATGTCGGCTCCGGCTTCCTCAGCCTCCTTGGCCTTGTCTCCCTTTGCAAAGACGGCGACGCGGACGCTCTGTCCGGTGCCGTGGGGCAAGACCACTGCGCCGCGGACCATCTGGTCTGCATGGCGCGGGTTGACGCCCAGTCGCACGGCAATGTCGACCGTCTCGTCGAACTTGGCGTTGGCCAAGTCCTTCACCTTCGAGCAAGCCTCTTCGAGGCTCACCTTCTCGGCGCGGTCGACCTGCTCGCGCAGGGCGTTGGTTCGCTTTGAAAACTTTCTCGCCATATGCCTCCTTTTCGGCGTCCCCAACGAAGGCCGGGGTTAGCCTTCCACCCGATTCGCGTCAGAGACGTCGTGGGTGGTTTGGGAGTGCTGTCACGTTCGGGGAAACCCTCGATCGGTTGAGGTACGAAGACCTCCCCGCCGATTTCGGCGAGAAGGTCGAAAGTTCTTTCGGGCTCGCGCGGCTGATGTCTCGCCGCTGTAGCCGGAAAGGAAGCGGGTCAGTCGACCACGTTGAGGCCCATCGAACGGGCCGTGCCCTCGATGGTGCGCATCGCCTGGCCGATGTCGGTGGTGTTGAGGTCGGGCATCTTGGTGGTCGCGATCTCGCGCACCTGGTCTTTGGTGACCTTGCCCACCTTGATCTTGTTGGGCTCGGGGGAGCCGGCGCCCGGCTTGCCCACGGTCTTGAGGCCCGCCGCCTTCTTCAGCAGCACCGCCGCGGGCGGGGTCTTGGTCACGAAGGTGAAGGACCGGTCCGCGTAGATCGTGATCTCGACGGGGATGATCATGTCCCCGTCCTTCTGCGTGCGGCTGTTGAAGTCCTTGCAGAAGGCCATGATGTTGGCGCCGTACTGACCTAGTGCGGGTCCGACGGGCGGGGACGGGTTCGCCTTGCCCGCTTGAAGCTGAAGCTTGACGATGCCGGCTACCTTTTTCATGGCTCTGCTCTGCTACTCGTGACGGCCCGGGGGCCTGATGGAGACCTCCGCAGAGGTCATTCGGTGATGTCCTGCGGTCCCTCGGGTGTCTCGAAAGAGAGAAACCAAGAGATCTACGAAAGGGCCGCGTCTTGTAGCGGATGTTTTCCGCAAAGGCCAGCCCGAAATGTGCGACGCGGCCCCAAACTTGCCCACCAGCCGAAGCTGGCGAGCTTGGAGCCGCATCCAAGCGACCGTTATTGTTAAACTATCGCTTCTCGACCTTGGAGAAGTCGAGCTCGACCGAGGTGGGGCGACCGAAGATCGAGACGATGACCTTGAGCTTCTGCTTGTCGCCGTTGACCTCGTCGACGGTACCCGTGAAGTTCGCGAAAGCGCCGTCGAGGACCCGCACCTCTTCGCCCACCGAGAACGAGACGTTGGG
>JAUHZF010000448.1 GCA_030426145.1 Polyangia bacterium
CGGCACACGCCCTTACGGCTGAGCGCGAGGTCGAGGTAGATGTCGCCCTGACCGGTGGGCGCCTCGTCGCTGGGGGTGAAGGCGCGGAAGTACTCCACCATCTTGGTGACGACCTCGCGCGGTCGCATCGAAGCGCTGGAGATCCCGATGGCTTTGCGCACGGCATCGAACGAGCGTCGGTGAGCGGCCGGCTGCAGCGGCACCTTGGGGAGCGCGCTCCAGCCGACGTCGGCGAACTCGCTCGCGAAAGCGTCGCGCTCGATCGCGATGTCGAGCACGAGACGCACCCGATCGTTGGTCTGGCTCATGACGAACCAGTTCCCTGCGCTATCGGTCGAGAACTCGAGGGTCGTCTTGGGCTTGCTGACCACGCTCAAGAGCCGAGCGTCGGGGCCGACGGTGGGGATGCGAATGCGCTCTCCGGCCCGGGGGGCCACCGAGAGGTCGGCGAAGAAGCGGTCGTCGTCGTCGGTCGCGGTGCCGCCCACCGTGAGCGCTACTGGCACTGCGTCGCGTACGTACAGCGAGTAGTCGTCGCGGATCGCGTCGTAGGCGTGGAGCCGTTTGAACGGGGTGAGGTTGGGCGTGAAGGGGTCGTCGTAGCGCTCGACGTCGGGGCGCCGGGTGTCACGGTCGGGACGGAACTTGAAGCCGCCCGCTTCGTTCTGGTGATAGACCTGGCTCGGATCCGGCGTCGTGCGCACGTCGGGCGGCGAGATCATCCCACTGGGGGTCTGCACCGCCGCCGGTAGTTGCCCCGACGGGTTCGTGCTCGAGAAGTCGATGTCCTCGGCGAGGTCGGGGGGCATGTACTCGTGGAGCACGGGCGCCTGCTCCTGCGCGGTGGCAGGGAGGACGACCGAGGCGGCGCCCAGCAGCAGCAGGGCTCCACGCAACAGACTTCGGGGACGGATCGACAGCACCACTTTGTCCGACAACAGCTTGGCCCGTCCGTTCCCCAAAGTCGAGTCGACCCCGCCGCGAGCCAGCCCAGCGCGGCGTCGATTCAGCGGCGGCGCTTGCTGCGGGTCTTCTCTTTGGCCTTCTCTTTGTAGGCGTCGCGCATCTTGGCGAGGACCCGGGTCGACTCGCCCATCGAGCGCAGGTCGGCCTCAGCCACGTCGAGCGCCAGCGGGAAGGTCTCGGAGCGCACCAATCGGCCGGGGCGGCCGGACTGGATGCGGGGGAGCGCGGCCACGATGCGGCGCATGCCGTCGGCGCAGCGGCGGGTGATGGCGAGGCGCTCGATGAGGCCGTCGAGGAAGTCGCTCACGGCGCGGGCGCGGTCTCGTTGACCTTCACACGCCTCTTTCATGGATTCCAGGAGGAGCAGGGTCCAAAGCGACGTGTCGTCGAGGACCTGGCCTGCCTCGTGGCGCTCGTCGATGAACGCGAGCTGCTTCCAGATCCGGGCCCCGGCCGTGTCGTCGCCCTCGGCGTCGTACAGGAGCGCCGCGAGCTCGGGCAGGAGCACGTCGAGCACGCCCGTCTCCCACGCGATGTAGATGCTGCGTCGAGCCTGGCCGCCCCTCAGCAGCCGCAGGATCTCCTCGGCCACCCGCGGGCGCGCCGACAGCTGGAGGTCGCCCCGACAGAACTCGAGCGCCTGGTAGAGTTGGGGGTCGAGGCCGAGGTCGAGGCGACCGGCGAACTTGACGGCCCGCAGCATGCGGACCGGGTCTTCGTGGAAGCGCTTCTCGGGTTCGCCGATGGTGCGGACCAGCCGCTTGCGGATGTCGCGCATGCCCCCGACCCAGTCGAGGATGTGGCTGTTCTCCACGTCGTAGAAGAGCGCGTTGATGGTGAAGTCGCGCCGCTGGGCGTCTTCGTCGGCCCGCCCGAAGGCGTTGTCGTTGCGGATGAGCTCACCCGCGCCGTCCGGCTTCGGGGTGCGACGGAAGGTCGCGACCTCGATGACTTTTCGCCCGTGGAACATCACGTGCACGAGCCGGAAGCGGCGGCCGATGATCCGCGAGTTGCGGAACAGGGCCCTCACCTCTTCCGGGTGGGCGCTGGTGCAGACATCGAAGTCCTTGGGCTTGCGCGCGAGGAGGAGGTCGCGCACGCACCCCCCCACGAGATAGGCCTCATGCCCGTAGCGCGTCAGGCGGCGAACCACCTTCCTCACGTCGGGGTCGATGTAGGACTGATCGAAGAAGATTTGGTAGCGCTTTGCGGGCGCAGGCTCCGACCGCGGGGCTTCACTCTCAGGTGGGAGCTCTTCCGTGGTGGTGCCGAGATCGAGGTCGTCGACGGTCATGCGGATCCGGCCTCTCTTCGAGGCCTGGCCACGCCGTTAGGGGTGGCAGTAAGGCTGTTGAGGGGTGGTGAACATAGGCCACCTCATGGTCAGTCATACCACGCCCACCCCAACAGCGTCCACGCCCCCGAACCACCTCAAGAGCCCGAGCTGTAGGTGATGGTCATCTGGAGGCCCGGCATGAGCGCCTCGAGGGTCGGAAGCTCGTCCCCCGTGGTCGACGTATCCGGGTCGGAGCCAGGGGCCCAGATCCCGTCGATTCGGGTGCTGAAACCCACCGACCACTGGGTCGTGACCCAGAAGTCGTAGCCCACGCCCAACGACCATGCCGCGCCGACGAACTCCTTCGCCCCCAATGACTCCGCATAGTTGACGATACTCATGCCGCCTGCACCGAAGATGTGGAAACCCTCCTCGGGCACGGGGTAGACGTCGATGAAGCCGGTGCCCATCAGGAAGGTGAGCTTGCCGACGTCGGGCTGGATGGCGGACTCACCGACCACGGCGGGACCGGGGGCGATGGCGAAGGAGAATCGCGCGCCCAGGTTGAGGCCGCGGAGCGGGCTGCCCCCGAGCAAGAGCTCGTGGTTGAGCACCCCGGCTTCCATGTCGGTTTCGACTTCGCTGCCGTCCAACATCGGGGTCGTGAGGGTCAGGGCGCCGAAGGCCACACCGACCGATTGGCGGAAGAAGAAGCCCTCGCCGTGGCGGGACACCTCGCCATCCAGATCGGGCCGAGGTGGCAACACCGGTGCTGGTCCGACGTCGTTGGGCTCGGGCTCATCCTTGGAAGACGGCCCCTCTGGCTCCACGGTCAGGACCTTGGCCGGGCGCGCGCCCGGGGGCGGGGGGGGCGGAGGCGGCAGCTCGACCGTAGACAGAGCCTGGCCCATGAGCAGAAGCGCAGTGGCGGTCTCAAAAGGCATAGTCGACGCCTCCTCCCACGATGGGCCCGCCGGCCCCGTCCATCCTCGTCTGATAGCCACCGCGGGCGCGGAGGGTGAACCCCGCCCCAGGGTCGATGCGGAGATCGGCCGTCGCCTGGAGTCCCCATCGCCCCGGGTCGGGGGCATCGGTGATGGCGAAGGTCGACCCCGCCCTCAACCAAGGCACGTCGGTGCCCGCGCCGCCGAGCTCGACCCGCGAGAAGAACCGCCCCCCCACACCGTGGAGCCAGCCCCCTCCGACCTGAAGGCCACTGCCGTAGATGCGTCCGAACCGTAGCGAGACCTCGCCGCCTCCTACCGCGCTGTCGCCGTAGAAACCGAGCGCCGGCTCGACCACGAGGAGGCCGTAGCGCCACCAACGCAAGGCGAGGTCGCCGCGCACGAGGTTGTAGCCCCGTGCTTGCGGCTCATCCCCGAGCTGGCCTTGCACCGGGACTTCGGCGCGCATGCCCTCGAGGCGCAAGCCCAAGTGGTGAACCGCGCCGTGGAAACGGTGGCGGTAGCCTATTCCCGTCGTCCAGAAGCGGTCTGGTACCTCGACCCGTCGGGGGACGTCGATCCCGAGGTCGCTGGGCTCGAGCACGGTGGTGCCGGCCGAGCCCCAGTTGCCCCAGACGAAGTCGCCGTAGATGACGTCGTGGCGACCGTCGACGTCAGCCTCGAGCTCCGCGACGACGTCGATCTCGGGATCGTCTTCGACGAGCACGCGGTAGGGCGCTTTGCGCGAAGCGAAGACGGCCTCCCGTCGACCGTCCTTCCACACGAGCTCGATCGCGTACGCGAGCTCCGCGACTCCATCGCTCGGCGTGAGCTCACCGTGGTACCAGCCGTCCTCGTCGGATGATTCCATGCGGGACGCCCCCCGCCCCGAGACCCAGAGTTCGACCGAAGCCAACCCCGGTTTGTCCTGCACGTAGATCTGGACCGACTTCGACTTGCGTTCGGTCAACAGGGACGGCGCCTGATGGCGTACGTAGGGGCGCTCGCGCTCGGCTTCCTCGGCCGATGCGAAGGCCGTGGTGGTGGTGACGGCCAGCAGCGCGCCGGCCAGAACGAGACGACTCACCATCGGACTTTCACCCCCCCGCCGAGACCGGCGCCCGCGTGCTCCTCGCCGCGTCCCTGAACGGACACGCGACCCGACGCCTCGAAGGATGGGTGGAAGCGGTAGCCCACCTCGATGATCCCGCGCCCCCAGAGCCCCGACGACATGTCGTCGAGCGGCGCTTGGGCCGAGGCCTGATTGCTCATCTCGAGCCGAATCGTGATGGGCACCAGCTCGATCTCTTGGATCTCGAGTTGTGCGATGCCGAGCATGCCCCATCCCACGACCCCCTCGCACGCAATGAGGAAGTTCGTGCCGAGATCGCTGCCAGCCCGGAGGCCGCCCCGGAAACCGCCTGCGGCGGCATTGCCAGCACGACCGATGATGGGACGTGCCACCAGCGAGAAGTACTCGTCGGGTGCGAACTCGAGCTCGATGAGCGCGGCGCCGAAGTTGGCCTCGTAGGGGAAGCCCGGGCCGTGGTCGAGCCACGCGTGGTCGGCGGTGATGACGTGGGTGAAGGTGTAGCCGAGCGAAGCGCGCCGGAGGCCGAGGTCACCGAACCGCACGGAGCCTGCGCCCCACGCGCGGAGGAGGTAGTCATCACCGTTGAAGTGGTTCACGTCGGCGTACTCGCCTTTGGCCCATCCCTCGACGATGGGTTGCTGCGCTGCCTTCTCAACGAGCTCGGTCTTGACCTCGACGTGATGGGGATAGGTTCGCCCGCCCACCACCGCGCGCGCCTTCTCGCCTCCCTCGTCGACGTCGATGTAGAAGGCGACGCCGGGGTAAACCACCTCGCGGGCGGGGACCCGGAAGGCGTAGTGCCGGTCGCCGATGCGGCGCATGGGATGGGTCTCGAAGTCGGCCCAGCCCCGACGTAGCTGAAAGCTGACCGGACCCTTGGGGAGCCGGTTCAGCTCGACCACCACGTCGAAGGCCTGGCCCGCGGGCGCCACCTTCGGCGCCGAGAAGCTCACCTGGTAGAGCGACAGCCCTTTGTCGGGGTCGGTCTTCTCAGGCTCGGGCGAGGAGCGACGAGAGAGGAGCTCACGGAGCGCCGCCGCCTCCTCGTACATCACCACGGCGTAGCGGCTGTTCGGATGGTGGCGCACGAAGTCCTCGAGCGCGGTGATCCGGGCCGCGATGCTCTTGCCGCGCAAACCGTGCCACACGATCAGGAGGGCTTCGGCGTCAGCCGCTGCGGCCGCATCTGCGGGGTCGACCTCTTCTCCTGCTTCCTCTGCACGGCGGATACGCTCGAGCGCGGCCTCGGCCCGGGCCACGGCCGCTCGCGCCTCTTCGAGCGCGACCTCGGCGTCCGCGGTCTCCGCGGACTGCTCATCGGCCGGCTCCACCACGAGCACCTCGTCCGTAGATCCGGGCGGCCGTTCCTCTGCCGTCGGCTTCGCTTCACCGTCTTCGATGGGCTCCGCTTCGACCGGTGGCGCCTCGTCGGCGGGCGCCATTTCGTCGGCTGGCGAATCGTCGGCGACGTCGTCGTCGGCGGGCGGATCGTCGGCGACGTCGGCCGGTGGCGGTGAAGCCGCGCCGTCGGGAGGGACTTCCTCCGGGGCGGGCTGGGCGAGGGCTGTCGCCGTCCACAGCATGGACGACGCCCCCCACACGATCATGCGTGTGATTCGAAGCATGTCAGGCAAAGCTCTCGCGGGGACGAGACGACCCCCGAGGTCGCCCGCCACCGCGGGGTTCGATTCAGCAACGCGTGTGCCACGACGCACTTACGGGGCATTAGGCGCGAACCACCGGATCCGAGGCCTGGTGAGTCTGATCGCAACGTCACACTTTCGCGGCCACAAACACGCGACGGCCGCACCCGAGGAGGGCGCGGCCGTCGAGATGGGATCTGCGCGAAGCGTCGCTCGCGCAGGATTTCGTCAGGCGATCATGGGCGCGATGACGAGGGCCACGATGCTCATCAGCTTGATGAGGATGTTGAGCGAGGGGCCCGAGGTGTCCTTGAAGGGGTCGCCGACGGTATCGCCGATGACGGCCGCGGCGTGAGCGTCGCCGCCCTTCTTCTCGCCCTCGACCTCGCCCTTCTCGATGTACTTCTTGGCGTTGTCCCAGGCGCCGCCCGCGTTGGACATCATGAGCGCGAGGAGCACACCGGCCACGGTGGCGCCGGCGAGCAGACCACCGAGGGCCTCCGCGCCGACCACGAAGCCGACGATGGCGGGAACGACGACGGCGAGGATGCCCGGGAGGATCATCTCCTTGAGCGCGGCGGCGGTCGAGATGTCGACGCAGCGACCGGAGTCGGGGCGCACGCCTTCTTTGCCTTCGAGCAGGCCCGGGATCTCACGGAACTGGCGACGAATCTCCTCCACCATCTGGCCCGCAGCGCGACCGACGCTGGTCATGGTGAGAGCCGCGACGAGGAAGGGCATGATGCCGCCGATGAAGAGACCGATGACGACCTTGGGGTCGGTGATCTCGAGGGCGAGCTGGCCGCCACGCGCCGTGGTCACCGCCTGAGAGTAGGCGCTGAAGAGGGCGAGCGCAGTGAGCGCGGCGGAGCCGATCGCGAAGCCCTTGCCGATGGCCGCGGTGGTGTTGCCGAGGGCGTCGAGACCGTCGGTGATCTTGCGGACCTCGGGCCCGAGCTCGGCCATCTCGCTGATGCCGCCGGCGTTGTCGGCGACGGGGCCGTAGGCGTCGATGCTCATCGTGATGCCCACGGTGGCGAGCATGCCGACGGCGGCGATGCCGATGCCGTAGAGGCCGCACATCTCGTTGGAGAGGTAGACGCTGGCGACGATGAAGAGCACGGGGGCGGCGCAGGACTCGAGGCCCACGGCCATGCCGGCGATGATGTTGGTCGCGGGACCCGTCTTCGAGGCGTTGGCCACCCGGTACACCGGGCCCATGGCCGTGTAGTACTCGGTGATGAGGCCGACGAGGATGCCGCTGATGGTACCGGCGAGCACGGCCCAGAAGACAC
>JAUHZF010000449.1 GCA_030426145.1 Polyangia bacterium
CAGTGCGCAGTGCACCGACGCGCGCGTCAACATGGTGACCCCGAAGCTCTTCGAGCGCTTCCCCACCCCTGCCGCGCTCGCCCTCGCCGACCCGAGCGAAGTCGAAGTCATCATCAAGTCGACGGGCACCTTCCGCATGAAGACCAAGCGCATCATCAAGACGAGCGCCGCCCTCGTGGAGCACTACGGGGGCGAGGTCCCCCGCACGCTGGAGGAGATCACCAAGCTCCCTGGCGTGGCCCGCAAGACCGGAAACCTGGTGCTGGGTGTGGCCTATGGCATCGCGAGCGGCATGGTCATCGACACCCACGCCGGACGGGTGGCGCGGCGCCTCGGGCTCACCGAGGAGCAAGACCCCGTGGCCGTGGAGAAAGACCTCACCGAGCTCTTCAACCGTCGCAGCTGGATTCGCATGAGCCACGCCCTCGTCTTGCACGGCCGCTACGTGTGCAAGTCGAGCAAGCCGCGCTGCGTCGACTGCCCCCTCTACGAGACGTGCGCGAGCGCCGAAGAGCTAAGCGGAGGACAGGCTCCGGAGGGTCGCTGGACCGCGCGCGCCGATGCCGAGTGGACGACGGTGCAATCCCGAGGAAAGAATTAGACCCCGCCCCCGCGGCACGAGAACCCGCCATGAGCGACGCAGAACATCGCGACAACTTCATCGTCGACATCATCGAACGCGACCTCGCGCGAGGACGGCACGACCGCGTGGTCACCCGCTTTCCGCCCGAGCCGAACGGCTACCCGCACATCGGCCACGCCAAGTCGATCTGCCTCAATTTCTCGCTCGCCCAGCGCTTCGGCGGCCGCTGCCACCTGCGCTTCGACGACACCAACCCCGAGAAAGAGTCGATGGAATACGTCGAGGCCATGAAGCGCGACATCGCGTGGCTCGGCTTCGACTGGGGCGAGCACCTCTACTTCGCTTCGGACTATTACGAGTGGCTCTACGACTGCGCCGTGGCCCTCATCGAGAAGGGCCTCGCCTACGTCGACAGCCTCGACGAAGCGACGATGCGCGAATACCGAGGCACCGTCACCGAGCCGGGGCGGCCGAGCCCCCATCGCGATCGGAGCGTCGAAGAGAATCTCGACCTGTTCCGCCGCATGCGCGAGGGCGAGTTCGCCGAGGGGGCGCACGTACTCAGGGCCAAGATAGACATGTCGGCGGCCAACATGAAGATGCGGGACCCCGCGCTCTACCGCATCAAGAAGGCCCACCACTACCGACGCGGCGACGACTGGGTGATCTACCCGCTGTACGACTTCACCCACTGCCTATCCGACGCGAAAGAACAGATCACCCACTCGATCTGCACCCTCGAGTTCGAGAACAACCGCGACATCTACGACTGGGTGCTCGAGAACCTCGACCTCGCGCCCTACGAAAGCGGCACGCGGCCGCATCAGTTCGAGTTCGCGCGACTGAACCTGAGCCACACCATGATGAGCAAGCGCAAGCTGCTCGCGCTGGTCGAGCAAGGTGTGGTCACGGGCTGGGACGACCCGCGCATGCCGACCATCTCCGGCATGCGGCGCAAGGGCTTCACCCCCGCGTCCATTCGGGCCTTCGCCGACATGATCGGCGTGGCGAAGAACAACAGCCTCGTCGATCTCGGCAAGCTCGAGTTCTGCATCCGCGAAGACCTCAACGACGTGGCGCCTCGCGTGATGTGTGTGCTGAACCCGATCAAGGTCGTCATCGAGAATTACCCCGAGGAGCAGACCGAAACCTTCGACGCGCCGCTCTTCCCTGCCGACGTGGGCAAGCCGGGCAGCCGGGACGTCACCTTCAGTCGCGAGCTCTACATCGAGCGCGACGACTTCATGAAGGACCCGCCGAAGAAGTACTACCGGCTCTCACCAGGCGCCGAGGTTCGGCTGCGGTACGCCTACATCGTCAAGTGCGAGCAGGTGATCGAGAACGACGCCGGTGAGATCGTCGAGCTCCGCTGCAGCTACGACCCCGACACCAAGGGCGGCAAGTCGACGCGCAAGGTGCGCGGCACCATCCATTGGGTCTCGGCGCACGACGCGGTCGATGCTGAGGTACGGATGTACGACCGCCTCTTCCTCGCCGAGCAACCCTCGGAGCAAGACGAGGTGAACCCCGCTTCGCTCACGGTGCTCGAAGGAAAGCTCGAAGCAGCCGCCCCGAGCCTCGAGGCGACGCACCTTCAGTTCGAGCGTCAGGGCTACTTCGTGCACGACCCCGACGGCACGGCCGACCGACCGGTGTTCAACCTCACCGTCACCCTCAAGGACTCGTGGGCGAAGCAGACCAAGGCTTCTGCTCCCGAGCCCGCGAAGGCGCGCCCCAAACCCAAACCGCAAGAAGCGACGGCCCGGGTCGTGGACCCTGAGGACCAGGCCGCAGCCGACGCGCTTCGGGCACGTCACGCGGGTCTGGATGGCGACGATGCCCTGCGCCTGGTGCGCGAACCGCGTCTCGCGGCCCTCTTCGAGGCTGCGGCGGGGGCAGCGCCCACGCACACCGCCGAGCTCGCGAAGTGGACCGTCAACGAGGTCGCCGCCGCGACGAAAGAGCAGTCCGAGCTCGCGTTCGACGGCCCCGCCCTCGCCGAGCTGGTGTCGCTCGTAGCCGATGAGACCATCTCGACCCGCGCCGCGAAGTCGGTGCTCGCAGAGCTCGTCGAAAAGGGCGGCTCGGCGACGGCCATCGTCGAAGCACAGGGTCTCGACCGCATGGGCGACGACGCCCTGGCGAAGACCATCGACGAGGTGCTCGCGCAGCACCCCGTCGAGGTCGAGCGCTACCGGGCGGGTGAGAAGAAGCTCCTCGGCTTCCTCCTGGGCCAGGTCATGCGGGCCGCCGGCGGTCGGGCCGACGCCAAGTCGACCCGACAGCTCCTCACGAAGGCGCTGGGTTAGCTCGCTGAGCCAGCTGGCTGGGCTAGCTGGCTGGGCTAGCTCAGCGGGGACGAGCTACTTGGCCTGGCTTCGGAGCCAGGACTCGATGGCGCGAAAGGGGCGCGTGCTGCTCGCCGTGTTCTCGCCCTTGGTGGTGGTCACGTAGGACGGACACCGGTTCTCCGGGGGGAAGACCTTCTTGGCCACCACGCCGCCCTTTCGGCGGTCGTAGATGGTGACCTCGTACTCCTTCAGCTGGAGCTCGATGTCGGGCATCTTCTCCTTCTTGCTGTTCTTGTAGCCGGTGCACTTCTTGGTGCCCTTGACCTCGTCGAGCTGACGGCCGAGCGCGACAGCGTCGATGTCCGACATGACCTTGGCCTGGCCGAAGACGCGCTTCGACGAGCCATCGGGGTAGAGGATGCTCAAGCCCGGAATCGGGTCGTCTTCCCCTTCGCCGGGGAACTTCACGGCGCCGTTTTCGACCTTCTCGAGATCACGTTTGAAGGTGAAGATGTTGAGCTTGTAGGGCTTGAGCTTCACCTCCGCCCAGCTTCCGTCGGGGCGAATGAGCTCGATCGTGGTCTCGGGATCGACCTCGTACTTCATGAGCTTGTCGACCGGCCACTTCGCGTAGAGCGGCATCGCGTCGCCGAGCACGACCTCGGTGCTGTAACCCTTGGTCTCACCGGTCTTGTCGCCGGCCTTGTAGAAGGTGCCGTCCGGCCACTTGGTGAGCGAGACCTTCAACTCGCGGTCGTAGATCGAGACGCGTCCCTCGCCTTTGCCCGAGCCGGCCGTGAAGTTCGTGTCGCCCTTCCAGGTGACCTCGAACTTGTCCTTCTTTTCGGGGGGACCGGACTTCTTCTCTTCCTTCTTGTCCTCGTCGTCGTCCTTGGACTTCTTCTTCTTCTTTTTCTTCTTCCCACCGTCGTCCTCGGACGACGTGTCCTTGGATGCTTCTTTCGAGCCGCACGCGGCGGTTCCAAGCAGCAACGCAGTGGCGAGCGCCAGGTGTCGAATAGCCATGATGTCTCTCCTCACTTCATCGTTACGGTGACGGGACGCATCGCTCCCTCGCCGTCGACCACGAAGGGAAAGTTCCCCTTCGCGGTCGCGAGCAACAGGAGGACGTAGCCGTGACCGGGGATCAGCTTCATGTCGATCAACGTCGACAGGGTGCCGACGGCGCCGTCGTCGATGAGGTCGTCGTAGAGCACGCGGTCCTCGGCGTCGGCGAGGCGTTCGATCGGTGCGAGGCGCATGCGAAGCCCGCCGCGATCGGCCGCCTTCCACAGCAGCAGCACCTTGCCCCCGAGCTCTGCCACCTTCACCTCCTCGAGCGAGCTGGGCTCGATGCGCTCGAGCTCCGAGAAGGCCTTCTTCCGCGACACGCTGCCGTACTTGCAGCCGGACACGCTGCACTGGCTCTGAAAGACGGTGCCCTCCTCGGACGTGATGAAGGCCTGCGTGCCGTCACAGGTGAGCCTGCCCTTCAATCCGGGCGAGGTCACCGGCTTGTGCCAAGTGCCGTCGTGGTGGAAGGACAGGAAGGTGTTCCCCTCACCCCGGACCCGGATCACCATGGCCTCCGTCGTGCGGCAGGCCTCGATGTGGGGCGGGTCGTTCTCGCCATAGACGATCGAGCGCTCGGGGATGGGTCCCACGTCGACCATCTCGCCCGGAGCCTTCTTGGGGTCGAGGTAGCGGGCCATCAGCCGAATCCCGTCAGCGCCCTTGCGGTACCCCTTGTAGACGAGCCAGTTCCAGAACAAGCCGGAGTTGTAGTAGGGGTTCCCGACCTCGTCGTAGTCGAGGAGCTTGTCGATGGTCGGCTTCTTCTCGCCGGGGCGCTGGCGGATGCGACTGACCTCTTTCTCCTTCTCGTTCCAGCCCGTCGACTGCACGCTGCCGTCGACGTTGGCCGAGGCGCCGTAGGCGAGGAAGCGCGCGACGCGCTTTCCGGTGTCGCTGCGGAAGATCCCTCCGTCTCCGCGCTCGCCAGCGTAGACGAAGGGCGTGATCCCCTTCTCGGTGGTGCCCCAGAGCCGCAAGCCGGGGCTGAGATCCGCCGCCGGTGCGGGGATCTGACTGCACTCGAGGGTGGTCTTCTCCGGTCGGTAGCTGCAGATGGATGGGCTCTTGGGATGACCCTTCTCGTCGAGCAGCAGGTGGAGCTCTTCACCGAGGAAGGGCGAG
This sequence comes from Polyangia bacterium, assembly GCA_030426145.1. Taxonomy (GTDB): domain Bacteria; phylum Myxococcota_A; class Polyangia; order Polyangiales; family Polyangiaceae; genus JAPYTK01. The sequence goes on from JAUHZF010000449.1 coordinate 5,071, forward strand.
GCGTAGACGTTGCTGAGCGAGAAGGCCTGGCCCAGCATGGGCGGGTTCTTCTCGAGCGCCGCCGCGTCGAGCGGCTCGGCGAAGGCGGGCGGTCCCTCCACGCCTTCTGCTTTGCTCTTGGGAGCGAGGCCCGCTTCGATGGCGGCGGTGAGGAAGGCGGCCGCGGGGTTGCCGAAGTCGCGATTGATGTTGTTCGGCTTGCGAAGCTCCTCGACCAGCGCGTCGAGCTTCTCCGTCACTGGCGCGAGCTTGTCGTCACCGGCGCCCTGGAGGGCCTGACCGAGGGTACCGAGGGGCTCGAGGCAGCGGTCGGGCCAGGGGTTGGCGCCCCGGTCGCGGTCGCGCCGGGCCATCTCGACGAGCTGGGCGTTGCGAATGGCCCGGGAGAAGGCCGCGCCGTCGGTCTGCGGCTCGCCGACGAAACACGTGCTCACGGCATCCATGGGCGCCTGTAGCGCTTCGCGCTGGGCCTGCCCCATGGCGCGGAGGCCGAAGAATCCGCCGCCTCCGATGACGACCGCGCCGGCGAGCAGAACGAGCTTCACACGGCTCTTCTTCGGACGAAGCATCTCGTCCTGACTGATCGGTCCCTCAGCGTTCATCGCCCCTCCTCATACGACCCGCGGTGGTCACTTCTTCCGCGCGGTCTTCATACGTTTGAGAATCCGCCGCACGTAGACCTGCTCGGCCTTGCCCGGCAGGGAGAGGCGACCATAGGCCCCTGCCCCGCCTTTGCGGGCGACGCAGGTCGCGGCGCGCCGGTAGTCCTCGAGGGCCTCGGTCATCGCGTCCTCGTCGCCGACGGCGTTTGCGATGTAGGCCAGGCTCTCCTCCATCCGGCAGCTCTCGAACCGCGTCGGCGACTTGAGGGCTGACGCATCGGGACAGCAGCGAGACCGCATCGCGGCGAAAGCCGCCGTCTCGTACCAACCGAGTCGCGACCACTCCGCCATGGCGGGCGTGACCCGGATGTGACCGCCATGACGCACGATCTCGGTCTTGAGCACGAGCATCGCGCCGTAGTCGGACTTCTTCTCGCACACACCCTTCAAGGAGGGCCCCTTCTCGGGCAGGCCGTCCTCGGGCAGCAACTCGGCCAAACACTGACGCAGGTCCATGGGCGGCGCGGGAGGCTCCGGCTCCTCGACCTTCGCCGGAGCCGCCACCGTCTTCTTCTCCGGCGGAGGAGGTGGCGGGGGCGGGGGCGGCGGTTTCGGTGCCGGGGTCGCGGTCGCGGTGGGGGTGGCGACAGGGTCCGGCTGGGTCATGCGCCACGTGATGGAGGCCGCCGCAGCCGTGACGGCGAGCACGGCGAGCGCGCCGAGCACGAGGATGGACTTCGGAAGGCCCGTGCCCCTCACCTGCGGGGCCGCGGCGCGAGGGCCGGCCGTCCCTCGTTGCCACTCCTCGGGCACGTGCACCTTGGGCGCCGTCGGCAAGGTCGCGTTCTCGAAGCCGGGCTGGTCCAGCAACGCCAGATCCGGGCCCGGCGGAGGCCGGTGAGAAGGCGGGGGTTGTGATGGCGCGGGCTGTGACGGCGCGGGCTGCGATGGGGCAGGCCGCGACACGGGCGGCGGCGGGCCCGAGCCGCGAAGAAGCGTGGGCGCGCCGAGCGGCACCACGCCGTCGGGACCGAGTCGGGAGACCGCCGAGCCGCGTGGCGCCGGCAGGGGGCCCGCATGTGAGCCTCCCGGCTGCGGCAGGGGTCCGGCGTGGGAAGCCCCTGGGCGCGGGAGCGGCCCGGCGTACGAGGGAGAAGGCCACCCGCTCTGGGAAGCGCCTGGTGGTGGATAGGACGAAAACGAGGCCCCAGGCGTTGGAAGCGGGCCAGCGAAGGACGCCCCCGGACGCGGGAGGGCCCCGGCCTGAGAGGACCCAGGCGGGGGGGGCGGAACGCTTCCGGGCGGCAACGGGCCGACCCGTGAGCTACCCGGCGAGGGCAGGTTCGAGCGCTGCGAGAGCGGGATCCCTGCCCCACCGGGTGGAGGCCAGGGCCGGAGGCGCCCCGGCGGCTGGGAGCGGGGCAGCGGGCCCACGCGCGACACTTGGCTCGGCTTGGGGGGAGGCAAGCTCGGGAGCTTGCCCGCGCCTGGGCGCTGTGACGGATGACGGGACGGCGGCGCCACCGAAGAAGGAGGCGGCGCAG
>JAUHZF010000450.1 GCA_030426145.1 Polyangia bacterium
ACAGCCGACGGCGCTGTACCCAGCGACCAGCTGTCCACCATGGACTTCGTGGCCCAAGCCTCCCTGGAAGTCACCACCGACCGCGTCCCAGTCCACACCCCCGAGCACGACCTCGAGCGCGAGCCCGAGCCCGAGACCGAGATCGACCCCGAGCACGCGACCGAGACCGAGACCGAGACCGAGACCGAGCACGAGCACGAGACCGAGACCGAGACCGAGACCGAGCACGAGCACGAGACCGAGACCGAGACCGACCCCGAGCCCGAGACTCAAACCGTACCCTCGAGGCGTTGGCTCCCCGCCGTCGCCGCCGTGGTCCTGGGCGCCGCCGCGGTCGCAGCGGCGACCCTGCCATCGGATGCGCCTTCCCGCCTGGACGTCTCGCTCCCCGCCGCCCTCGCCAACGCCGCGCCGGATCCGGTGGTGTCGGTGCGTTGTGAGCCTGCGTGTGACGCCGTCGACGTCGATGGTCAACGCGTCGAGGCCGATGCCTGGCCCCCCCACGCGCGCAGCATGGGTGTGCCCCCCGAGAAGCAAACCTTCGTCACCCGACTCGGCCCCGGCCGGCACGTGGTGAAGCTCCTCCGTTTCGGCTACGAAACGCGGGCCGAGGGGATCGACGTCAGGCCCGATGCTCCCTTCGACCAGACCTACACATTGACCCGGCGCCGCGGCGAGCTCGCGCCCACCGCCATCGACGAGGCCGCCGACGCGCGACTGCCCGACCTCCGGGCCTGCTACGCCGCCGCCAGCGAGGGCAAGCGCAAGGCGCCGCACCTCGTGAAGGTCGCCTTCGTCGTCGATCCGAAGGGCAAGGTCGTGGAGCCGAAGGTGAAGACCGAGCTCCCGAGCCGCTACGCCAGCTGCATCACCGACGTGCTGGCCGGCCTCCAGTTCGCCCCCCCGAAGTACGAGGGCTTCGTCGACGTACATCGAGACCTCGAGCTTCGCCCGAAGGTCGCGCGGGTGCGGCCTAAGCCGAGCATTCCCAAGAAGGCCTACCCCCCCGACTTCGGCGACCGCCAGGGATACGTCTCCAAAAAGCAGAGCGTTCCCGCGCCCCCCTCGGTGCAGACGCGTAGATAGTTGACGGCCAACCTCGAGCTACCGCGCGCTCCAACCTGACATCCGGCGTCGAATGTGATGGCATTCGCTTTGCGCGCGCAAGGGAGGAAGATTGTCAGCTGAATTCACCGCAGAGCTTGCCCAGATCCTCAAGTCGATCGACGAGCGACTAGAAGCAACATCGGGTCGCCCTGACGCGAGCTTGGACTGGCTCGCGAAGAAGACCTGGGTCGATGGCCTCGTCGATGACTGCGAAGGGCCTCTGGCTGAAGCCCTCATCGCGCTGGAGGCCTCCGATGCCGAGCGCGACCTGGTGGAGGCGCTGCGGTTTCGGGTCGCCACCACCTTCGCCGAGGTCGGCGCGCTGGCGCACCTCTCCGGCCAGGCCACGGTCTGGAAGCGCATGGTGGAGCGGGCGATCGCCCTCGGCGACGACCCGGACTGGTCGCTCGAGCTCGACGCGGCCTTGAAGGCTCCCGACGTCTACGCAAGCCTCCAGGACGGTCGCTGGCTGAACCGCCACGAGCAGTACCGTGAAGCCGGCAAGGTGCTTCGCGCTGCGCGCGCCCAAACCGACGACGAAACGCTCCGGCACGCCATCGACGTGTCGCTGAATGCGCCGCGTCCCATTCGGTCGGCGCCGCCCCTGTTCAAGTTCAACGGCTTCGGCACGGGATTCATCGGATCGCGCGATGAAGCGCCAGACGGCAGCCACGTCACCACGCTTTGTATCACCGCACTCTTCATCCCAATCTTCCCCATTCGTGCTTATCGGGTCTGGAGCGAGGGCCAGGGCGGCTATCAAGTGCAGGGGTGGGTCCCGCTCAGCCCCCTCGCGCGCATCTTTCAGGTCGTCACCATCCTCGCGGTGGTGGGGTTGGGTGGCGCCTACGCGTTCAACGCGCACCGCTCATCGCCCGACTACCTGGCGGGCCAGACCATCGACGAAGCCGGCGCGCTCGAGGCGGCGGGAGACCGAGAGGGTGCACTCCAGAAGTACTGGGAGGTCATCGACGAATACGACGGCCAGGCCGACGTGCGTGAAGCCGCTCTCGGTGTGGTGCGGCTCGGACTCGCTGGCCTCCCCAAGCCTTGTACGCCGGCCGCGGTCGAGCCCGCTCACCTCGCCATCAATGGCTACAGCCAGCTCTCCCCTCCACTGCGCGACGGCGCCCCCGCCAATCTATTGGTCGATCGACTTCAAGCCTGCGCGGCCGAGATTTCGTCGAACGATCTGGTCGGCGCGCGAGCGCAGCTGGAGATCGTGCAGATGGCGAACGACGTCGGGCAGTCCCGACCCGAGCTCCTCACCGCAAAGACCGCAGCAACCCGTGCGGTCGCAGAGCACCTCGAGACCTCACGACCGGCCGAGGCCCTCGGGTATTGGGTCGACCTGATGCCGGACGCCGACGCGCGTTCCACCGCGCGCGGCATCATCGTCACCTTCGGCGACGCCCACGCCCTCTGGGTCGACAATGCCGACCTCATCACGCGCTATTTGACCCATGGGGGCGACGGCGAGATCTCCGCGGGGTTGGAGCGAGCGCGCGAGCAGAGGAAAACGAGCCTCGCCCTCGTCGAGACGGGCGACGAAGCCAAGCTGCGGCAGGCCCTCGAGAGCAATCCCTCCGACCACGACATCGCCATGGCCGTGGCCAAGCTCGAGCTCGACGAGGGCCGCGTCGACGGCGCCATCGCCACCCTGAAGGCCACCGGGTCCGAGGCGCGAATGCCCACCACGGTGCAGCTCGAGCTCGCGCAGATGTACAGGTCGGCAGGTCAGCTCGCGGAGGCAGACGCCATCCTGACGCCCTTGGTCGACCAGCTTCAACCGAGCTACCAGCGTGCAGTGCGGGCATTCTCCGATGCCGTCGAACGCATCCGGTCGCAGGCCATTGCCGACGTGGACGCGGGGCGCATCGACCCGGAGCTGAACCGGCGGGCCGAGAACGTGGCCGAGAGCGAGCGCCCCCGTATCTTCCAGGAGTGGTTGAACGAGCAGATCGACAAGAACCCTGACGTCGTCAAGGCGCGCGAAGCGCTGCAATCCCACGAGCTCGTGGTGCCCGCCTCCATCGCCCTCGGCACGGTCAAGCTCGAGCGTGGCCAGGCGAGCCGAGGTGAACAACGCGAGAAGCTCCTGGCCGAGGCCGAGTCGGTCTTCGTCGCCATCAGCTCTGCCGCCGCAGGCCACCCGAGCTACCACCTCGGACTCGGCCAGCTCTACCACCGAATGGGGCGCCCCGATGAAGGCGACGCGCAGCTCGACCGCGTGCTCGCCATGGAGTCGCCTCTGCTGACGATGGCGGTCGGCAACGTGTACCGCGAGCTCGGCCTGTTGGAGAAGATGCGCAACATGCTCACCGAGCTGCACGGCACCGACATCGAGCTGCCGATGAAGCAGCAGGTGGCCCTCACCCTGTCGATCGTGGCCGCCGACCTCGAAGAGAAAGAGCGCTGGCTGAAGCTGGCGAACCAGAACGACCCCGCGGTGGTGAGCAGCCTCGCCGAGGCCCGCGGCGCCAAGGCCATGCGCGATGGGCGCTGGGACGACGCCGACCAAGCCTTCGCCCAGTCCGCGGCCTTCTGGGAGTCGCAGGGCAGCGAGGATGGTGCCGCGGCCAACAACGCGGCGGTGGCCAACCAGGGACGCTACGCGGCGACGGGTGACCTGACACACCAGGAGAAGGCCGTTCGGGCGCTCGAGCAGGCCGTGAAGCTCTCCCCCAAGAGCGTGGTGAGCAACGAGAACCTGAGCAACGCACTCACCGCGCTCGGGTCGCTTCGCGTGCTGTCGACGTGGGTCGGTCCCGAGGCTGCTCTCTCCAGTGACGACGCCTCCTCGATCATCGCCTCGATGCTCGGTGGCGACGACCGGGAGGCCGTGCTCCGCGCCATTCGCGCCAATCCCGAGCTACGTCGGGCCCAGGAGCTACGCCGTCAGCTGATCGTGCTCTCGCCTCATCGCTACGACGCCTACGGCGGGTCGATGCAGTACCTCGGCTGGCTGGAAGACGTCGATGGACTGCAGCGTCTGTACGACCAGGTGAAGGCCAATCCCAAGATGGCGGTGGCCAACCTCGACCAGCGCCACGCCTACGAGCGAGGGGAACGAGATGACGTACTGCGCCAAGCGATGACCGCCGAGCGTGACCGTGCGCGGCTGCGGCTCGAGAAGCTGGGGCCCAACGTGAAGCCCAGCACCCGGGCGGCGTTGCACTTCGTGCTCGCACAGAAGCTCCAGGGCCTCGCCATGATGAACGATGACGCCAAAGGCGTCGCTGAGGCCACAGGGGAGATGAGGAAGGCCGTGGAGCTATGGCCTGGCGGCGGCCTGGAGAGCGATCTCTCCTTCAGTCTCGCGCTCGAGGCCCTCTATGCCGCACGCCTGAAGTCGAAGCGCCTCGACGCGGCGTGGAAAGCGCAATGGCGCCAGCAGTCGTTGGTGAGCATCATCGACGAGACGATTGGTGGCGAAGGCGGCGCCGAGGTTCTCGCCGCCCTCCGGGCGCAGCCGCAGCTCGACGAGGCCGTGCAAGTGCTGGAACCATCAATGGCTCGGCGGCCTCGGGTCTGGCACCTCCCCTACGCGCGCTGGAGCGACCGCGCCTCAGCCATCGAAGCGGCGCTCGCTCACCGCGCAAGCCCCTTGCTCGCGCTTCCGATCAAGATCGACGCGCACATCTTCGGCGACGAGCCGCGCGAGCAGGCCTACCTTCGGCAGCTCGAGCGGAACCAGAAGGACTGATGACGGGCGTCTCCCTCCTCCATATCGTAGGCTCCCGTCGTGCACGCCCCTCGCCTCCCCTTCCTGCGCCTGCTCGGGGCCACGGCGGGTCGGGTCGTGTTCGAACGAGCCGCCGCCACCTTCCTGCTGTTGGGGATCGCAACGGCGCTCGTCTTCGGCGGCAATGGTATGCACCCGCATACCCTCACGGGCCTGGCCATCCACAATGCCTCGGCGCGGCTCGGGCTCTTCGGTGCTTGGTGGCTCCTGACCATCTCCGCCGCGCGACCGATCTTCACCACGCCCTCCACCTTCGTCTTCCGCACGCTGCCGGTTGGCCGAATGCGGCTCTTCGTCGGATGCTTGGCGCTGCTGGTGCCTCTACAGCTCCCGTGGGTGGCCCTCTGGGCGATGGGCGCGGGATGGCTCTGGACCCTGGCCACCACCACCGTCGCGCTCGCACTCACGGTGCTCAGCGTGGCGAGGCTCCGCACGGTCTACGACGCCGCGGTGACGGCGACCCTCGTCATGTCGGTGGCAGTCGGCGACCCGCTCCCCATGTGCTTGGCCGCCCTAGGTGCCCTCATTTGGGGGCTCCCCCGCGCCTGGACGCGCGGTGTCGAAGAGCGGTACCGACGTCGCCCGCTGCTGGTACTGGGCCCCGCCCCGATCGCGCTCGCACTGGCCTACGGGCTGTGTCTGTGGCGCGCGCACCGGGTGTTGTGGCTGCGTGCGGCGATGGTGTGGCTCGTGTGGCTCGTCACGACGCAGCTCACGTTGCACAACAACCAGACCAGCCTCATAGAGAGCGCAGCCGCCGTTCTTTTGGGAGCCCTGATGCTGGCGCTCGCCGTCACCTCCATGTTGGCGGGTCGGCTCGAACAGATCGCGCATGACGGTCGCGAGGTGGTTGCCCTGGCGGGCCACCCGCCTCGACTGCGTCGCATCGCGCTCGACGGCACGTCCGCCGTGCTCGGCGGTGTCGTGGGCGCGAGCTACGTGCTGGCTCTCGTCGGCCTTGCCGCACGCGACACCACGACCACGGGGGTGGCACTGCTCGCGAGCTTGCTCGCGGCCTCGACCCTGGGCGGCGCGGCTACGGGCGCCTTCGCGTGCCGCATCGCAAGCGCGAGCTTCGAGCGGCGGGGCCGGGGACCCGGGCGCGCCATCGTGGCGACCTTGGTCTTCATCGTGGGGGCCACCGCATTGACGGGCGCGACTTCGGTCCCCCTCATGACCATCGTCCTCGCGGCGCTCGCGGTCGTGTGGCTGCTCGTGGTGCGACCCAAGCACCCTGCGGATCACCCCGAGAAAGGAAGTGACGTGCTCGAAGTCGATGCCGTGCGCAAACGGCTCGGAGGTCGATGGGTGCTCGATGCGCTGTCGACGACGGTTGGCCCCGGCGAAGTGCTCGTCGTCACCGGCTCGAACGGCGCCGGCAAGAGCACCCTGCTGCGCGTGATGGCGGGACTGCTGCAACCCGATGAAGGCGAGGTGCGGCTTTGCGGGCATGCGATGGAGGGCGACGACGAGGCAGCACGTCGCCACCTGGGCTACGTGTCCGATGCGCTCGACGCCTTCGTCGACCTGACGGTCGCCGAGTACCTCGCATTGCTTCAATCGCTCCGCGATGCCGAAGCCCCCGCCGACTTGATGGCGCGCATGGGAGTAAACCGATTCGTGAACCAGCGGTTCGCAACCCTGTCGCTCGGACAACGAAAGCGCGCCGCCCTCTGCGCCGCGTCGGTGGGCGACCCCTGGCTGCTCATCATGGACGAGCCCAGCAATGGCCTCGACCCCGAAGCCGTAGAGCAGATGGTCTCACTCGTGGAGCGCCGCCGCGCCGAAGGACGCGGCGCCGTGGTCGCCACCAATGACCCCCAATTCGCGGAGGCGCTACGTGGTCGTCGCCTCCGTCTCGGTAGTGCCTGAGTCGCCGCCTCCGAGGCGTGCTCGGAGCTTGCTCCTCGTGGTCGGTCTCGGTCTCCACCTCGTAGGCATTCTCGGTCTCGTGGGCGGTCTCGAGCTCGTGGGCGGTCTCGAGCTCGTGGGCGTTCTCGAGCTCGCGGACGTTCTCGATCTCGCGGGCGGTCTCGAGCTCGCGGGCGGTCTCGAGCTCGCGGGCGGTCTCGGTTTTTGATTTCCGCCAATCCGCGAACTGCACAGCACAAGCGACTCCGCGATTCTGCGGCGTCGCGGCGCGGCTAGGGCATCTCGGGCGTTGACCTGCGAGGCCCGAGACCTTCAGCGTCTGCAGGCGTTCAACGCAGCGAAGCCCGACGTTCAACCCCTGCAGACCTCCAACGTCCCAGATCCGGACGCTCGACCTTCGCAGACTCGCCCTGCAAGCACCCAACGTCCACATTCGGGACGTTCAACCCCTGCAGACCTC
>JAUHZF010000451.1 GCA_030426145.1 Polyangia bacterium
CGCCGATCGCCTACTCCGCGTCGCCTGTGCGATGCTCACCCTTCAGACGAAATACGACCCCACCCACACAAAAGCCGCTTGACGGTTGGTGGGGAGTCCCTCCCCAAACGGCGTCGCTTCGCGACGATGTGTAGCGAATGGATGGTCAACTGGTTAGTCCGATGATGCGTCGCGTCTCCGTGGCCATTGCAGCCTGCGTGCTCCTGACGAGTGCGCAGGCGGTGGCCCAAAGCTGCCCGCAGCTCCGACCAACGGACGCCTCGGGTGGATTGGCCCACTACGACGACCTCCCCAACGTAGCGTTCTACGACGCTCCAATGGGTGAGGTTCGCGTTTGGTACGCCACCACGGGGACGCACGCCCCCGTCCTCACCCCGACCGGCGCGTCCGGGGCTCCCGTCCATGTCGAGATCGTGGGCGAGGTCATGGAGGACGCCCTCGTTCGGTATGCTCAACTCGGGTACGACGCGCCATTGCGCGACGGCGACTACAACCCCTGTGCTTCCAATGGTGGAGACGGACGTCTCGACGTCTATCTCGTCGACTTCCCATCGGGAGCCGACGGTGCAGCGCCCATCGATCAGTGTCAGGGCAGCGCGGTGCAGACGTGCAGCGGCTTCGTCCTGCTCGACCACCGCTATGCTGGCTACCCCAGCTTTCGCACGGGCGTAGAGACGGTGGCGCCCCACGAGCTGTTCCACCTCATCCAGGACGCCTACGACGCCAACCTCGACCGCTGGTGGGCCGAAGGCACGGCGCAATGGGCTACCAAGCAGCTCTACCCCGAGATCGACGACCTCGAGCGGTTCCTCCCCTATTTCTTCTCCGAACCCGATCGGCCGCTCGACAGCCCCCCCGGTGGGGTGACTTCGGGCTGGCTCTATGCGACGGCCATATGGCCTGTATTCCTTGGAGAAACCCGCGGACAGGACAGCATTCGGGCCATCATGGAGGCCATGGCGGCTCAGCCGCTGTCGGCCCTCGAAGCTGCTGACCAGGTCTTCACGCTCGATGGCGACGACCTTCGTTCGGTCTTCCTATCCTTCGTCGCTTTCAATGGTGCGACCGGCCCGCGCACAGGTCCAAATGGGTACAGCCTCGGCACGAGCTACCCGGAGGTCGGGCTGAGCGAGGTCGCCGCGGGCCACGGGACGGTGGTCGATGAGCGACTCGCCGGACTTGGAGCTCGCTATTACCTCAGCCTCGAACCCCGCGAGCTGAGCCTCGATGCAGACCCCGAAGCCGTGGCTGCCGTGGCCATGCCCTTCGTCGACGATACGCTCGACCCTTCTGTTGCCATTCCGCTTCCCGCCGTGCTCGAGGGTCCCGCCGTGGTCGTCGTGGCCGGACAGCGTTCGAGCAAGGTCGACGCTTTCTACAAGCTCGTCAGTGAACCCGCTCCCGTTGGTTCGGGCAGCGGCGGCGCTGGCGGCAGCGGCGGGACCCCCATGGTCGACGATGATGGCGACGCCCCAGAGGTGGAGAGCAGCTGCGCCATGACCCCGCATGCTCCGCCGAGCGGCCTCCCGGCGCTCGCCTACGGATTCATCTTTGCCGCTCTCGCGATGCGGCGACGGCTCCCTGCGAGCCACGCGCTCGATGAGCGCCCCAACGGAGAACAATGATGCGACTGCGAACGATCCTCCCCCTCCTCTTGGCTGCGCCGGCGTGGGCCTGCGCCAGCAGCAACCCGGGCCCACAGGGACCAACGGAACAACCGAAAGGCGCCGACTCAACGGAGGCTCCGCCCCCCAAGGTAGCCGACGCGGGAGGCATGAAGGTCTCCGGCAACTTTCTGCCCCCCATGCCACAGGCCGTGACCAGCTTTGGCGCGGCGATGGACGCCGAGCACCTCTACGTAATGGGCGGCTACTTCGGCGAGCCCCACAAGTACAGCCGCGAGTATCAGTCCGACAAGGTGTGGCGGCTGGACCTCGACGCCGGCACGTGGGCCGAAGTCGGCAAGCTCGAGCAGGGCAGCCTCCAGGGTGTGGCTGCGGTGTACCACGACGGCAGAGTGTGCCGATTCGGCGGCAACCGACTCCTCAACGAAGAAGGTACCGAAGCGGCCATGGTGTCGGTCGCGGAGGCGAGCTGCCTCGACACCAAGACCCGCACCTGGACCAACCTGCCCCCGATGCCCGAAGGCCGGTCGTCGCACGAGGTCGCCATGCTCGGCTCCACCGTCTACGTGGCCGGCGGCTGGCGCATGGGCGATGAACACGGCCCATCGGGCGCTGCCGATGCCGTCTGGGCCACCACCGTCTACGCCCTCGATCTGGCCGCCGCCGACCCCGCGTGGGAGGTCATCGATGCGCCTACCAAGCGTCGCGCCGTGGGCGTTGCGGCGGCAGACGGAAAGCTCGTCGTGTTCGGCGGCCTCACCCCAGGTCGCAAGATGGCCAAGCAGACCGAGGTCTACGACCCGGCCACGAAGGCTTGGACGGAAGGTCCCGAGTACCCGGCGCCCGCCTTCGGCGCCGACGCCGTGGGCATCGGCGACGCCGTCTACGCCTCCGCCGCCGATGGCGTCGTCTACCGATGGCGCGCGGGTGAGTCAGCGTGGCAACGAGCGGCTACCCACAGCTTCCCCCGCTTCTTTCATCAGTTGGTACCCAGCCCCGACGGCGGCTCGCTCGTGGCCATCGGCGGCATCGGCGGAATGCACAACGACGGACGGACCAAACACGTCGAGGTCATCCCGTTGAAGGGCGACGCGGGACGTCTCTCCACCGTCACCATTCCGTACCCCGGAAAGGCGAAGAACCGGCAGGGCGTCTTCCTTCATGGCGACCACCTCTTCTTGTTCGGGGGGAACAACAGCCTCGGCCAGCATGACTTCAAGCCCGAGAACTTCCTCAATCAAGGGTGGCGATTCCACATTCCGTCGATGACGTGGAAGGAGACCGCCGCCTACCCGGCCAACCGTCAGACGATGCAGACGGTCGAGGTGGGCGATGTCGGGATCAGCGTTGGCGGCTTCGGCCACGACGGCGAACACCCGGTCGCCTGGCCGCAGGCCTTCGCTTTCGACTTCGCCAAGGAGACCTGGTCTCCGTTGTCCGAGTTGCCCCGCGGCCGTACCCAGTTCGGTCTCGCGCACCACGACAACGCACTCTGGATCTTCGGCGGGCTCAACTACGACCCCCGCCGCAAGGGGGAGAAGGCCTTCGACCACGTGACCAACACGTTGATGGCCACCCTTCCTGCTCCTCCTGAGAAACCCGAGTCCGGTCATGGATCCCACGGCCAAGGCGCCAAGCCCAGCAAGGGCAAGACCACGGTAGGCGAGGCCGGCGCTCCTCCGACCTTCGCCGACCACGAGCCCGCCTTCTTGCCGGGCCCGCGTCGCGCCTTCGCCGGCGCCGCCCACGACGGGAAGTATTACATCGTCGGCGGCATGAAGGAGGGCTTCGCCCTGGTGGAGGACTGCATCGTCTACGACTTCGCCACCAAGGCCTACGCCCCCATGCCGTGTCCCGACCACCAGCGCTTGTCGGGGCAGCTCATCCCGCTCGACGGAAAACTCTACCTCGTCGGAGGTGCGTTCAAGGGAGCCGATGGAATGGAGAGCGACCGCAGCATCGAGGTCTTCGACCCGAAGGCCTCCACCTGGTCGCGTTTGCCCGTGACCATCCCCCACGACACCAAACACAGTCGGGTCATGGCCTACCACCATCGCCTCCTCGTGTTTTCGACCCACGTCGAGACCCCGGAGGCCCGCATCACCGTCATCGATCCGGTGGGGCCCACGCCCTGAGGTGGGCGTGGTAAGAGGACAGCGATTCCACAAAGGAACAAGCTCATGAGCAACGAAGAAAACACCAAGCGATCCGGCAGCCGGGTTCTCCACTTCATCGCCAGCAGCGCTCTCATCGTCGCCCCCATCACCGGGGCTGCGGCCTGCGGCGGCGGCAGCAAAGGAGGCCCTGCCACCAACGTCGCCCCCGAGCCCGAGCCGGGCGGCAACGTCGACCACACCGAAGAAGAGCACACCAACGTGGCCCCCGAGGAAGAGGGTGGCGAGGCCGGCGAGGCTGGCGAAGGTGAAGAAGGCGGCGAGGCCAGCGAAGAAGGCGGCGAGGCCGGCGAAGAGGCTGGCGAGGACGGCTGAGGCCGTCGCAGGAGTTGGGGATGGCCACCGAGCAGATATCGGCCACCGACCACGCGGCGGTTCGACGCCGCGCCGAGGGTAGCGCGACGCTCCAGGGGCCATCCACCTCCTCCCCTACCGCGCCGTCGGTCACGTCGCTCCTCGACGAGACCACGGCGCGGCTTCGCTCCATGCACAAGAACCAGGTGCATCGTGAGCCCTGGCCCGAGCCGTCCACCTTCGACCGCTCGGCCTATCCCGAGGGCCTTCGCCGCTCCGCGGCAGTTCAATGGGCGGGACGCGCCCGCAACGAGCATGGCTCGGTGCACCAGTTCTCCCAGCTGCTGCACACCTTTACGCGGGCTCGCGTGCCCGGGCAGATCCTGGGCGCCTTGTCGCGCCTCATCACCGACGAGGTGCGCCACGCAGAGCTCTGCGCCGCCACTGCCCTCGCGGTGCACCCCGAAGGTGAAGGCAGCAAGGCCTTCCGCTTCCCATTGCCCGGCGTTCCGTGGCAGCCACCACCCGCCCCGGGGCCCGATGGCGACGCGCAGGCCATCTACCGCTGGGCCGCCGACGTCATCATCACGGCATGCTGCATCGGGGAGACCCTCTCCCGTCCCCTGCTCGCCGCCGTCGAGACCGTAGCCACCGATCCTTTCATCGAGGGTGTCGCGGCGCAGATCCTCCGCGATGAGCACCTTCACGCCACCTTTGGCTGGGAGGCGCTGAGCTGGCTCGTCCCCCGGCTCGACGACGACAGTCGGGCGTGGGTTCAGGGGCAGCTCCCCCGTCGCTTCGCTGGCTTCGAGCGCTCCACCGCGCGCGGCGTACGCATCGAGCACGTCGCCGAGCAGGCGATCACCATCGACCCCGGCGACCCCGCCTCGCCCAACCTGGGTACGCTGAGCAAACCACAGTACGCGGTGATCTACTTCGCGACCTTCGAGTCCGAGATCCTCCCGAAGCTGCAGGACCTCGGCTTCGACGTCGGCTGGGCCTGGGGTGCACGCCTTCCGCTTCTCGAAGGTTGAGGCGCCAGAGCCAGCGTGACTCCGGCGCCCCGCGCCACTCACGCGCGGCCGCGATAGACCGACTCGATGTCGGCCACACGCAAGGGCTGGCGCACCCGCTGGAGACGCTTGTCGTCCTGCCCTTTCCCACCGTTGGAGACGCCTAGAAGCCATTGCCCGGGACGCAGACCATCGAGGAGCTCTCCCTTCTCGTCATCGTTCAGGCCTACGGCCGCGAGCCCCAGCACTTCGAGGCGCGGATGCCGCATGATCTGTCGCAGCGACCCCACCGCACCCCCGAGCCGATTGGCTTCCTCACCGAGGTCACGGGTCGCCCGGTAAGTGCCGAGGTCGAGAAACCGCAGCCGCGGGCAACGACGCGCCAAGACGCGGCCCAGGCCCCGCAGGTCATCGGCCTCCAGTCCCACGGCCCCGAGGTCCAACCGCTCGAGACCATCGAGCAACCCGCGCTCGAGCAACTCGACCAACGCGGCCAGTCCCTTCGCGCCGAGCCGGTTCATCGACAGATAGAGAGAGACCAAGGTCCGCTCTCCGAGACGCGTCCCCAAGGCTCGAATCGCCTCTTGGGTGAGCGCATTGGCGCTGAGATAGAGGTGTCGCAAGCTCAGATCGCGCGACCCCTCGACCATCGCCGCCACGCCCTCGTCGAAGAGCCCCGTATTGTGCAGGTCGAGAAGCTCGAGGCCACGATGCCGCGCCAACATGCGCCCCAGCACGCGAGCGCCTGCTGGCCCCAGAGGATTGCGCTTGAGCCACAAGGCACGCGCTTCTGGGGCCTCTACCAGGGCCTGAGCGATGATCGCCATCGCGCGCGGACCGATGCCATTGCCAGCCAGGTACCAGGTCTCGATGGAGACATGCTCAGCCACCCGCGCCAGCTCCGCCGCCGCCACCGGGTCGTCGCCATCACAAGCGACGTTGTTTCCGAGCAGGAAGTGACGAACCGGGTGCGCCACGTCGCACTCGGCCTGCGCCACGAGGGCATCGGCCAGGCGACCGACGTGGTCCGGGCCGACCACCTGCTTGCAGAGGTCCATGCGCTGGTCGGGGAAGTAGGTGCCGCGTGGAAACGTCAGGGGTCCGGCCTCGTCCGCCTCGAACCACCCATCCGGCGCGGCGAGGAAGTCGAAGAAGGGCCGAAGCTCGGCGAGCGGCGCCACCTCGACCGGCATGGCCTGAGGATAGGCCACGGCCGACGATACCGGGCGCCCCGCGACGACGATGGGCGAGGGCACCGCGGTGGACTTCCCAAGGGCACAACACTTCGGCGTCGTTGCCTTGGCCGCCATGAGGGCCGCACGCAGCTTGCGCAGCAGGTCGCGATAGCGCTGCTGCCGGGCCATGCTGCCCCCGACGTCAGGAAACAGCCGCGCCGCGATCTGCTTCGCCAGGGGATCGAACAAGATCTCTCGGTTGCATTGGTGGGGCACCGCGAGCGCCGTCTCACTCAATGACGCCCCCTTGGCGAGCGCCGCGCGGTCGCACGACAGCCGCTCCGCCACCGCCTCGACGTAGGCCTTCGTTTCGGTGATCGCGTCGAGCGAGGACGCTGGCAATACGGGCACGGCTTCGGTGAAGAACCGACGTGCGAGGACGCAGTGGTAGCCGCTGATCTCAGCCATGTCGCGCGCGGCGATGGGCGCCGCACGATGCACGCCGCCCACCACCTCATCGAGGTGCGTCGCGTCGGAGCTGTGGAACAAGACGCCCACGCCGAGCTGCTGTGCCCAGCGCAGCATGAGAACTGCAGGAGATACGTCGTACCGCGCCGCCATGCGTACCAACGGCGGAAACCCGAGGAACATCCCCCGAGCGAGCATGGTGTGACCCTGTACGGCAATGCCTTGGGTGCTGCAGAAGGACAGCATCTGCTGCACCGGGCCCACGAATGGATGGATCTCCAGCTGCAGCACCGCAGGGCGACGGCAGCCAGCCTGGTCGCCGTCTCCGAGGGGCCGACACACCGAGAGCAACGCCGAGAGCCGCAGCAGGTTGTAGTTCGAC
>JAUHZF010000058.1 GCA_030426145.1 Polyangia bacterium
TCTCGCGTGCTTGTTGTGCGAGCTGTTGCGACGCTTTGGCTGCGGCCTCGTAGTCGCGACGATTGAAGTGCACGAGCACCCAGTGCTTCATGCGCACCACCGCTTCCGCAGGATCCGCGGGCGGTCCCGTGGCTTCGACGCGCTCCATCAGGGCTTGAGCGCCCTCGGCGTCGCCGCTCATGGCCTTCGCCAAGGCCACCGTGATCAGCACGTCGACGGTGTCCGATAGGCCCAAGCGCTCCAGCCTCTCACCGGCCACCACCGCGCGCCGGAACTGGCCGTGGCGGGCGGCGAGCTGCGCTTCGGCGGTGAGGCTTTCACGAATGAGCGCCTCGTCCTCGAGCTCGTCGGGGTCGGCCACCTCGAGCGCCTCGTAAGCGGCCTCGAACAGGTTCACCGCGCCAAGTGCCCGCGCGGCGTGGATGTTGGCGCGTACCCGCACCTCCTGGTTTCCACGCGCATCGATCGAACGCAATGGCGCGCCGAGGGCATCTCGTAGCCCCGGGCCTTGCCGCAGCTGACTCACCACGGCCGCCAACGTGCCCATCCAATCGCAGAGTTCTTCCGGGGAATGTTGCTCGGGCTCGAGGCGCTCGAACGCGAGCATCATCGCTCGGAGCGCCGACTCGTATTGGTCGGCGGCGAGCTTGGCCTCTGCCGCGCGCCAGAAGTAGGCCCCTGCACGGTCGGGTTCTCCCGCCCCGATGAGGTGCTCGCCCACCTTTTCGTCCGCTTCACCAGGTCCGGGGAGCTGGGCTTGCTCGTAGGCTCGAGCGGCCTGACGGTGCAGCTCCTTTCGGACCGCGGCCGGCATGGCCGACAGCACGATCTCCTCGAACAGGGGCGAGGCGAAGCGGACCTGGGTCGGACCCACGCGCCGTACCAAGCCCCGCTCCTCGAGTCGCGTGAGGTGACGGTCGAGGTGGGGGAGCGACTGGTCGAGAATGGTCGCCACCATGGGGGAGAAGGCTGGCTCGCCCAGCACCGCCAGCCCCTGCAATACGCGGCGCTCACGTTGCTGGAGACGGGATACCCGGTCCGCGACGAGGGTGCGCAACGTGCGTGGTGCAACCGTCGTCGTGTCGGCCTTCATGTGGACCTTGCCGTTCAGCACCTGCACCACGCCCACGTCCACCAGCTCCCGTACGAGCTCTTCGATGAAGAGAGGGTGACCCCCCGCGTGGTTGCGCACGTAGGACAGCAGGTTTTGGGGCACCACGCGGGCGTCGAGCTGGTGCTGCAACAGCTTCTCCGTCTCGCGCTGGCTCAGCTCGTCGAGGTCGATGACGTGCAGCTCGCGTCGGCGTGCGAGCGCGGGTGGGATCTCGCCTCGTTGGGACAAGAGAAAAACCGCGCGCAGGCCACCCTTTCGACCCCCGGGACGATGGCTCTTCATGATCCGGATGAGCGTGTCGAGGCTCTCCCGATCCAAGGCCTGAGCGTCGTCCCAAGCGAAACAATGCAGTCTGTCGTTGGCGAGGCTCTGCACCATTTTCTCGAAGCTCGCACGCAGCCGAACCCGCGCATCCTCGGCCCGGCCCTTCACCGGCGCGCCCAATAGCTGAAGCACCTGGGTCGCCGATGCGTGGTCGAGCCCGAGGGCACGCAGTCGTGGTCGCACCTCCACGATGCGCTCTGGGTCGTCGTCTTCCTGCGTGCCGCAGAGCACGTGCAGCATCGAGCGCAGCCCACTCCAAGGTTGGCTCGCACCATTCAGAGGGCAGCTCGCTTGGTAGAAGCCCACGTTGAAGTCGCCGCGCGCGAGGCGTCGCTTGGCCTCGACCAGGAGCCGGCTCTTGCCGAGCCCGGTCTCGCCGCGGAGCACCACGAGCTGGGGCTCGCGGCGGGTGCCCTTGGCCATGATCTTCCCCAGCCGCTTGAGCTCGCTCGTGCGGCCCACGAACCGGGTGGGGTTGCCCGCGTCATCGGCCGGCCGCCGCACCACCACCCCGCCGTCGGCGACGGCCCGCATGGAGGCAGGTAGGGGCTCGGTGACGAAGTGCCGCCGTACCAGTCTTCCAGAGACGCTGGAGACCACCACCTGACCCTCTGCAGCGTGGGCGAGGCGTTGTGCCGTCGCCATGAGCGCGAGGAGCCGCTCGTCCTGGACCGGCAAGCCGCCGTCGTCGACGCTCATCGGCCCGGAGTGGATCCCGCACGAGACGGGGGTGGTGCCGCCACGTCGCTCGCGCACGAGCACCAGCGCGGCGCGAACCGCAGCTTCGGCGTCGCGACCGTTGGTCTCGCCGAGCCCGAAGATCGCCGTCAGCTGGTGGGGCCGTCGCTCCTCGAGCCAGCCGCCGTGGCGCTCGATGAGGTCACGCAGTCGTCCGAGGCGCCTCTGGCTCTGCTCTCCTGCGTCGCCTCGCTTGCCGGGGTCGAGGACCATCACGAGAGCGGTCACTTCCCGGCGCTCGCCGGCCACCGGCTCGCTGTCCGGCGGACTCGAGGCCTGCGGCACTTCCACCGGCGTGCGGTCGTCGTCGGCGCGCGGTTCGGGCAGGACGTCTGCGCCTTCCACCTCGGGACCGTCGAGGTCGAGCCCCTCGCGAAGCGGACCGAGGAGGGCGGCCAAGTCCGCCGACTCGAAGCGCGCGCCTGAGGTGTACGAGAAGGCCATGAGGGACTCGTGCAGCGCAGAGGCCGTCTCGAGTCGCTCCCCCGGGCTCACGGCGAGCAGCTGTCCCACCACCTCCGCGAGCGATGTGGGCACGTCGGGGCGGGCGAGGGTGGGCGGAGGATACTCGCCGGCCTGGATCCGACGCACCGTCTCGCCGGCCGTGGGCGCGGCGAAGGGGTTGTCCCCGGTGAGCATCTGGTAGAGCACGATGCCGAGCGAGAAAAGGTCGCTGCGCGCGTCGGTGGTCTCCGAACGGGACTGTTCCGGGCTCATGAAGCTGAGCTTGCCCGTCGCGCGGGCCGCTTCGGTGTCGTCGCGGGCGGCCGCGGGATCGATGGCGTCGACGGCTTTGGCGATACCGAAGTCGGTGACCTTCACCTCGCCCTCCCACGACAACAGGATGTTGTGCGGAGAGATGTCGCGGTGGACGATCCCGAGGGGCTCGCCGTCTTCGTCGGTGCGACGGTGTGCGTGATCGAGGGCCTTGGCCACCTCGCTCACGACGTAGACCGCCATGCCGATCGGGAGCGCCTCGCGCCGGCGGCGGAACGACTCGATCACCGTGGCCAGGTCGACGCCGGCCACGTGCTCCATCGCGATGTAGTAGCTGGCGGGGCCGTCGTTCTTCGGCTCGACGCGACCGAGGTCGAACACCTGCACGATGTTCGCATGCGAGAGCCGAACCGTGAGCTTCGCCTCCTGAACGAAGAGGTCGACGAAGGCGCGGTGCTCGGCAAGCCGGCTATGGATGCGCTTGATGACGAGGACCTTCTCGAAGCCCTCGACGCCAAAGCTCTTGGCCTTGAAGACCTCGGCCATGCCGCCCTCGGCGATGAGCTCGAGGAGGCGATAGCGGCCGAATGGCTCCGATGTTTCGGCCGGGCTCACGTGCTCACGCGTCGTCGGCGTACATCGTTTCGGCGATGCGGAAGGCCGCGCCCTCGAGCTTGGCGTAGGCCGTGCGGATCTCCTCCATGTCGAGGCTCTCCGCAAGGAGCTGACGCAGGTAGTCGCAGTCGGCCTGAAGCTCGTCGAGCAAGGCCTCGTCGAGCAAGTCGGCATAGCCCTCGAGGGCCTGCTCGGTGGTGTAGACCAGGGTCTCGGCCTGGTTCTTCAGCTCGGCGAACTCGTGGCGCAGCGCGTCTTCCTCCTGGAAGCTCGCCGCGTCGTGAATGATCTGGTCGATCTGATCCTCGTTGAGCCCGCTGTGCGGGGTGATGCTGACCTCGGTCGTGAGACCCGTGCCGAGGTCGGTGGCTTCGACGTGAAGGATGCCGTTGGCGTCGATGGTGAAGATGACTTGGATCTTCGGCACACCGCGCGGAGCGGGCGGAATGCCCGTCAGCTCGAACTCGGCGAGGCTGCGGTTGTCTGCCGCCATCGCGCGTTCACCTTGGAGCACGTGGATCGGCACGAAGTTCTGGTTGTCGACGCTGGTGGTGAAGATCTCCTGCGCCGACGTCGGGATGGTGGTGTTCCGTGGAATGAGGGCCGTGAACACCCCACCGCCGGTCTCGACACCGATGCTCAGCGGCGTGACGTCGAGGAGGAGGACGTCGTCGACCTCGCCTGTGAGCGCAGCGCCCTGAATGGTGGCGCCGACGGCAACCACCTCATCCGGGTTGACCCCACGGCTGGCCGGCTTGCCGAAGAACTCTTCTACCGCCGACTGCACCGCAGGCATGCGGGTCATGCCGCCCACGAGCACCACGGCGTCGATGTCGGCTGCCGTCATGCCTGCGTCGGCGAGGGCCTGTGCGCACGAGTCGAGCGTGCGGTCGACGAGGTCGGCGCACAGCATCTCGAGCTCGTTGCGCTTGACCCGGCGCTCGAGGTGGAGCGGGGCATTGGATGCGTCGACGGCCACGAAGGGGAGGTTGATCTCGGTCTCGAGCGACGACGAGAGCTCGTGCTTCGCCTTCTGCGCGGCTTCTTTGAGCCGTTGGAGGGCCACGCGATCCTTCGAGAGGTTCACGCCCGAAGTCTGCGTGAACTCGTCGAGCAGCTGCTGCACGAGGCGCTGATCGAAGTCTTCGCCCCCGAGGTGTGTGTCCCCATGGGTCGACTTGACGCTGAACACCCCGGTCTGGATGTGCAGGACCGAGATGTCGAAGGTACCCCCGCCGAGGTCGTAGACCGCCACCGTCTGGGCGTCTTGTCGATCGAGGCCGTAGGCGAGCGCGGCCGCCGTGGGCTCGTTGATGATGCGCTTGACGTCGAGACCGGCGATGGCCCCCGCGTCTTTGGTAGCCTGACGCTGAGCGTCGTCGAAGTAGGCCGGAACCGTGATGACCGCGTCGGTAACCTCTTCTCCGAGGAAGGACTCGGCGATCTCCTTCAGCGAGCGGAGGATGATCGACGACACCTCGGGGGGCGACATGGTCTTGTCGCGCGCCTGGACCCACGCGTCCCCGTTGTCGGCCTCGATCACGCGGTAGGCGACGATGTCGGTTTGCCGGGCCACGTCCTCGTCGCGGAACTTGCGCCCCATGAGGCGCTTCACCGCGTAGATGGTGTCCTCGGGGTTGTTGGTGGCCTGTCGTTGCGCGACCTGCCCCACGAGCCGGTCACCGTTCTCGGTGAAGGCGACGATGCTCGGGGTCGTGCGGGCGCCCTCGGCGTTGGGGATGACCCGGACACTGTTCGCGGTCGCGGCACCGGTGCCCTCCATCACTGCTACGCAGGAGTTGGTCGTGCCCAGGTCGATTCCGATGATCTTGCTCATGATGGACGCGAGAGGGCGGGCCCATCGATGCGCATCGATGTGACGGGCTCGCTCGAGCCCCACCCCTTTGTGTCATGCCGACGGGTCGGCTGTTTGAGGACGGCATCTTAGCCGTTTTTCCCAAGGATGACAGGGCGGTTTGATACGCCTCGGCTACCGTCGGATTCGTCCAGCCCAGCGGTATTTTCGCCTAGGCTTCGCCGTCACTCGGCGCGTCGTCGGAGCTGCCCTCGGGGGCGGCCTCCTCGGCGGCCTCGGCGGCTTGCTCAGCGGCTTCCTCGGGGGGCTTGGGGCCGCGCGAGACCACGACGAGCGCGGGGCGCAGGAGCTTGTCTCCCTGCTTGTAGCCCGCGTGGAACTCGTTGATGACGATGCCGGCCTCGTGCTCGTCGGAGTGCTCGAACTGGATCGACTCGTGGTGGTTCGGATCGAAGGGCTTTCCGATGGCCTCGATGCGCTCCATGCCGAGCTTGCCCAGCGTGTCGACGAACTGCTTGATCACCATGCGGATGCCGTCGACCACCGACTTGACGTCGGCGCCTTCGCCGTGGCTGGTGGCGCGCTCGAGGTTGTCGAAGACGGGCAGCAGCTCTTTGACCGCGTCCATCTTCGCGCGCTGACGGGTGTCGTCGAGCTCACGCACCGATCGGCGTCGGAAGTTCTCGAAATCAGCGGCGACGCGGAGCATGCGCTCCTTGTTGGTCGCAGCGTCCTTCTTGGCCTTCTCGAGCTTTTCTTCGAGCTCGGCGACGGGGTCGGCGGCGGCGCCGGGCAGGGCTGCGTCTGCGCCTTCCTCCACCGGGGCGAGGCTATCGGCCTCGGGGGCGTCGCTCTCGGTCTTGGCGTCGGTCGGCTCGGCCGCGTTTGCGTCCGTGGCCTCGGCTTCCGTGGCTTCGTCCTTCTGGTCTCCGTCAGTCATGGCTGTTTGCCTCGCTCAGAAAGGGGGCGTAGATCGGACCATCATGGAAATAAAGGGGAAGCGTGCAGAGGCAACCCGCGACGTCGCGTCGATGCTGGCCGCCGCGGATGCCCACCTGATGGGGAACTACCGGCCCGCGCGAATGGTGATCGAACGCGGCGAGGGGGTTCGACTCTTCGACAGCGAGGGGAACCGGTACTTGGACTTCTGTGCCGGGGTGGCCGTTTGCTGTCTCGGCCACGGTCATCCCGTGTTGAGCCAGGCCATCGCAGAGCAAGCCGCCAGGCTCATGCAGGTGTCGAACTACTTCTTCACCGACCAGAACATCCAGCTGGCGGAAGAGCTCTTCGAGGCCACGGGCTACGAGCGCGCCTTCTTCTGCAACAGTGGCGCCGAGGCCAACGAAGCGATGCTCAAGATCGCGCGGCGCCACTTCCACGAGCAGGGTAAGCCGCGCACGAAGATCATCACCTTCGAGCAGGCCTTCCACGGTCGCACCCTCGGTGCGCTCGCGCTGACGGGGAACCCCAAGTATCTCGAAGGTTTCGGCGAGCCCCTGGCGGGGATGGTCCAGCTTCCGTACGGCGACCTCGAGGCCGTCGAGAAGGCCCTCGACGCCGATACGGCGGCGGTCTTCGTGGAGCCGCTGCAAGGCGAGGGCGGGGTCAATCCCGCACCGCCCGGGTTCCTGCCCGGCCTGCGAAAGCTCTGTGACGCCAATGGCTCGCTCTTGATGCTCGACGAGGTGCAGACCGGGTTCGGGCGCACCGGCAAGCTGCTCGCCTCCCAGCACGAGGACGTGATGGGCGACGGCGTTGCGCTCGCCAAGGGGCTCGGCGGAGGTTTCCCCGTCGGTGCGCTCCTCGTTCGGGAGCACATGGCGAACGCGTTGCCGCCGGGCTCCCACGGCTCGACCTACGGCGGGAACCCGCTCGCATGCATGGCGGCCAGGACGGTGCTGCGTGTGCTGCGCGAGGAAGGACTCATCGAAAACGCCGAGGCGCGTGGGCGCCAGCTCTCCGCCGGCCTCGCGCGCATCGTGGAGAAGTTCCCCAAGCTCTGCGTGGGTCACCGCGGCCAGGGCTTGATGCGCGCCATCGTCCTCACCGACGCCAAGGAGCCGCGCGAGCTCCTCGGGGTTCTGCGCGAGGAGGGGCTGCTCGCGACCGCGGCGGGGCCGCGTGCGCTTCGCTTCCTGCCGCCGCTCATCGTGAGCGCGGCTGAGATCGACGAGGCCCTCGAGATGCTCGACCGTGGCCTGGGCAAGGTCCACGCGGAGCTCTGAGTGTCGTTCGAGGCGTCAGGCTCCCGACCGGAGCCGAGCGGCGCCGAGGGCGCCTATCGACCGGTGGCCGAACGCCACGTCGGGTGCGCGGCTTGCGGGGCCCCCGTCGATCCGCTGCGTGCGGGTCACGTCGCCATCTTCGACGCCGAGTTTCGCTTCTTCTGCGACTTCTATCGCTGTCGCCAGGCCTTCATCGGGGGCGAGGCCATCGAGCCTCCGCCCCCGGTCACCCCCCCACCACCCACGGTGGCCGATCGTACCCTCGACGCGGTCATGCCGCCCGTGCGTGCGGCGGTGGCTTCCGCGCCCGACGAGCCCGTTCCGGAGCGGCTCGAGGTCGAAGACGACGACGAGCTGGTCGAGCCCCTGCCGCGTCCCATCTCGACCACCGTCGCACCGGGACACCCCATCGACCCGGCCGACGAGGTGCCGGTCGGGTCGTCGGCCGAACGCCGCGACATGGGGGCGTTGCTCGTGGGGCTGGCCTTGGTGGCGGGACTGCTCACCATGGCCCTCGAGCTCGCCGCGGCCACCCGGCTGCTCGCGATGGCGAGGCTCGTCCTGGTTGGTGTGGGCGCGGCGGCTTTGCTCGGCCGGGCCCTGACCGAACCGAGCGACCCGGCGCGACCCCACTGGCTCGTGGTGGTGGTGACGCCCCTCTACGCGGCGCTCATCGCCGGCTGGACCCTCTTTGCCGGGCAGCCCGATGGCGTGGGGCGCGCGGCATTCCTCGCCGGCACCGTGCTCAGCGCGGCGGCGGTGAACTACTGGGTCGTGGCCTACGCTGCGCGCGGGATCCAAGCCCACCGAGCCTGGCTCGGCCAACGCCTCGACGTGGCGGCGCGGCGCGTGGTGGGCGAGCCGACCGCCATCGCGCAGAAGGAGCTGGTGTTCGACGTTCGACCCGGCGAGCACGTGCTCGTCGACGGGGGCGAGACGGTCGCGGTCGACCTCGAAGTGGTCGAAGGCGAGGCCGAAGTCCTGCCCTGGCCGGGCGAGACGGTCCCGGTGCGTCGACGGGTCGGCGATGTGGTGGTGGCGGGAGCACGGGTGGTCGACGGCACCATTCGCGGCCGCTGTCTGCAGGCCGGTGACGAGCGCGCCTTCGCGCGCCCGCTCGCCGTGGCCGAGGCCAGAGCCGACGCGAACGCCCAGCTTCCCCTCCGGATGCGCCGCCTCAGCGAGCGCTGGGCACCGGTGCTCGCTTTGCTCGTGGGGGGCTTGTCCGCGGCCCTCGGTCGAGAGGCGGTCGATGTGGCCCTCGTCGTGGTCGCGGTCTACGCCGCCTTCGGCAACGTGGCCGTAGGAAGCCTGGTCGGCTTGGCCGTGGCCCGTGGCATCCGCATCGCGATGCGGCGCGGCATTCTCTACACCTCGGCGGCGCTCTGGGATCGATGCGCGCGCGTCACCGCCGCCATCTTCTGCGCCCGAGGCACCTTGTTGCGCGGTGAGCCCGACCTCGTCGAGGTCGAGGTCATCGCCCAGCGACGTGGAGACGCGACCCGTGCCGACGACGTGCTCGCGCTGGCCGCGGGGCTACTCTCGGGTGACCGAACCCCAGTGGCGCTGGCGGTGCGACGTGCGGCGGCCGAACGCGATCTGCGTGCGATGGCGGTTCGCGACCTGCGCTCCCTCGCGAGCCGTGGCGTGACCGCGATCGCCTCGAGCGGCGAGACGGTGTGTGTGGGCAACCGCGCCCTCCTCATCGAGCGTCACGTCTCGGTGGCCGTCGCGGAGGAGCGCATCGTCGAGCTCGAGGCCGCAGGTCGGTCGGTCCTCCTCGTGGCGCGAGGAGGTCGGTTGCTCGGCATCCTCGCGCTTCAGGACGGTCTTCGATCTGGGGCCCGGGCGGCGGTGCAGCACGTGCTCGACGCGCGCATCGAGCCCATCCTCATGAGCGCCGACACCCGCGAGACCTGCGCCGCCCTCGGACGCGCCCTCGACATCGACCACCTTCGACCCGAGGTGATGGACGACGAGCGAGGGGCGGCCGTCGAGCGCATTCGTGAGACGGGGGCGCTGGTGGCGGTGATGGGCCACAGCCCCTTCGACAATCTCGCGCTCGAAGCGGCCGACGCGGCGGTGGTGCTCAATGCCGCCGGTCGCGACCGCGGTGAGCATGCCGTCCTCCTCGCCAGCGACGACCCACGAGCGGCCGCCCTGTCGTTGGCCACGGCCCAGCGCACACGCTCGCTCGCGAGCGCGGTGGCCCTGTTGCTTCTCGTACCGGCGTCCTTTGGCGCGTTGGTGGTCGCGACCGGAATCCTGCCCGCCGAGTACGCTCCGTTGGCCCAGCTGGTAGGCTCCTTCGTGGCTCTGGGGCAGCTCCGGAGCTTCGAGAAGTGATGGACCTACCGGCATTGACGCGCTTGTTGGGCCTCTTGTGGATGGCCTTCAAGGGGTGGATGTTCGTCGATGCGGTGCAGCGTCGGGCGGATCAGCGCTGGTACTGGATCATCCTCCTCATGCCCGGCGGCGCCTTCTACTACGCCTACGCGGTCAAGCTGCAGGAACCCGGGGTAGGGATGGCGAAACAGCGCCTGCTCGACCATCTCAGCCGGCCGCCCTCGATCGAGGAGCTGCAGCGTCGCTTCGACGAGACGCCCAGCATCGAGAACCGCGTCAGGCTTGCGCAAGGACTCTACGATGCCGGCCGCTACGGCGAGGCCCACGGTCACTTCGAGGCGGTGCTGGAGGAACGCGAGGACGACAAGGATGCGCTGTTCGGCTTCGGACTCTGCTGCCTCGAGGTCGGGGAGCCCGAGCGCGCGGTGGCGGTGCTCGAGCGCCTCGTCGATCGCCAGCCCTCCTACCGCGAGTTCGCGGCCTACCGTGAGCTCGCGCGCGCGCTGTGGGACGCGGGAGAGGAAGAGGCATGTCTCGAGGCCCTCGTCGAGCTCGAACGCCTCGCGCCGCGGCTCCCACACCAAGTCCTGCGTGCGCAGTATCTACGGCGGGCCGGCCAGCCCGTGGAAGCGCGAGACTTGCTTCGTCGCGCCATCGCGGAGGAGAAAGCGCAACCTCGTCACGTGCGTCGTCTCAACCGAGGTTGGATGCGCCGCGCGAAGCGCATGCTCGGCGAGCTCAGAGGTTCTTGAGGGCTTCGCGGCGACTGAGCGGGCTGAGGCGCTCTTGGTGACGCGCCACGTAGTCGCGCACCCAATCGGGTTCGGCGTGCCCGAGGTCACGTAGCGCCCAACCGATGGCCTTCCGTAGGAAGAAGTCGCGGTCGTCCCACGCCGCTTCGATGGCCTCGGTAAGCAGTTCGCGGTCCGTCTCGGACTTGCGGCCGAGCTGACAGATGATCGCCGTGCGTCGCTTCCACAGATCGTCGCTCAGCATCCATGCGCGCATGGCGGCGGCCACGGGCTCCGGCTCGAGGACGAGCGCTGCCCCGACGAGCTTGCTCGCGATCTCGTCCACGTGATCCCACCAGGCCCCAGTGACGATGAGCTCTTCGTAGAGCGGCAAGGCGGCCGCTCCCACGTATCGCTTGTAGCGCCGCTGCCGTAGCAGCTCGGTTGCCGCGTAGCGCTCCTCGCGAAACGACGCTCGATGCCAGAGCGCGAGCGTCGTGTCCGACACGTCCTGCCATTCTTCGATGGGGTGCGCAGCGAAGATCGCGCGCAGAAGCTTGCGTCGCGGTCCAGCCTTCACCCCGTGGAAAGGGAGCGCCGACTTCATGTACCGCTGCATCGGGCCCGCGTCGTCGGGGTTGCCCGCGGCGGCGAGACCCGCGCGCACAGCCGTGAGGAGCTCCTGGTGGATGGGCATGGGACCCACACTGCTACCGGATCTGTGGGACGGAGGCTCGGTTCTCGGTCTCGTGCTCGGTCTCGTGCTCGGCCTCGTGCTCGTCCTCGAACCTCGAACCTCGAACCTCGTGCTCGTCCTCGAACCTCGAACCTCGTGCTCGTCCTCGAACCTCGAACCTCGTGCTCGTCCTCGAACCTCGAACCTCGAACCTCGTGTGCGCCCTCGAACCTCGAACGGCGCACACTTGGGCGGCCGCGGCTGGTGCCCGCGGGCGGACGCGTGGAGTCGACGTCGTCGGCAATCGGTTCTCGCGACCCTTCGCTCAGTCTTCGTGCTCGTGCGCGACGCCGTCGACGGGGCACTCGCCCTCGCCTTGGAAGTGGCCCTGGGTCTTGAGTTGGGCCCTGACGTAGGTCCACATGTCGCCGAGGGGGGTGATGGGCGAGCCGCCGAGTTGGAAGCGGTCGTCGAGCTCTGACAGGTCGGCGGGGGCGAGGGCGGCGAGCTCGGCTTCGGTGACGGTGCCGTCGAGGTCGAGGTCGCAGTCGGCGAACCACTGGGCCAGGCGGGTGACGCCGCCCTCGTCGCCTTCGGGGAACCCGTTGAAGAACAGGTGGTCACCGTGAATGGTCATCGCGACCGACTGCGTATTGCCCGCCGTGACGCTGAAGCCGGGCTGTTCGTCGATCTCGCAGGGGCCAAAGGCCGTCTCGGCTTCGGCGCCGATCTCGAAGGTGATGGTGGGGTTTGCGTAGCAGGGGTCACCGGCCGCGTTCATGCCCATGGCCATCGTGCCCATCGGCACCATGGCTTTGCCGGCCGGCGGACACGACACACCGTCGCTCTTCGAGAGGGTGCCGCGGATGAGGTAGGTCAGGTCGTCGGCGACGACGGCGTCGTAGTCGGCGGGCTGCACGCTGTCGTGGCGCGTCGCTCCGTCGGCTGCGGTCTCGTAGTTGAACTCCCAGCGGCCCTCCTGAAGCTCATCGAGCTGCCAGAGGGCGAGACCGGCGGCCGGCACACTCGTGAGGTCGAGCACGTACCTTTCGGGGGCTTCGGCCTCGACCGCTTCGTCGGTCGAGAGGTGCACGTCGATGGCTCCGATGGCCACGATGTAGTTGTCGAAGCGAACCTGCCAGCCGTCGGTGATGTTCTCGCCCTCGGTTCCAGGATCGAGGCCTTCGGTGATGGTGTCTTCAGCTTCGACGAGGACCGAGAGGCTCCCGGTGCCAGTGGGGTCGGTGTCGTCGCTGCATGCGGTCAGCGCGAGGAGGGGCACGAGGCCCACGCAGAGGGTCTTGGAAGGCATGGTGGAGGTCATAGCCCTGACGGCAATCAGATCGCAACTGCAATTGCATTGCATAAGCACTTTGGTTGTGGGAACTGTTCGTCATGCAGACGTCCCCAGAGCAGGTCCGGTGGCGCATGGGGAACGAGCCCTGCGTCCTCGAGGAGATCGCCAGCCAAGGCGTGCACACCGCGGTATGGCGTCGTAGCCTCTCGCCCGTGGTCGCCGCCTACGCGCGCACCCTCGTGGACCGGGAGGGCTCGCTGCGCATCCGCGCTCACGGAACGTCCGACCTCGATCGGAGAAGCATCGTCGAGCGGTTGCCGGAAGGGCCTGGACGCGACGCCTTTGCGGACGACGTCGCTCAGGGCCTGGGTCTCTACGCTCAGGCGGCTGGTACGACCGATTTTCAAGTCGACCTCGACGTCGTGGAGACCGACAAGTGTCGGCGCTTCCACGTGGACTACTACCGGTTGCGATGGGTCTGCAGCTACGTCGGCCCTGGCACCGAATGGCTCGAGGATCGCGATGTTGCGGCGGAGGTGCTCGACGACGGTCCGCGGGACCACGAGGCGTTCAATCTCGCCCTCGTGCGCAACCCGGATCGACTACGGCGTCTCGGCCCGGGTGATGTGTTGCTCATGAAGGGCCGCGGTTTTCCCGGCCCTGGCTTCGGAGGCCCGCTGCATCGGTCCCCGCCCGTCGAGCACGACGGCCTGCGCCGCCTCGTGTTCACCATGACCTCGTGAGGTGGTCAGCTCTTGCGCATGCAGGGCACGTCAGGGAGCCCGCTGCCGGCCGTGTCGACCTTCAGAGCGCCGAGGATGCCCGCGTAGATGTCGGCCTCGGTCATGGTCGTACCCGGAACTGGATCGCCGGTCTGGCGGTCGAAGCCGTACGTGAAACCGGTGGCGAGGTCGACGCCGCCGCGGGCCCGCCCACCCTGCACGAGGGGGCTCATGATGACGCTGCCGTTGTTGAGCTCGTGGCCACTCCCGAAGGAGGTGGCGTTGAGGCCGGGCTTGGTCCGCGTGCGACCGAACTCGGTCGCGAAGTAGATCATGGTGCGGTCCCACATCGAGCCCGCGCCGAAGGGCACGTCCTTCAGCAAGGTGGCGAGGCCATCGGCGATGCGGAAGAGCCGCTGCCACATGAAGGCCTGCGTCGACGGGTGATCCTGGTGGGAGAAGTCGAACGCGATGGGCGGGTTGCGAATGTCGACCGAGGAGGCGTCGTCGACCGTGGCTTGAAAGCTCGGGCCGAGGGTTACCGTGCAGGAGACCTGGTTCTTGAGCAGGAGGAAGGCGAGGGCAGCCTGCGCGTCGAGAGGATCACTCTCGAGGTCGGGGAAGGCTTGGCGGACCGCCGCGATGTCGTCGGCCTGCTCGAGCCCGTACTGGGCGAGCAGCGCTTGGTCCTCGATGAGGAGCAGCTTGTCGATGAGGTTCTGTGCTTCGACGCCGGCCTGTGGGGCGCCGCGCTGGTGTCGCCACTGCTTCAGCCGCTCGGCCTGGGCGAAGACCTTTCCGAACTGGCTGTTCGGGTCGAGCACGTCGTTGCGCAGGGCGCGGGCGAGCTGCAGGTCGTCGGCGCTCGGCGCCCCCACCACCCCCTTGCGGGGGTCGAGGGCGAGCGGCCACAGGATCGGGTTGGCCACCGTCTCCCCAAAGGCGTACGCGGGCAGGGTCTCGTCGAGGCCGCGCTCGGCGAAGCCGAACTCGGCGTTGAGGTGAACGTTGGGCAAGGCGAAGCTCTCACCATAGGTGGCGGCGACCACCTCCTGCAGGGTGCGGCCGAGCCACGCTTCGTTGCCGGTGACGGCGCGGCGCTGCGCGACGGCGTGGTTCACGCTCGTGCCCGTGTGCGTCACCGCCATCAGGTCGGCGCCGTGCTTGGTCACGAAAGCCGACTGGTTGGCCTGGAAGCTCATGGGGATGGCCCCGAGGCTGCCGAAGCCGACGTCGATGGCGCGGAAGTCGGTGCCCGCGATGTCGGAGACCACCTGGTCGGGAAAACAATAGACCGAGGCGGGGTTGGTGCACTCGCTCTGCCGAATGGCGAGGAGGCTGTCTACGATGTTCGCCCCTCCCGTGCCGCCGAGCACGATGAGGAAGTAGGGGCCGTCCGATGCCGGCTCCTGGGCTTGGAGCTGGGCGCGGTCGCTGCCGAGCGCGAGCCCGGTAGCGGCGGTGGCACCGAGGGTCTGGAGGAGTCGTCGTCGTGCGAGCTTCATCTCATGACCTCAGTAGAAAGCGGCCTCGGTGGTGGTGGCGATCGCGAAGCAGGACAGCTTGGCCCAGCGGCGGCCACGGTCGTCGCCCGAGAGCGCGTCGTAGAGGCCGACGACCGCGTCGCGCTCGTCGGCGGTTGGGATGCGAAGCAGCAGCCCCTGGTAGAGCCGGTCGACGGCGATGGTGCGGGCCTCGACCGAGTCTTGGCCACCACCGGATGCGATGAAGACGGCGGCGGCGGCCGGGTCGTCGAAGTCGCGATCGGCGCGAAGGCTGCACGCGCTCAGCGCCACGCGATCGAGGGCGATGGGCGCGGTGATGGTGGCGCGAGGCAGAGGCTCGTACACGCCGCCCTCGTAGGGGTCGACGCCCCCGAGGGTGACGCGGTGGACCTCTCCTGTGCAGTCGTATTGACCGAGCTCGAGGCAGACCTCTTCGCGGTCGAGACGGAGCGCACGCGCCAGATCTTCTGCGAAGGCGGCGCCGCCTTTGAACTTCACCACCGGGTTGCGCGACGCGACGGTCTGCGTCGGGGGCTGGGTGACGGGCCCGGGCTGCGGGGGCAGCTCGTCGTCGCTGCCGCAGGCGAAGCTCGCCATGCACAGGCTCGCTAGGAGGAGCGCGCGAGAGGCATGCTCGACGGTCTCAGGGAACACGCTCTCAGGGAACACTGTAGGCCTCCGTGAAGACGAGGTCGTGGAGCATGGCTTCGACCGAGTAGCCGTGGGTGGAGCGGAGGTCGATCCAGAGCTGCTCGTACTCGGCGTCGTCGAGACCGGGCTCGGCCCCCACGAGGCGGACCCAGAGGTCGCGCACCACGGTGCGCGCGAAGGCATCGCTGTTGGCCGCCACCAAGGCCCATCCGACGAGGTCGTTCACCTGCTGGCCCAACACCACACCCCCTTCGGGCGTAGACGGAATGTTCGGTCCTTGGTTCGCGAAGTCGTCGAGACGGTTGGCGTCGTAGGTGGCCGAGTTGGCGACGTCGTCGATGCCGCGATAGCGGGTGAACGGGTAGGTCAGGGGATCGAGAGTGGAGTGGCAGACGGCGCAGGCCTCGGCCGCGACGTTCTTGTCGTCGTAGTCCACGGGCTCGTTGCCGACGGGCTGCAGGCCCTCGAGGCGCGCGATGTCGTAGCCGAGGAAGGCGCGGTAGGCCCGCGCGGCGGCGGTGCGGGGGAGAGCGGTGAACATGGTGAAGTTCACCAGCGCCCAACGCGTGGTGAGAAGGCCCGCGCGACGACTCGGCTCCACCAGCTCCAGCGAGAGCAACGAGCCCTGCTCGGGGGTGTTCTCGGTTTGCTCGTAGGTGGTGGGTGGCCCTTCGATGCGACGCACGAAGTACTGCGCGCGGAGCTGGTCGCGCACGTCGTGACCATCGATCATCGTCCACACGTAGAGCTGGTAGTCGTGCACGTAGTTGGCGAGCGGGATGGGTCCCGGATCGTCGCCGGACTTGATCGCCTTGAGGGGGCGCAGCTTGTCGTTGGCCAGGTTCCAAAGGAACCCGTCGCGTCCGAGCCAGAACTCGCTGTCGAGGCAGCTGTCGAGCTTCTTCACGATGATGGCCCGGGGATCGTCGGAGCTGCGCACCGCCTCCATGTCTTCGAAGGTCGGCGAGGTGCCGCAGAAGTCGAGGCTGACCCGTCGCAGCAGGAAAGCGAAGTCGGTGCTGCAGGTGTTGTAGCCATGGCCGGGAAGCGAGGCGGTGGCGACCTCGTCTTCGCTGCAAGTTCCTCCCACGCCGGGGAAGCTCTGGGCGTTGCCGGGGTAAGAGCCCGCTTCGATCTCTTCGAGGTTGCTCACCCCATCGCCGTCGGAGTCGAGTCCTTCGACCGCGCGGAGCGCATCGCCGAGCTCTGCCAAGAAGGTCGTCGGGGTCTTCTCGACGTCGGGGGTCAGCTCACCGTGCACCGCGTCGCCGTAGGCGTTGAGGGCCGGCGGGCTGCCGAGGTGGCACGTGTCACAAGAGGGGCTCTGCGCGCAAAGTGCCGCGTTGGGGTAGGTCTCGCAGACGCCCGCTGGCGCGGCGGGGATGGCCTCGGCCGGCACCGTGAAGGCGAGGGAGGCAAGACCGACCAACCCTGCGGTCACGCGCATCGTCGAGCGCCTCGAACCAGGGGAGCGAAAGAGGGAAGTCATGATGGAACGGGGCCACGAAAGCCGCGCGTTCACGCCCGCGTCTCTCCCTGACCTCCACCGTCACCATAACCGATCGTGTTTGACTGCACCGTCGATTTCGGAAGGTTTCAGCCGGTGCGATCGGGGCGTCTGGATCGAGCCTTGCACCTTACGTTGGGTGATCCTCAATCCGAAGGAGGTCTTACATGACCCGCAATACGTACACCCAACGCCAGTACCAGAAGCTCATGGCGGACATGCCTCGCCACATCGCCGGCGCCTTCGTCGCGGCCGCGGTTGGAGGTGTCGTCGTCGTCGCTTCCCTCTGGGCCACGCACCCCAGCATCGATCTGATCGAGCTCGGTGACGCGGCACCGACCCCAGCCACCGCGCGCGTGGGCTGACGGCCGACCGGGGCACGATGTCCCGCACCGTGACGTTTTGTACCGATGGGCTCGCCGTGTTGGCGGGCCCTTTCGGCTTTGTGAACGAGGGCCGTCAGGCCTTCTTCGCCACGTGGTCCTTGCTGCGCTTTTCGTAGACGTCGGCGAGCGCCGCACCCCCGTCGAGCAGCTTCTGGGCTTCTTCGAGCTCCTTGGCGACGACGTCGGTGAACTTGTCGATCGGCTGGGCCCCACGCACCGGAACCCCGTTGACGAAAAAGGTGGGGGTGCCGTTCGCGCCGACCTTCTTGGCGAGGGCCTGGTCGAGGTCGACTTCCTTCTTCACGGCATCAGACGCTCGGACCTCGTTGAAGGCGGCCACGTCGAGGCCGACCTGCTTGGCGTAGCCTTCGAGGTCGCCGTCGGACAGCGCCTGGCGGTTGGCGAACATCAGGTCGTGCAGCGCCCAGGCCTTGGCCGCGTCCTGACGGAGGGCGGCCTGCATCGCGAAAGCTGCGGGCTTGGCCTGCGGGTGAAAGGGCAGCGGGTTGTGCCGCATGACGAGGCGCACCTCGGGGTGCTTCTCGAGCAGCTCGGTCACGACCTTGTTTCCGCGGCCGCAGTAGGGACACTGGAAGTCGCTGAACTCGACGACGGTGACCTTGGCCGGGGCGGGGCCCTTGCTCGGGCTGTGTTCGGCGAGGGGCACGTAGGCCGGGAGCATCGGCTTGCGCGGCGGGCGCGCTCGGTTGCGCTGCGTGAGGTAGGTGCCGAGCACGCCGAGACCTGCGCCGCCGGCGACGCCAGCGGCCGTCATGAGAATGGCCGTGCGGCGGGTGACCATACCGGGGGAATGGGGGGCGGTCTCGGTCTCGGTCTCGTCCTCGTCCTCGGTCTCGTCCTCGGTCTCGAGGTCGGTCTCGAGGTCGTTCTCGGTCTCGGTCTCGAGGTCGGCTTCGGTCTCGAGGTCGTTCTCGGTCTCGGTCTCGGTCTCGGGGGTGGGCTTCTTGGTCTTGCGGGTCATGCGCTGATGGCCTCCCGTACGGCGCCTAGCTCGGCGGGGAGCTCGAGGGGCGGGTTCTGGTGGGTGGCGGTGACGCCGTGATCGGCGAGCGCGGCCTCGTGGTACCGCACCTTGAACTCGGTGAACTTGAGGCCGTTGGCGGTCGAGATCACCACCACCTCGTCGTCGGGCTTCATCGTGCCGTCGGCGGCGAGCTGCTCGGCGCAAGCGAGGGCGACGGCTGTGTGAGGGCAGACGTAGAGGCCGGTGCGGTCGGCCCGGGCCGCGATGTCGCTGAGGGCCTGCTCGCTCGCTTGGGCCACCACACCGTCGGTGGCTTCGAGGGCGCGCAGGGCGCGGGGGGCGCTGACCGGATTGCCGATCTGAATGGCGGAGGCCAGCGTCGGCTCGGCCTTGACGGCTGCGACCTCGGTCTCCCCCGCCGCGTATGCGCGATAGAGGGGGTTCGCCCGCTCCGCTTGCGCCATGCACAGCCGCGGCATGCGATCGATGAGCCCGAGCTCACGCATCATCGCGAGGCCCCGGTACATGGCGTAGCCGTTGCCGAGGTTGCCGCTGGGCAGCACCACCCAGTCGGGGGCGCGCCAGCCCAGCTCCTGGCAGATCTCGATCATGACCGTCTTCTGGCCTTCGATGCGCAGGGCGTTCAGCGAATTGGCGAGGTAGAGCACACCCTCGTTGGCCAGCTCTTGGATGATGGCCATGCAACCGTCGAAGTCGGTGTCGAGGGCGAGCACTTTGGCCCCCGACGCAATGGGCTGCACGAGCTGCGCGGTGGAGACTTTGCCCTTGGGCAAGAGCACGACCACGGGCACCTGTGCCGTGGCGCCATAGGCGGCGAGCGCCGCCGAGGTGTCGCCCGTCGACGCACAGCCGACGGCCTTGATGTTCGCACCCTGGGCGATGGCGTGTTTCACCATGCTCACGAGCACGGTCATGCCGAGGTCCTTGAACGACCCGGTGTGCGTATTGCCGCACATCTTGATGCGAAGGTTGGGCAGACCGATGTCGCGGCCGAGTCCCTCGGCCTTCAGCAAGGTGGTGTGTCCCTCGCCCGTGCTCACGATGTGCTCGACGGGGAGCTCGGGGGCGACCCACTCGTGTTTGCTCCACACGCCGGAGCTCAGTGGGAAATCGCCCCAACAGCGACGGCGATCGAAGAGGTCCCGCCAACCCTTGGCGTCGTGCATGTCGCGCAGGGCCTGCACGTCGTGCCAGACGTCGAGCAGCCCGTTGCACGTCGGGCAGCGGTAGATGGTCTGGGTGAGGGGATAGCCGCCCGGGCACCCGGACAGGCAGCGGAACTCTGCTCGGAGGGTCATTGGTCTTTCGAAGATGAAGAGGGGGGCGGCGGCGCCAACGATGCGCGCTGCACACGGCGCGTGCGGTCGGCGACGTAGATGATGAGCACGCTGAGGATCCAAACCGCGAGCCCGCCCGCGGCGAACCGCAGGTCGACACTCTCCGTCTCGGTCGGCTTCTCGGTCAGCACCAGGAGCTGCACCAGAGGCACACCGTTGTAGAAGATGTGAAACAGCAGGGGCGGGATCATCGACCCGCTCGACCATCGCAAGTAGCCGAGGGTCGCGCCCAGCAGGCAGTAGGGCAGGAAGCCGTGCAGGTTGACGTGCACGAGCGCGAAGATGGTGCCCGTGGCCACGATGACGGTGGTCGGGTCGTACTTCTCGAGCGTGTGGGTGATGAGCGCGCCGCGAAAGAGAAGCTCTTCGACGAGGGGCCCGATGAGGGCGAAGCAGACCACGATGGCCACCCGCTCCGGCATCGAACGCGAGAAGAAGACCTCGACCGCATCGAAGTTCGAGGCACCCACGGGTACCCACTCGAGCAGCTTCTCGTAGGCGAGGTCGACGGGGAAGATGGCCCCAACCCCCGCCACCATGGCCAGCGGATAGAACCACCACCGCCGGCTCTTCTGGAAGGCGAGCACCCGCTTCATCGAGGCCTGGGGCGCGTAGACGCGCACGATGCCGTAGATCACGAGCAGAAAGGCTGCCGCCTGCGCCATCACGCGCAGCACCGGATCCCACTGCTCGTCGCCGCTGCCACCGCCACCTCCGAAGAGGAGCGAGACCCACAGCGTGGCGATCTGGGCGCCAAAGGCCCAAAGCCCCGCCCCGAACAGCGACATGGGCTTCACCTCCTCCTGGGGGGGAGGGGGCATCGACGGGAAGGCGGGGTCCTCGAACATGGGCGCGGGCCTCTTCTACCCGCAAGGGGTCCGTTGCGCCACTCAGGCCGCTTCTGGGGGCGGGCTCCAGCGCCGGTGGTGGGCCGGCACCCCCCGCTTGACGATGGTGTCTGCGACGAGGCTCTCGTCGGTGTCGGGGTGGTCGGTGGTGTGGTGCAACCCGCGGCTCTCCTTGCGGGCCGCGGCGCAGCCGACGATGAGCTCGGCCACGGTCGCGATGTTGCGCAGCTCGAGCAGGTCGCGGTTGACCACCGTCTCCCAGTAGTACTCTTGGATCTCGTCCTGGAGCATCGCGATGCGGCGGGCGGCGCGTCGGAGGCGACGGTCAGAGCGCACGATGCCGACGTAGTTCCACATGGTGCGTCGCAGCTCGTCCCAGTTGTGGGTGACGACGACGCCCTCGTCGCTGCGTTGGGCATCGCCGGGTCGCCAGTCGGGCACGGTGGGGTGCGGGCTGCCCTTCAGGGTGGAGACGTGTTCCCGCAAGTACATCGCGGTGCGGTGCCCGAAGACCATGCCCTCGAGCAGCGAGTTGGAGGCGAGGCGGTTGGCGCCGTGAAGGCCGGTGAACGAGGTCTCGCCGACGGCGCAGAGGCCGGGGATGCTCGTGCGTCCCTTGGTGTTGGTGGTGACGCCGCCGCACATGTAGTGGGCGGCGGGCACGACGGGGATGGGATCGGTCGTGATGTCGAGCCCGAGGCTCATGCACTTCTCGTAGATCGTCGGGAATCGATCGCGGGTCCAGTCGGCCGGCTTGTGCGTGATGTCGAGATGCACGAAGTCGTACCCGGAGCGCTTCATCTCGAAGTCGATGGCGCGGGCGACGATGTCACGGGGGGCGAGGTCTTTCCGTTCGTCGTGGTTGGCCATGAAGGGCGTGCCCTTCCCGTCGGGTAGCCGCAGCTTGGCGCCCTCGCCGCGCAGCGCCTCGGTGATGAGGAAGGAGCGCTCCTGGGGGTGAAAGAGGCACGTCGGATGGAACTGGTAGAACTCCATGTTCGCGATCTCGGCCCCCGCTCGGTAGGCCATCGCGACCCCGTCGCCGGTCGCGACGTCGGGGTTGGAGGTGTAGAGGTAGACCTTGCCGGCTCCGCCGGTGGCGAGGACCGTGTCGCGGGCGAGGATGGTGTGCACCACCGCCTGCTCGGAGCTCGAGGCCATCTCATCGAAGACGTAGGCGCCCACACACTGGTCGGGGCCGCCGAAGCTCGTGAGCATGATGAGGTCGATGGCCGAGTGGTGCTCGAGGATCCGGATGTTGGGATGCTCGCGCGCCTGCTCGATGAGCGCGCGTTGCACCTCGGCGCCGGTGGCGTCCTGGTGGTGCACCACACGTCTTCGACCGTGACCACCCTCTCGGGTGAGGCTCAGCTCGCCCTGCGAGTCGCGGTCGAACTCGGCCCCGCGGCCCATCAGCTCCTTCAGGCGCTCGGGGCCCTCGGTGCAGCAGAGGTCGACGACGAGCTCGTGGCAGAGGCCGGCCCCGGCCACCATGGTGTCCGCCTTGTGCTGCTCCGGGCTGTCGTCGTCGCCCATCACGACGGCGATGCCACCCTGCGCCCAGCGGGTGTTGGTGTCGTCGAGCGCACGCTTCGACAGCACGACGACGTCCGCGTGATCGGCGACGTCGAGCGCGAGGGTGAGACCTGAGATGCCGCTGCCGATGACGAGGATGTCGGTTTCGATGGCCACGTGACGGTTATAGGGCGCCGGAAGACGGGAGCTAAGCCACAAATGGGCCAATCGCCCGAGGGCCGTGGGGGCCATTTGCTCTTCGGGTGGCGCAGTTGACGCGCCGCGCTACCCCTTCTACTCCCCCGACCCGAGGTTCTATTCGTGAAAGTACTCGTACCCCTGAAGCGCGTTGCCGACCCGGACAACGCCAACAAGGTCAAGGTCCCCGCCGACGGTAGCAAGGTCGACACCGGCAGCCTGGAGTGGAAGGCCAATCCCTTCGACGAATACGCCCTCGAGACCGCGCTGCGGCTCACCGAGGACGGCAAGGCCCAGAAGAAGCGTCTGGGTGAGGTGGTCGTGGCCACCTTCGGCCCGAAGGACACCGAGACCACCCTCCGCGCTGCGCTGGCGACCGGTGCCGACCGCGCCATCCGCGTCGACGTCGAGGACGAGGCCATCGACGGCCTCCTCGTGGCCAAGGCCCTCGCCAAGATCGTCGAGGAAGAGAAGCCGGATCTCGTCCTGCTCGGCAAGCAGCAGGTCGATGGCGACACCAACCAGGTGGGCCAGCTCCTCGCCGAGCTGCTCGACTGGCCCATGGCGACCTTCGCGGGCACCGTGCAGGAAGAAGACGGCGCGCTGCTCGTCGGCCGCGAGGTCGACGGTGGTCAGCTCGACGTGCGGGTCAAGCTCCCCGCCCTGGTCACGGTCGACCTCCGCGTGGTCAACCCGACCAGCGTCTACTCGAAGGTGACCGACAAGGAGAAGTTCAAGTACGCCGAAGGCGTTCGCTTCGCCCCGCTGCCGGCCATCATGAAGGCGCGCAAGAAGCCGCTCGACGTGAAGAAGCTCGGCGATCTGGTGTCCGACACGGCCCAGAAGGTGAAGTACATCCGCTACGAGGCTCCGCCCCAGCGCAAGGCCGGCGAGAAGGTCGCCGACGTCGACACGCTGGTGAGCAAGCTCAAGAACGAGGCGAAGGTCCTCTGAGACCGAAGGAGACGAACCATGGGTAATGTACTGGTTGTGGCAGAGGTCGCGGACGGCAAGCTCCGCAAGACCACCCATTCGGCCGTCACCTTCGCCAAAGAGGCGGCGGCACAGCTCGGCGGCAGTTACGACATCCTCGTCATCGGCGCTGGTGTCGACGGGGCGGCGGCCGATGCGGCCAAGCTCGGTGCGGGCAAGGTCCTCGTGGCCGACGACGCGAGCCTGACGAACTACCTGGCTGAGACCTACGCCCCCACCGTGGCGGAGATCGGCAAGGGCTACAGCGTGGTGTGCGGCACCGCGAGCCCCTACGGCAAGGACCTGCTCGCGCGCGTCGCAGGCAAGCTCGACGCGGGCTTCGCCTCCGACATCACCTCCCTGCTCCCGCAGGAGGGCGGCAAGCTCACCTACAAGCGTCCCATCTACGCCGGCAACGCCTTCGTGGTCTGCCAGCTCGCGAGCGACGTCGAGATCGTCACCGTGCGTCAGTCGGCCTTCGACGCCGCGGCCGAGGGTGGTGATTCGCCCGTCGAGAAGGCGGCCGTGGCCGGCGCTTCGGCGGCCAAGGATCGCATCGAGTGGGTCAACTTCAACTCGGTCAAGAGCGAGCGTCCCGAGCTCGCCGAGGCCGACGTCGTGGTCAGCGGCGGTCGAGCCCTCAAGGAGCAGTTCTACGAGATCCTCGACCCGCTCGCCGACGTGCTCGGCGCCGCCATCGGCGCCAGCCGCGCTGCTTGCGACGCGGGCTACTGCGCACCGGACCTGCAGGTCGGCCAGACCGGCAAGATCGTGGCCCCCGGCCTCTACATCGCCATCGGCATCTCGGGCGCCATCCAGCACCTCGCCGGCATGAAGAGCAGCAAGGTCATCGTCGCCATCAACAAGGACGAAGAGGCACCGATCTACCAGATCACCGACTACGGTCTCGTGGCCGACCTCTTCAAGGCGGTGCCCGAGCTCACCGAGAAGATCAAGGCCGCCAAGGCCTGAGCGAACAGCACGCTCTTCTCTTGAGGGCCCGGCCGACCACGCGTCAGCCGGGCCTTTTCTCGTTCTCGGGCTCGTTCTCGGTCTCGAGGTCGTTCTCGATCTCGAGGTCGTTCTCGTTCTCGATCTCGACCTCGGGCTCGAGAACCTGGAACCTCGAACCTGGAACCTCGAACCTGGAACCTCGAACCTGGAACCTCGAACCTCGAACCTGGAACCTCGAACCTCGAACCTCGAACCTGGAACCTCGAACCTGGAACCTCGAACCTGGAACCTCGAACCTGGAACGAGGCACCTCCCAGATGACACCGCGGGCGGCCAAGGCCATGTAGTAGGGCGATGACCTCGTCACTGCTCAGCCACGATGACGCTGCTCCCGACGGTCCGTTGCTCTTCGGGCGCATTCTCGATGGCCAGGGTGGGGCAAAGTCCCTCACCTGGGCCGAGGCCGAGCACTGGGCTCCTTCGAAGAAGGGTGAGGTGATCTGGTTGCACCTCCTGCGTACCGAGCCCGGCGTTCAGGCTTGGCTCGAATCCCTCGGGGTTGGGGAGCCCACGGCCGAGCTGCTCGTGAGCGACTCGAGTCGTCCGCGGGTGATGTGGGAGGGGAACACCCTGGTGGCCACGCTGAGGGGCATCAACTTCAACCCTGGCGCCGAGCCGGAGGACATGGTCTCGATGCAGGTCTGGAGCGACGGGGTGAGGGTCGTCACTTTGCGTCGCCATCGTCTTCAGAGTCCGCGAGACGTGCAGGAGAGGCTCGACGCCGGCACGGGGCCCGTCGATGCGAGTCGCGTCGTGACCGACCTCGTCGAAGCCATGACCTATCGGATGAACGCGGCGATCATCGACATGAACGACGCGATCGACGAGCTCGAAGCCATGGACGCCGATGACGAGGCCGGCGAGGTCCTCGCTCGCATCGCCACCATCCGCCGCAACTGCCTCGGGCTTCAACGTCATATGGCGCCGCAGCACGAGGCCCTCGAGATGATGGGCCGGGGAGCGCCGGACTGGTTCGGTGTCGACAGCCGCCGCGAGATCGTCGAGAGCATCGAACGGCTGCGGCGCTACCTGGAGGACATCAACATCTCCAAAGAGAGCGCCATGGTGCTGCAGGATGACATCCGCGCCCGCTCTGCCGCCCGCGCCGAGCGCACCAACTACCTGCTGACCTTGGTCGCGGCCGTCTTCCTTCCCCTCAGCTTCATCACCGGCCTCCTCGGCATCAACGTCGGGGGTATGCCTGGCGTCGACAGCTCCGACGCCTTCTGGATCGTAGCCGGCCTATGCGGCGCGGTATTGGTCATGCAGGTCGCGCTCTTCTGGCGCTGGAAGTGGCTCTGACGACGCGCGACGAGATCCGGAGCGTGCGACGACTTCTTGAGCTCACGGCCGAGGCTGGTTGATCGCGCACCGATGGATCACGACGTGGTGGTGTCGGTCTCCTGGTGCTGAGGCTCGGGCACGGGCCGCACGTCGACCACGACCCCGTTGAGGATCGATTGGCCGGCCAGGTTCTCGACGGCTTGGTCGTCGGTCCAGTCGTTGGCCGAGACGCCGGCCAGGGCGCCGGCCACGCGCTGCCACGACGCCACGGATTGGTGGCCGAAGCCGTGGGGCAGGCTGACCACACCAGGCATGACTTCGTCGCTGACCTCGATGTCCACGCGGCCCTCGTGCACCTTCGACGACAGCCAAGCTTCCGATGCTCGTTCGAGGCCGAGTCGCTTGGCGTCGTCGGGGTGGATGAGAAGCGCGGAGCGTTCACGACCGCTGACCAGACCCTGCACGTTGTGCATCCACGAGTTGTTGGACCGGAGGTGCCGACGCCCGATGAGAAGCATCTCTCCTGCGGGAGGCGGCGCGACGGCAGTGTCGAGACGGTCGATCTCGTCGAGGATCGGCAGGCTGGAGAGATGCAGACGTCCGTCGGGGTGGAACACGCGGCGCGACACGCCTGGTTGGAGGGGGCCGAGGTCGATCCCACCCTCGGTCTGCTTCACCTTCTCGGCGTTGAGTCCGTCTCGTCGCAAACCGAACAGGTCGCCGTAGGGGCCCAGCCGCAACGCGGCCGACGCCAAGTGCTCGGGGGTCGGCCGATAGCCGAGGGCACGAATGACCGCGTCGACGGGCGCCACGGCCGTCAGGCCGCCCCCGAGGCGCTCGACGAGCTCGAGGAGGATCTCGGCGTCGAGCTTCTCGTCGGGGCCTTTGGGGATGACCGGCTCCGTCCAACGCATGGCGTTGCGGACGTTGAAGCCGGCGAAGTAGAGGTCGACGTGGGGCTCGGAGAGCAACGATGCGGGCGGGAGGATGATGTCGGCGTGGCGCGTCGTCTCGTTCACGTAGACGTCGACCGCGACCATGAAGTCCAATCGAGCCAGGGCGCGATCGAGCCGCCGGCCGTTCGGCGAGGCGAGCACCGGGTTGGCGGCGAAGCAGAGAAGGCCTCGTACCTGGCCTTCGCCCGGGGTCTCGATCTCTTCGGCGAGGATGGTGGCGGGGAGCTCGCCGACCGTCTCCGGGAGTCCTCGCACCCGGCTGTGGCGGCGCCCGATTCCATCCGCACCCGTGATGCGCGCGAGTCGCACGGTATCGATGGCGGGGGTGGGAAACATCCAACCCCCTTCGACTCCGAGGCGGCCGGCCACGAGGTTGAGCAGCTCGATGGCGTAGCAGGTGAGGGTGGCGTAGCGGGCGTTGCCGGGGCCCATCCGGGAGTAAGCCACGCTGGAGGGTGCATCTGCGAAACGGCGCGCGAGCGAGCGAATCCGCTCGGGGGCGACGCGGCAGAACGGACCGACCCGTTCGGGGGTGAAGGCCCCGAGCTTGGCCACGACCTCATGCCATCCGTCGGCCAGCTTCTCGACCGCAGCCGTGTCGATGCGGCCGTCGGTGGCCAGGACCTGCACCATCGAGAGCAAGAGCGCGGCATCGGTGCCGGGACGGATGGCGATGTGTTCGTCGGCGCGCTGGGCGGTCTCGGTGCGCCGCGGATCCACCACGACGACCTCACCCCCTCGACGCTGCACGTCACGCAGTCGCCGCTTCATGTTGGGGGCCGTCATCATGCTGCCGTTGGAGGCGAGCGGGTTCCCACCGATGCACAGGAAGAAGTCGGTCCGGTCGATGTCGGGAACCGCCAGCGCGAAGGCGCTGCCGTAGACGTGGTGCGCCGATACGAAGCGAGCGCTCGTGTCCTGCGACGACACGCCGGTCCAGTTTCGTGTATCGAGCACGCTCTTGAGCGCGTCGAGCATCAGCACCACGCCGTGTTTGTGGACCTGGACGGTGCCGAGATGCACGGCCACGCTGTCCTTGCCGTAGCGTCGTTGCAGCCGCGTGATCCCTTCGACGGAGCGCTCGAGAGCTTCGTGCCAGGAGATCGGTTCGAAGTCGCCCGAGCGCGTACGCGCCATCGGCTGGCGCAACCGGTCTGGGTCCTCTTCCAGCCGCAACAACTCGGCTCCCTTGGGACAGATGTAGCCCTGGGAGGTCACGTCATCGGGGTCTCCCGTCACCGCGACCGGGCGGCCACCGTCGAGCTCTACGAGCAGGCCGCATCCCGCCTCGCAGAGTGCACACACCGTTCTCGCCGTGCGGCGCTTCGACTTCGTCATGGGGTGTGATCCGGTCAGTTGCCGCAGCCGATGCGGGCGTCGTCGAGCGCGACCTCGTCGATGAAGACCGTGAACGGGCGATCGATGTTCTGGTACGTCGTCCAGCCCAGGTTGACCCCATCGAAGGTGGGGAAGTCGGCGGTGCGACCCTGGTGCTGGCCTTCGGTCACGGTGCCGGTGAAGCGAACGCGTTCTACGCCGTCGTACCACA
Organism: Polyangia bacterium; assembly: GCA_030426145.1. Taxonomy (GTDB): domain Bacteria; phylum Myxococcota_A; class Polyangia; order Polyangiales; family Polyangiaceae; genus JAPYTK01. Next base: position 28,050 of record JAUHZF010000058.1, read on the forward strand.
TGATGGCCTCGTCGCTGGGGGCGTCGTAGAAGAACTCGACGCAGTGCCATTCGCCCCAAGCGAGGGGCGCACTCCCGTCGATCTCAGGCTGGGTGAACTCGTCGAAGCCCTGGGGGCGGGGCGTCATCTCGAAGTTGAAGAAGTAGCGATTGAAGATGAAGTCGGTGCCCTGCTCGTTGCGCAGCGAGACCCCGCCGAAGCGCATCCGCTTCAGTGGCTCGCCCTGGGCGTCGCGCCCGATCGCCTCGACGAGATCCCAGTGCACGAAGTCGTCGGGACCCGGGTTCTCCACCCGATAGAGGACCCGCCCGTAGAACTGCTCACGCGGAAACAGCCCCTCTTGTCGCACCCAGCCTCGACTGTAGTCGAGGTCGCCCGTGACCTTGAGGGAGCGCGAGCCTCGACCTGCTTGCTCGTCCGAGATCTCGACCGCGGCGCCAGCACCGGCGTCGACGGACCATCCGGGGTCGGTAGGGGGTCCGCCGAGGGGGTCGTCTTCGAAGTCGTCACAGAAGAGAGCATCGAGGGTGTCGCAGCGCGGCGTGCCGAAGAAGTCGTTCGGGTCCGTCGAGTACTCGCGGCCCTCGTTGCCCCCCGCGCCTCCGCTACCCGACGTCGTGGTCGTCGCGCCTCCCGCGCTCGTCGTGCTCGCCGTGCCTCCCGCGCCCGACGAGCTCGAGCTGCCGGCAGGTCCGTCGCCGGTCGTCTCGTCGCTTCCACCGCAGGCTACGGCGACGAACGCCGCCAGAGCCCAGCTCCCCCATCGATGACCCATCACCCGGCCATGCTACTCCACCCCGAGGGGTTCTACGTAGGTGACCGTGTATCGTGCCTACGGGTTGGCGAGGAAGACGTGGAGGAAGGCGCGCCCGCTGAACGCGCCACGCTTGAGGTAGGTCGCCACCACGATGTCGACGGCGCCGTTTCCGTCGAGGTCCTCCACGAGAAGCGTGGTCGGCGTCGCCTCACCGGTCAGCACCGTGTCGGGCAGAGAAGCCGCCGAGGTGGTGAAGGCACCCGCCTCGTTGATGCGCGCGCGGAGCGCGGTGCCATCCGGCAGGTCGGCCGTGAGCAGCGCGTCCGGGTCGCCGTCCGCATCGAGGTCCCGGAGCACGAGGTCGATGGCTCGCGCGTTGGCGGGCATTCCGCTTTGAAAGCTCGCGACCGTGCCTAGCGAACCGCTGCCGTCGCCCAGAAGGCGATGCAACTGGTCGTCGCCGCGGTCGTACACGAGCACGTCGAGGTGGCCGTCGAGGTCGACGTCCGCAGTGGCCGAGGCAAAAGGCTGCGTGCCCACGGGGTAAGCCGTCGGCGCGCCGAGCCACGGCGAGGAGGTGAGCGTGCGCCGGACCAGGAGCGTGCCCGCCGCCGGATCGGCTTGGATGAGGTTCAGCATGCCATCGCCGTTCAGGTCGCCCGTCGTCACCGGCGCGAGCCCTTGCGGGTCGGAGGAAAGCGGGTTGACCTTGTAGCCGTCGCCCGAGCGGCCGAAGCCGAGGCTGTTCGATTCCGGACGCAGGAGCACGAGGTCGTCGAGGTCGTCGCCGTCGACGGGCCAAGCCCTGGGGTAGACGTGAGGCTCGCTCAGGGCTGAGGTCTGGTACGGGGTGAAGCGGCAGTCCGCCCGCCCCTGAAACAGCCGGAGGGCGTGGGGGGAGGACTGCGACTGGCCCGCGAACGCGATGTCGGTGCCCGGGCTCCCGTCGAACTCGCCGACGTCGAAGCTCGCGTAGAACTCGTGTGTGGGGCTCAGGGGGCTGTTGACGACCACATCTCCGAAGGCGCCTTGCCCGTCGTTGATGAGCACCGAGATCACCGTCGGCTCGAAGAGTCCCGTGCCCACGACGCTGACGAGATCGAGGTCGCCATCGGCGTCACAGTCGATGGCCCGGGGGCCGAAGAAGATGAGGACGGGCCCCTGCGTCACCTCGTACGGGGAACCGAAGCAGAGCTCACCGGGGTCGACGATGCCGTTGCCGCAGGCGGGAAGCGTACAGTCGGCTTCGCACCCGTCGGCATCGACGAGGTTCCCGTCGTCGCAACCTTCGCCCGGGTCGAGGGTGCCGTCGCCGCAGACGCCGTCAGGCGGCCCGCCGCCGGTGGTGGTCGTGGTGGTCGCACCGCCGGAGCCGCCGACCGAAGTGGTGCCTGGCGCTTCGCCGCCCCCGCCATCCTCGGCTGGTGGAGCGACCCACAGCTCCGTTCGCCCGCAGGCAGCGAGGGTCATCGCCGTGAGCCAGATCCAGGTGCGCGCCATCATCCGCCATTGTTTCACACTCCACCCGCCCGGGCCGAGTCCGCCGACATCGAGCGGTGCCAGTTTCGCCCTCGGGGGACCACGACGACGAGAACGCTCCCGAGGTCGAGAACGAGAACGCTCCCCCCTATCCGAACGGCATTGGGCTAGCGCTGGCTGACGCGCCGTCCGATGGCGGCGCGTTGGGCGACCCGTTGCAGGCGTCGTCGTCGGGCAAGGGCTGTCGCGAAGCGCTGGCGGCGCATGTCGAGGACGAGGTGGTCTCCCTCACGCGCGGCTCGGAAAGGAAGGGCGTCGGGGATGGCGCGGGACCGGGCGGCGAGCCGGTCGAGGGCAGCGGTGAGAAAGGGCTCCGGGAGGGCCTGCGGCGCGGCGTAGGTCACGTCGAGGTGGTGAGCGCCGATCGCCCAGGGTCGACCGTTGTCGACGTAGAACGGATGGAGGTGGGCCGACGCGACGCCGCGCTTCGTGAGGCGCAGGCGGGCCACGAGGCCGAGCATCGGCTCGCGGCGATCGAGGTTGCGACCGACTGGAGCGGAGGCGAACGAGAGGTTGCCGAGGCCGTAGAAGATCACGCCGCGGCCGTAGCGCTCGACCCCCTGCATCACGTGGGCGTGGTGCCCGGCGATGACGTCGGCGCCAGCGTCGACGAGCGCGCGGTAACGGTCGACGTACCGGGGGAGGGGGATGGGGTCGTACTCCACGCCCGCGTGGCTGGAGACGATGACGAGGTCGTGGGTGTGTTTGGCGGCCCGGATCTCGGCCTCGAGCTTGGGGTCGTCGAGGCGCGCGACCTGCGGGGCGAGCCGAAAGCCACTCACGGCGAAGAAGGCGACGCGCGGCTTGCCGGGCAAGGCGATGGTCGCGGGGCGCAGAGCATCCTCTGCCGTGGCGCCGATGCCGGCAAACCAGAGGTCGCGGGTTCTCGCCAGGGCCGTGAGGTGCTTCTGGGTGTCCAGCAGGCCCCAGTAGCCGGCGTCGGTGGCGTGGTTGTTCGCCAGCGACAGCACGTTGAAGCCGCCGGCCACCGCATAGCCGATGCGGTCTGGGGCGCAGGCGATGGGGAAGGGGAGCGCCTGACTCGGCGGGCGCGCGGTGACCGGGCACTCGAGGTTGGCGATGCCGAGGTCGGAGCGCAGCGGGCGCAAGGCGGCGAAGAGGGCGGCGCCCTGGGCGTCGACGCGGACTTCGCCGCCCCAGCCGGTGGGGTAGGCGACGTCACCCCCGAGGGTGACGACGAGCGGGGCTGCCAGGGCCTCGGATGGACCCAAAACCAAGCAGACCCACAAGGTGATGTAGACCGCGAACCCCCGCACCGCGGCCAGGTCTAGTGGGACCGGGCCGCGGTGTCAGCGCTGACTGAATGCCGCGTGAACGGGTGATCAGGGCCGTCAGTCGGCGAGCGCGAGCTCGACGCGACGGTCTTTGGCCCAGCTCGGCTCGTCTTCGCCGCTGGCGTCGAGCTCACCGCGGGAGCTGGTCTCGATGCGGTTGTTTTTCATGCCGCGAGCCTCGAGCTGCATGGCGACCGAGCCGGCGCGGCGCTGGCCGAGGGCGAGGTTGTAGTGCTCCTCACCACGAGGATCGGCGTGGCCGATGATGAGGAGGCGGTGGTCGCGGGCGGGGCCGTCCGTAAAGCAGGCGACGAGGGCGTCGAAGGCCTTGCCCGAGTCGGTCCGCACGTTGGCCGAGTCGAAGCCGAAGTAGGAGGTCGGCAGGTCACAGAGCTTGCGCAGGGCCGGGTCGACGGAGACCTGCGACGCGCCGTCGACGGCGTCGTCGTTCCCCTTCGAGGTGCTCGCTGCGCCGTCGCTGTTGGCGGCGAAGGAGGAAGGGGCGGTGGTCTTGACGTTCGACTCCTTGGCGCAACCGAGGAGCAGCAGGGAGAGGCCGAGACCGATGGTGATGATTCGCATGACGGTTGTGTGTCTTTCTGAGCGGCCCGCGCAGGGCGGAGCCTTGGGGGCGCGTCCGAGCGCCCACGGTCCGACCTCATCAAGCGCCGTGCCACGCGCGGTTGGCCTCGGGCGTCGGTCCGCGAGCCAGTGGAGAGACAACTTTGCACGGGGCCCCGTGCAAGACCTGCTCGGAGCGAGCAGCTGAGGGGGCTGAGCGACGCGTGGCGTGGGTGGTCCCGGGTTTGCAGTCGCGCGGGCCCCATGGTGGCTACGCCTCAGAGCATGGTCGGCTCCGACACTGCGGTGCCTGTCGTCAACGCTGCTGCGTCTGCGGTCGCGGTGGGGGCCATCGGTCGGCGCGCCATCGGCCTCGATGGAGCCCGGGCCTTCGCGGTGCTCGGCATGATCCTCGTGAACATGAAGGGTCAGCTGATGATCACCGACATCGAGGAGGAGACGTTGCTCGGGCAGCTCGCGGACTGGACCGAGGGCAAGGCGGCGGCTCTCTTCGTGGTCCTGGCGGGGGTGGGGATCGCGCTCCGAGCCCGTGGGGACGAGACTGGGGAAGCCCGCACCGACCTCATTCGTCGGGCCGCGGCGCTGTTCGGGGTGGGGCTGCTCCAC
>JAUHZF010000452.1 GCA_030426145.1 Polyangia bacterium
CGCGTTACAAGAACCATCCTCGTCGAAAACGAAGGGCAGCAGCTCACGCTGCGCACGCTCGACAGCTACCAACGGGCGCATCACCAGCGCGAGACGAGGGCGGACCTGGTCGCATGGCGCCGGCGCGACGGACAACGAACGTTGTTTGGCTGCGCCGCGTCGCGTGAGGTCTATGACGAACGGGGTCGTCCCGTCGAAGTCACCTGCCTCGACGCGCGGGGCCAGGTGCGCGTTGACGACCATGGTTGTGCGCGCGAGCGCCGGAGCTACGACGACGAGAATGCGCTCGTTCGCACGGCTTGCCTCGATGAGGCCGGTCGGCCCATCGACGACAACGACTTCATCCACGAACGAAGGTTCACGTACGGCGACGGGGGAGAAATCCTCCTCGAGACGTTCAGGTCGCTAGGAACGCGCCCCCCGGGATGCGCGCGGTTGGCGTTCGAGTACGACAGCAAGCTACAGCGCACCGCCGAACGGTGCGAAGCACTTGACGGGTCGCCGCGCCCGTACCTCGATGGCGCCGAGGCGGTAAGCGTCGAGTTCGAATACGACGAGAATGACTGCTTGAGGCGCTCGGAACCGGTCGATGCGAATGGCCGGGCGGCCCTCCGCAAGGGGATCTCCGCACTGCACTACGTTCGAGACGCCCACTGTGAGATTCGAGCCATGTCGAGCCACGGCCTCGACGGACAGCTGATTCAGCGTAGCGTGGGTGGCCCAGCACTGGTGACCTTCGTCCACGATCTGTTTGGCCAGGCCATCGAGCAGAGGTGTTTCGACACAGAGCGACAGCCCGCCCCTTGCGGCCCGGTCGGGGGCATTGCGAGCGTGGTACGCTTCACCCACGATCGGCGAGGACGGGTCGTGGCGCGCTCGGCTTTCGACGCGACCGGTCAACCGGTTCGGTTTGCCCAGCACGTTCCTCATCGGACGACCACGGTCTACGACGCGGACGCTCGACCGACCACGAGGGAATTCTTCGATGCTCGAGGCCAACCCTCGACGGCCAGCGGGGGCGTCCATCGGTTGGAGTACGAGTACGATGCCATGGGGCAGCTGGTCCTGCAGTCGAACCGCGACGAGAATGGCCAACTCGTGCGTCCAACGACCGAGTGCGCTCAGATTCGCTACGAGCGCGACGAGCAGCTTCGTCTCGCACGGGTTCTCTGCCTCGGCACCGACGGCAAGCCACGGCCGAGCCACGTGGTCCTCACGGGTGTCTACCTGAAGGAGGCGGCAGAAGTTCTGGTGGTCCACGAGGACGGTCGTACGACGAACGTCCTGCGACGCGTCGACGGCACCGTCATCGACACGATCGATTGCAACCTCGACCGGTGCTTGAAGTAGCCAGCCCGGCAGGGAAGGTCTGAACTTGGACGACGTAGAACGCGGCATGCGGAAGCTCGTGCTCGGCTCTTCTCTTTCTTGGGTCCTTCTCGGAGCCGTCCTTCTTGCCCCCGCGTGCAAGAAGGACCCTGAAGGCGGCGACGCGACCGAAGAGAAAGAGAAGAAGCCCCCCAAACCCAAGAAGCGCACGGCCTACTTCGGGACCGTGACCATCGGCAAAGACGTCTACGTCGGGCACGAGCTCGAGGGCAAAGAGGCCCCCAAGCACTGGCACTACCGAGTGAAGCTGAAGGGCGACGTCGTGCAGAGCTACGCCTGGGTGAGCCCCAGCGGAAAGGTGCACGAGACGGTCGAGTTCGACCGCGACGACGACGCGCTCCGGTTGCGCTTTCTCGACGGCTACGGCGTCGAGGTCGAGACGCGCACGCTGAAGAAGGGCAAGGTCACCTTCCGCCTTCGAAGCGGCAAGCGCACGCAGGATGGCTGCGAGACCATCTCGGAGAGCTACGACGATGCGGGCCACACCACCGGCGAGACCTGCCTCGACCGCCGGGGGGAGATCCAGGTCGACGTGAACGGCTGTGCTCGCACGGCGATGAAATACGACGACGAGCACGCCCTCACCGTCGAGCGGTGCCTCGACGAGGGTGGCAAGCCCCGCGACGACCACGGACACACCCACGAGCGCCGCTACACCCACGGCCCGAAGGGTCAGCGTCTCACGGTCACCTTCGCCTCCGTCGGGGAGACGCCTCCGGGTTGTGCGCAGATCGCCTACGGCTATGACGACGCGCTCAACGAGGCCGAAGAGCGGTGCCTCGACGCCGACGGCAAACCCATGCCCTACGTGGGTTCGAAGGCCGTAAGCACGGCCAAGCGCTACGACGAAAACGGCTGCCTCATCTCGGAGCGCTACCTCGATGCCAACGGAACGCCGACCCTGCGCGCCGACGTGGGCGAGTGGCGCTTCGAGCGAAACGAACAGTGCCAGCGCATGAGCGAAGCGAGCTACAACCTCGAGGGCAAGCTCGTCCGCCCCGACCGCGGCAAGCCCGCGAAACAAGTCTTCTCCCGCGACCAAGAGGGACTCCTCACCGAGCGCCAGTGCTTTGGCCCGGATGACAAACCCACCGCGTGTCGGCCCTACGGCGGCGTCGCGACGGTCCTGAAGACCACCTACGACAACCAAGGCCGCATGCTCACCTGGTCGGGGTTCTCGACCGCGGGCAAACCGGCCCGGATCGACCGCGACTACCCGCACCAACACGTCTACGCCTACGACGCCTTCGGCCACATCATCAAGCGCGAGTTCTTCGACGAGAAGGGCGAGCCCGCGTCCGCGCTCGGGGGGGTGCATGCGATGCACACGGAGTACGACGAGCTCGGCCAAACCGTGCTGCTGTCGAACCACGGCGTGGACGGAGCCTTGGTGCTCCCGACGACGCACTGCGCACAGGTCAGCCAGGAGCGTGACGCCGACCACCGGCTCGTTCGCATGCGTTGTCTCGGCACCGACGGGAAGCCGCGGCGCAGTCGCCTCATCTACAACGGGATCAACTGGAACGGCGCGGCCGAGCTCGAAGTCGTGCGCAAGGACGGCAAGATCGAGAACGTGCTCAAGCGCACCAACGGTACCGTCATCAAGACCATCGACTGCAGCCAAGAAGGCGCCACCTGCATGAAGTAGCCCCTGCTAGGGTGCACGGTCATGAGCGATGGCCGCAGCCTCTCGGAGGTGGTGCTCCTGTGCAACCCACGGGCGGGGGGGCGGTGGAAGGAGCTCGCCACCATCCTCGACTCGGACGAGGCCCGTCACGTGCGGCGCATCGTCACCGACTCGGTCGACGACGTCGCTTTGGCGCTCGAGGCCATCGGCCGGGAAGCCAAGCTGCTGTGCATCTACGGCGGGGACGGCACCATTCAGCAGATCTTGGATCGCCTCCCCGACGACCGGGGCGAAGAGCTGCACCTCGCCCTCATCGGCGGCGGTACGATGAACGTCACGAGCCGCTGGTGTGGCTTCCACGACCGACCCGCTGACCACTTCCGCTACGTGGTCAACGGCTACCGCACCGGCAACCTCCTGCTCCGTGAGGTGCCGCTCATCGAGGTGCGCCGTGGACGTCACCGTCGCCGCGGCTTCACCTTCGGCATGGGACCGATGGTGCGCGTGCTCGACGCCTTCGAGCGCGGCCACAAGAGCAAGCGGGCCGCCGTGGCCCTCGGCCTTCGTTCGGCGGTGGGCGCATGGGTGCCGCTCGCAACCGAAACCCGCGCCATGCTCGCGGAGATGGAGGCGAGCATCGAGCTCGATGGGGAGCGACTCCCCTACGACCGCTTCTCGGCCCTCTTCGCGAACACCACCGGCCAGATCAATCCGGGCATCGTGCCCTTCGTCGAGCAGCGGACCCGCGACACCTTCTACGTCGCAGCCTACGCGGCCCCTTCGCGCGAGGTAGCGCTCGCCCTCCCCATCTTGGCCCGGGGCCTGTTGCCTCGGGACACGGGCTCCCTCTTGCAGCGGCTCTCTCCCTTCGATCGCAGTGACGGCCGCAGCCCCTTCAAGAGCGACCCGCGCTACGTGAACACCACCGGGGGGCGTCTCGTCATCGAGACCGACGAGCCCCTGCTCACCGTCGACGGGGAGCTCATCACCTCCGACGCTCCACGCATCGAGGTCGACCTCGGGCTTCGCCTTCGCCTCGCCGTCTCACCCACCGCCGCCCTTCGTCCCGGCTTGCGCCGTGCCGCCAACGTGGTGGGCGCCGTGCAGGGCTGATCAGAGCGGGAAGCGGTCGAGGGTCTCGCCGGTGATCGAGGTGACGACGACCTCGGCCTCTCCCCCGGCGAGGCGCACGCGAATGTAGTGCTGTTGAAGCGCGAAGCGCTCGACCTTGGCCGCCCAAGGCACGCCCTTTTCTTGGGCGTAGTAGGGCGCACCGGCGCCTCCGCTGATGAGCTGGTGGATCTGGCCCTTCATGCCCTCGACGAGCTGGGCGTCGACCCGCGTGCGGCTGTAGTTGTGCTCGTCGCCGTTGACCACGAGCCGTGCGCCGTAGCGGTCGAGGGTGAGGTAGAGCTTCTTGCGCTGGGCCAGCACGTCGGGAAACTTCCCGCGCCACCACATCGCGTCGCCCGTGTGACCGCCATTGGGAAAGCCCGGCTCGTGGGTGCTGACCACGATGTGGCGCAGGCCACGCTTCTTTGCCGCAGCGAGGTCCTCGTCGAGCCACTTCAGCTGCGCGTCGGTGAGGAAGCCTTCGCGATAGCCGCGCCCGACGGCGGGGTGGTCTTCGCGCTCGGCGTGGCTGCGGAAGGCGTAGTTGGTGTTGAGCACCACATTGTGCACGGGACCGTAGTCCCACGAGAACACGTTCTCGCGGTAGGGCGGGTCGCCGTCCTCGGGCGCGGGCCCGTTGGTGGGGTTGACGAAGAACTCACCGAAAATGGTCTCGGCGCTCTGCGCCCCCTTGCGGTCGACGCCCCACCCCGCTTCCCACATCTCGATGAGGCACTCGTGGTTGCCCATGCCTTCGTAGATGGGAACGTGCATGCCCACCGACTGGGTCGCGCGCCGCCATGCACGCAGCTCCGAGCGATAGGCACCGGGCTCGGTGGTGTATCCGTCGATCAGGTCGCCCGCGAAGACGATGTAGCGCGGGACCTCTTCGGCCAGCGCCTGCTGGAGCAAGCCCTCGAGCACCCGCCGGTTGGTGCCGAAGTAGCGGTCGTCGGCGGTGCCGTGTCCACTGCGGCTGTCGCTCAGCAAGACGAACGAGAAGTCCGCGTTGGCCGTGGGACCCGCGGGTGCGGTTTGAAAGCTTCCCGAACGGCTCTCGTGGAACTCGCCGCGGTGATCGCGGACGACCACGTGGTATCGGTAACGCGTGTCGGGCGACAGCTCGCTCAGGGCGACCTCGTGGCGCGACCCCCTCGTGGTCGACACCACCTGCTTGGTGGACTGGGTCTCGTCGTAGACGACCACCGCCGCCGCGGTCGCCGCGTCGGTCGTGAAGGACACCGTGGCGCCGGTCGCGCCCACCAGGTCGATGAAGGGTCCGCTGGTGAAGGTCGGCAGCTGCACGAAGCGACGATCGGCGGCGCGACAGTCGGGCTCGCACCGAAATGGCAAGGCACCGTCGGTGACCCGCGCCGTGCCCTCGGCCGCATCGAGCACCTCGAGGCGCCAGGTGATGGTGCCCCGTCCCGTGCCCGCGACATCTGCGATGTCGTAGGTGTCCCTCAAGACCTTGGGGATGGGAAATGCGAGGGAGATCTCGGTCCCGTCGATCTCCCCCACCAGCTGCCGTCGGTGACGCGCCAGCCCCATCGCATCGTCGGGAACGAAGGTTCCGAAGTACACGCTGGCCGCGGGGACCTGGCGCACCGTCTCGGCGGTGAGGGTGGCCGTGCCATCGTCGCCGAGGGCCACGCTCGGCTCTCGCGCGAAGAGCGACGCGTGGGCCTGGACCCGCTTTCCGGGCGGCCCCGCGTCGGGTGCCTCGCCCAGCACCAGGTAGGGCACCTCGTAGCCGGGCATGCTGACCCGCGATGGGTCCGGCACGACGACGGTCGGCCCCGGCGCACCGACTTCAGGGGCAGCGGGGATCGGCGTCGGATCGAGCGCCTGCACGGCCGCGTCGCGGACCTCGGCCCAGGCGGCCCCCGTGATGACCGCGGGACGCTTCAAGGCGTCGACTCCTTCGATGACGGGCCGCGCGAGAGGTGGCAGTGGCGGCGGCGTCGGCGACGTCGGGGGCTCGCAGCGCCACGGGGGGGTCGTGCTCGGTGAGCACCCCGTCGCCAGGAAGGCCGACGCGAGGCCGAGGCTCGTCAGGGCTCGGTACATATGCCGCGTGCCTTATCCCAACCACCTGCACGAGGCGACTGAAGCCTCGGTTCGGGGTATCCTGCCGGGGTGGTGAACCGTACGACCTTTGGGTTGGGTGTAGCGGCATTGGCGCTCGTGGCCCATGCGTCCGCCTCCTGTGGCGCCCGCAGTGAGCTCGAGGCTCCCTACGGTCCTCAGCCTCCGCCGCCGTCCGACGGTGGAGCTCCGCCGGATGCCCCCGAGTGCGCGGTCTTCAACTCGTCGGCCCAGCTCGCGCCCTTCGACCTCTTCATGATGCTCGATACCTCGGGCTCCATGAGCCAGATCACCGCGCAGGGGACGTCGAAGTGGGAGTCGGTGCAGTTCGCCCTGTCGTCCTTCTTCTTCGATGCCGAGTCGACGGGCATCGGCGTCCAGCTCGACTACTTCCCCATCATCGATGACGTCGTCCCGAGCTACTGCGACAACAACGCCGACTGCGGCATGACGGCGGTCCTAGGCTGCCAGCCCCGCCGCGCCTGCGAAGACGGAACGCGCAGCTGCTTTGCCGATGGCGACTGCGACCCGGGCGTGAGCTGCGTGCCCATGGGCCGCTGCCGTCAGCAGGAGCCACCCAACCCCAACAACCAAGACTTCGTCATCTGCATCCCGGGCTCCACCATCCCCGGCTTTCAGTGCTCGGTCGGGCCCTGTGAGCCGACGGGCGGATGCGACGATCAGTTCACCTGCAACAGCAGCGCGTACCTGAAGCTCCCCCCTGGCAACATGCTGCGCCTCCCCGCCGACCGAGACGCGCTCGTGAGCGACCTCGAGAGCCAACCCCAACCCGAGGGAGGCACGCCAACCCTGCCCGCCCTCCGAGGGGTGATGGACGCCGCCCTGTCGTGGCAGCAGCAGAACCCCGAGACCCACATCGGGGTCGTGCTCGCCACCGACG
>JAUHZF010000453.1 GCA_030426145.1 Polyangia bacterium
AGTGTCTGCGCCGCATCAACCTGGCGCAGACGGTAGAGGAGCTCACCGCCGCGTGCCCCGAGCTGACCGAACAGCTCCTCGAACCCTGTGACGAAGACGAGCGCTTCGCCGAGTGCCGCAACCGGAACCGCACGCGCGTCGCCTGGGAGTACACCAAGCTCATGCTCGAGCGCACGCCCGCCGAGCAGGTGGCCGACACCAAGTGGCCACTCACCATGGTCGACTCCCAGAATCTCTGCGACCCCGAGCAGTACGACGGTCCGGTTCCGCCGGAGCGCTACGATCTCCCCTGCTCGTACCGCCCGGGCCAGGTCGATGACTTCTTCCGGCTCGTCGACCGCGGCATCGCGCCGACGCAGATCGGGTCGAGCGACAGCCACGGCGCCAGCAAGGAGCCCGGCTCGCCCCGGACCTACTTCATGGCTGCGGCCGACCGCCCGAGCGACGTGGCCATCACCGACGTGGTGGAGACGCTTCGTGCCGGCCACGCATTCGCCACCTATGGACCGTTCGTCCGCGCGAGTGTTGCGGGCAAGACGTTTGGTGAAACGGCGAGCTTGTCGGCGGGGAGTGAGCTGGTGCTCGAGCTCGACGTGCTGACGGCGAGCTGGTTCGGCGTCGACCGGGTCGAGATCTACCTCAATGGTCAGCTCGTACGGGTCCTCAGTCCCGACAGCCGACCCGAGGACATCGAAGACGTGCGTGGCAAGGTGACGCTCACCGTGCCGGACCGCGACAGCCACCTGGTGATCATCGCCATGGGGCTGAAGAACGAGAACCTCATGCGGCCGGTGGTGGTCGACATCCCCTTTGGCGAGGCGCAGCTGTCGAAGATCGCAGCCGATGCCTTCAGTCGCGTACCCGTGGTGAACGAGCTCTTCGCGGCGCCACCCACGGTGCCGGACTGGGCGCCCATCGCGCCCTATGCCTTCACCAACCCCATCTACATCGACGTCGATGGCAATGGTCGCTTCGACCCGCCGCTACCCCTGCCCGAGTTCTGCTCCCGCCCCTGCGACCCGAGCTCCACCGATCCGGATCAGTGTCCGTCGGGTCAGACCTGCCTGGACGGAGAGCGGCTGTGCGGGATCAACATCGGCGGCCGGTGCAACCGCCGCGTGGCCCCCGGCTACGGCCACTGACTCAGCGCGGCTCGGTGACGGGCGGGCCCTCGACCTCGCCGAGCCAGCGGAAGTTGTCGATGAGGATCGACGAGTCGTAGACGCCGTCGGTAGAGTCCCAGGCTGCGAAGCGGAGGGTGACGGTCTCGTCGGGACCGACGGGTGCTTGCGTGGTGAGCCACTGGGTGGCGCCATGGCTCCACTCGGGAAACAAGGGGTCGGTTTCGAAGCCGGTGTCCTGCAGCGCGAGGTCGCCTTCGTCGCAGGCGTAGGTGTAGACGGGGTCGGCAGGGGGCACGAGGCAATCGCCGGAGCCCGGACAGTTGCAGACGTCGAGGAAGGCGGCGTTGACGCTGATCGAGTTGCCGAGGCCATCGAAGGAGATGTTGTCGGTGGTCTGGCCCGCTCGACGGGGGGAGAGCAGAGCGACGAAGAAGTCGTTGTACTGCGTGCATATGTAGACGGGCCACTCGCGGGTGTAGAAGATGAAGTCGAAGGCGAGCCCCTGGGCCAGCGGTGGTGCCTTCATGGTGACCTCGAGCGCGATGTCGTCGTGGGGCACGCCGGTGACGACGCCCTCGCACTGGCTGGCCTCCTGGGGGTAACCCTCGGGAGCCAGGCCGGTGTAGCCCTTGTCGAGCACCTCGGCGTAGCCCGTGTCGCCCGGGTCTCTCGCTGCGCCGGTGGAGAGCATCAAGAAGCGTTTGCCTTCGAGTGGCTTCAGGCTGCTTCGTCCGAAGCTGACGTCGAGGATGCCGTGCCCGAGGGCGTATTCGTCTTCGATGGCGCTCGGGGGCGCGCTCCCATCGACCATGGTCCACGCGGCACTGATGACCCCCCAGTCGTCGTCGCTCGACGACTTGTCTTTGCACAGACCGATGCTTCGCGCGGCCTCGCGCGGGTCGTCTTCGTAGACTGGGATGGAGTCGTCACAGGGCCCGTCGGGGTCGGGGATGACGTTGGGGTCACTCCCGCCAGAGCCCGACCCCACGCCAACGCCGACGGTGGGGCCGGCCGCGACGGTACTGCCGCCCTGGCCCGCACCGACGGCGGTGCTCGTGCCGACGCGGCCTCGTTTGCTGCCCGAGTCGCAGGCGGTCCCGGTGGCGGTCGCCCCTGAGAAGACGATGGAGACGACGAGGGCCGTGCGCTTGCGCATGCCCACGAGCATAGCGCGTCACACGAGCAGCCGCTTCAGCGGCTCGCCATCGGCGAGCTTGAGGGGGCGACCGATGGGACTGATGGTCTCCGTCGTGGGGTCGAGGCCCAGCCCCGCGAACACGGTGGCACAGAGCTGCTGCACGCTCACGGGATCGACGGGAGCTTCCTCGCCATCACCGGTTGCGCCCAGCACCTGTCCCCCTCGGATCCGCCCGCCACCGAGCAGCATCGAGAAGCCTTTGGGCCAGTGGTCACGGCCTTCGGTCTTGTTGATGCGCGGCGTGCGACCGAACTCCCCGCCGCACACCAGCACGGTGTCTTGCCACAGGTCGCGCTCGCGCAGCTCGCGGGTGAGGCTCGCGAGGGCCGGGTCGAGCGTTTCGCAGAGCTTGCTCGTCTCGGTGAAGTTGTCGATGTGGGTATCCCAACCGGTGAGGGTGACCTCCACGCACCGCACGCCGACCTCGAGGAGCCGACGGGCCGCGAGGCAACCTCGTCCGAAAGGGGTGTCGCCGTAGGCCGCGCGCACCGCCCTCGGTTCATCTTCCACCTCGAAGGCGGCCAGGTGCTCCGAGCGCATCATCTCGAGCGCGCGTGCGGTCCGATCGCGGTGCTTGGAGCGCTTCTCGGCGTAAGGGCGCCGGCCGGCGAAGCCCTCCTCCAGCACGTTCAATCCTTCGAGCCGTCGGGCCTGGCGCGCGTCGCTGACCCTCGGCTGGATGTCGCGCACGGGGTCCCGCGGATCGCCAATGCGGAACGGCGCCACCTCGGGGCCGAGGTAGCCGCCCTTCGAGTAGTCGGTGGGGTCGAGGATGGAGACGTAGGAAGGGATCTCGGCCCCATCGACCGGCTCTTCGTGCGTGAGCAGGGCGCCCAACGTCGGGTATTCGAGGGTGACGTCGGGTCGGTAGCCGGAGCGGACGAAGAGGTTGCCCCGTTCGTGGTCGCCCTCCTGGCTCACCATCGAACGAATGAGCGCGAGGTGCTGGAGCTGCTCCGCCGTCTGCGGAAGCCCCTCTGCGAGCTTGATGCCCGGGACCGACGTGTCGATGGCTCGCGTCGGCCCGCCGATCGCCAGTCCGGGTTTGGGGTCGAAGGTCTCGAGCTGGCTCGGCCCGCCATGTAGCCAAAGGCAGACCAGCCGCGGCCCGTCGGGCGTGGGGGGGGCGGCCCGCGTGGGGCGACCGCCCACGAGGTAGGCGAAGGCCCCGAGCGACAGCGAGGTGAAGGTGCGGCGGCTCAGTGGTTCCACGAGAACTCCGTTGCGTTGATGAGGGACCACATCATGTCTTGCAGCGCGGCGGCCTTCTGCTTGCGTGCATGGGGCGCGAGCTGGGCCACGAAGTGGTCTCGCTCCGTCTCGCTGGGGCGGCGGGTGAAGGCCATGAGGAAGGCGGCGTCGACGCGCCGCCCGTCGTCCATGTCCATGCGCGCGAGACGCCCTGCCGCGTTGAGCAGCCCCGGTTCGATGCGCTCGTTGACGATGTTCCCGTTCATCATCACCAGCCGCTGGGTGATGGTGGTGATCCGCGCCTGGAGCTCGTCCTCGCCAGCGTCGCCGTAGCGGCGGGCGAAGTCGCGGGTGTTGCCGAAGCGAAGGAGCCGCCACAAGAAGTGCGACTCGGCGTCGACGGTGTGGGGGTCGGAGAGCTGCACCAACGAGCCGGCGATCTGCTCCGGCCGCAACGGGGTCATGGGGAAGGCCGCGAAGAGGTCCTGCGCCTCGGTCGTCACGTCGCCCTCGGTCGACATGCGAAAGGCTCGTGTCGTCGCGATGACCCGGATGAGGTGTCGCAGGTCGTAGCCCTGGGCCACGAAGTCGCGGGCGATCACGTCGAGCAGACCGTCCACCCGCTCGGGGGTCTCGAGGTCGTCCACCGCGCCGCGATTGAGCGTGCGCCCGAACATGAGCGTCCACATCCGATTGACGATGGCGCGGGCGAAGTAGGGATTGCTGGGGCTGGTGAGCCAGGCGGCCAGTCGCTCCCGGCGCGAGCCGTCCGTGGGGAGAGCCTCATGGGCGAAGGGCACCTCGGGCGCCACGCTCTCGGGGGTCGGGGTGGCCTTGCCCATCATCATCATGCGGCCCCCAGGGACGAACGGCTCGTCGGTATCGATGATCCCCGTCGCGTTGCGGTCGATGCCGCCGTAGAAGGCGGCGAGCCCCATGAAGTCGGTCTGCTTCCAATGAGAGAAGGGGTGGTCGTGGCATTGCGCACAATCGAGCCGCATGCCGAGGAAGGCCCGGGTGCTCCGTCCCGTCAGGGGAACGGCTTCACCGCGTTGGGCGGTGATGAAGTTGACCCCTGGCTTGTCGGTCCACAGACCGGTGCCCGCCACCATGTCGCGCACCATGTCGTCGTAGGGGCGACCTTGGTGCAGGGCGTCGCTCAACCAATAGACGAACCGTCGGCGACGGAAGATCAGAAAGGGGGCCTCTTGCGTTCCGACGAAGACCCGGGCGAGGCGCTCGGCCAGGTAGTCGGCAAAACGTCGGCTCGCGAGGAGCTCGTCCAGATGAGCCTCGAGGCGTTCACCCTGGGGGCGTGACTCGAAGGCCCGGATCTCCTCCAGCGAGGGCACGGCCCCGGTGAGCGCGAGCGACATGCGGCGCGCGACCAGCAGTCCCTCGGCCGGTGGCCGCGGTTCCATGGCCGCCTTCGCCCACGCGGCCTCGAGGTGATGGTCGATCGCCGCCGCGGCGCGCGCGACGGTCGGGTCGTGTGCCCCCCGCTGCGAAGAAGCCTCGTTGGGCACCACGAGCGCGGCGGTGAGAACCACCATGATCGCAACCACCAGCCGAGCCATGTGTCGAAGTGTATCGCCCCTCGTCGTGCTTCGCGCGCCCCGTCACACAACGCAACACGCTCGCGATCTCGGCAGGATGGAGCGTGCATGGTCAGGTGCGGTAGCCTTCGTTGGGTGGATGGAGAGCGGTGGCGCGAGCTGCGCGAAGAGGCCGAGGCCTGGACCGACGGACGGTCGCCGTGGCTGCGGGCCGCGCTCCTCGCGTACCTCGTCTACGCCGGCTTCAACCACCTCATCGACGGCTTCTACCGAAGCTGGTTTGCCGGGATCACGCTCATCTTCCACGAGATGGGCCACCTGCTGTTCATGCCCCTGGGCCAAACCCTGCACATCCTCGGGGGGAGCATCATGCAGGTGGTGGTCCCGGTGGCCGCGGGCGCTCATCTCCTCCTCAAGCAGCGCGACTTCTTCGGCGTCGCGGTCTGCGGGAGCTGGCTCTCGTTCAGCTTGTGGGAGATGGGGCTCTACATCTGGGATGCCGCCCGCGACCAGCTTCCCCTCGTGGGCTTCGGCGGCCAGCCGCACCACGACTGGGGCACGCTCCTGACGCAATGGCATGTGCTCAACCAATGCGACCACATCGCCTTCGTGGTGCGCACGCTGGCCTTCCTCGTGTGGCTGAGCTCGGTCGGACTCGGTGGCTGGCTGTGCTGGCGGATGTGGCTCTCGGATCGACCGTCGGTCGCTTGATTCCTACCCATGAGGGCTCCGCGAGCCCCCGACACACAACGCAACACTGCCGTAGGAGGCGATGCCTTATCGTGATCGAGACATGGCGGCGGTGAGCGCAGCGACGAGACCGACGCGGGGTCGGTCCAAGACTCGACGCCAGGGGCGGTTTCGTCGGCGGCTGCTCGCGCACGCCAATCGTTGGTTTGGCGGTCTCTCCACTGCGGTGCTGCTCGCCGTCGCCGCCACCGTGCCTCTGCTCCAGTTCTTCGCGCTCGGTTACCTGCTGCACGCGGCCGCCATCATCGCGCGCACGGGTCGACTTCGAGACGGCTTCATCGGTCTCGAGACCGCGTCGCGCATCGGTCAGCTCGGTCTCGGGGTGTGGCTGGTCACCATCCCTCACCGGTTCTTCGCCTCGCTCCAGGCCGACGCGCACGTATTCGATCCTGGTGGCGTGGCGGTGGGGCGCCTCGGCTTCGCGGCGTCGGCGTCGCTCACGGTCGGGACCTGGATCGCGTTCGCAGCGCTGTCCCAAGGAGGGAGCCTCGTGCACTTCTTCCGTCCGCTTCGCGCCACCAAGTGGTTCGTCTGGAGCCTGCGCGAGCAGGGCTTCGGAGGGTGGCTCGACGAGAGCAAGAGCTCGGTTCGCGCGTTCTTCGCCGCCCTCCGCATCCCCGCGACCTTCTGGCTCGGGTTGCGCGCGTACCTCGGCGCCTTCGTACTGCTCGCGCTGCCGACCACCCTGATGGCGATCGGCCGCGATGGTCCGCTCATGCTGCTCGGGGGCTTGCTGTTGGCGGTCGTCGTGCTCTACCTGCCCTTCTTGCAGGTCCACTTTGCGGCCCATGCGGACTGGCGGCGCCTCTTCGAGTTCCGCGCCGTGCGCGACGCCTTCAAGCGGGCACCGATCGCCTTCTTGGTGGCGCTGCTGTCGACGCTGCTGCTGGCGCTACCGCTCTACTTGCTCAAGGTGGAGATCGTGCCGCGCGATGCGCTCTGGCTTCCGGCCGTCATCTTCGTGGGCACCATCTTTCCCACCAAGCTCATCACGGCGTGGGCGTACCACCGGGGGCTAAAGCGCGAGGCGCCGCGCCATGGCTTCATCGTCTTCGTCGCCCGCATGCTGATGTTCGTGACCGCGGTGGCCTACACCGTCGCCGTCTTCTTCACGCAGTACACCGGCTGGCATGGTCTCGTCGGTCTCTACGAGCACCACGCCTTCCTGGTGCCGGTGCCGTTCTGACTACGGCATCGGGCCGTCGACCTCATCTGCGCCGAGTCGGTTGTGGCTGCCGTCGCATCGCGGGGGATGCCCCGAGCGCTTGCACAAGCAGAGCTTGATCCGCTTGGCTTCGG
>JAUHZF010000059.1 GCA_030426145.1 Polyangia bacterium
AGGCCCTGCGGTCGCCGGAGCTCTTGAGGGCGCTCTCTTTGCTCTCGGACGAGACCCCAGCGCCAGCGTTGCCGAACTCGACGCCAGCTTTTCCGGCCACCGCCCCACCGCTCGTCATCTCGAAGGCGCCGATGCTGATGGAGGTGATGATGTGCGTCGCGCCGCGGCAGGCGGGGGTATCGGGGAGCTCGACGTCGGTCTCGAGCCGGAGCTGACCGACGACGGTGGTGTTGATCGCGAGCCGTCCCGTGGCCGAGAGCTCGCCTTCGAGGCCGGCCGCACCGAGCGGGATCTTGGCGTAGAGCTCGTCGGCGCTGGTGATCTCGATGGTGTCGTTGCTGATCGACGTTCGCTGGAAGCCGTAACGCCCGGGGATCCGGCAGCTGTCGAGCAGCTGCATCTCACAGCCGGAATACGAGACCACGACCGCTTGGCTCGCGATGAGGCTCTCGAGGTGAGCCTTCTCGGAGGCGGGCCACTCGGTCACGAGCGGGCGAGCGTTGCTCTTGGCCACATCACACTTGGCCAAAGGCGTGGGATCCTTCGGGATGACCACCGAGG
This sequence comes from Polyangia bacterium, assembly GCA_030426145.1. Lineage (GTDB taxonomy): Bacteria > Myxococcota_A > Polyangia > Polyangiales > Polyangiaceae > JAPYTK01. Next base: position 562 of record JAUHZF010000059.1, read on the forward strand.
CGGGCGTGCCGCCGCCGCAACCGGCCGTGGCCGCCAACGATAGAACTCCCAGACCATAGATCGACTTGCGCATCACAAAGGCTCCCTGGCGCAAGACGAGGCGCCTAGCGCATCGTCTCTATACGGGGATACCCCCCGCCATCAACCCTCGGCCGCAAGATTTTGACGCTCAAGTCGCAGCGCCGGGGGCTTCGCGGCGGGCCCTCATCCACTTCCGAACGAGGAAGAGATAGGCCAACGGAAGGGTCACGAGCCCGAGAACCAAGGTGACCGTGCCGACGATCGCGCCCGCCGTCAGCGCCAGCAGGTAGACCCCGACGTCGACCACGCTCGCACGGGTCGCGCCGTCGGGCACCGAGAGCTCCTGCTGCGCGTCCGCCACCGTCATGTCGAGCAATCGCTCGAGGTCGCGCCCGTAGAGGCTCCGGCTGCGGCGCCCCCGCACGAAGGCGCGAAAGCTGCGGCGCGGCACGGAGAAGAGTCCGCCGAACATGCCCGACAGGTTGAGCTGCCACGCCACCGGGAACCGACCACATCCAGCGCCCACTTCCCATGCGGAGATCTCCATCTCCCCTGCAAAGTCCGTCGCGTAGCCGGTGAGCACGTGGTGCAGGTCGTGGTAGCGCACCGCCTTCACCCGCATGGGGGTGTTGGGAAAAGGAAACGGAACCGGACCGATTTTGAAGTCGACCCAGGGCGAGCCGTAGCCGCCGTCGTCACCGAAGTCGTTGTCCTCGAAGTACTGCGCGCGCGCCTCGCGCATGGTGAGATGAGATGGGTAGGGCATGAGGCGGCTCCTTTCAAAAACTGACCACGGTCATAATCTGTCGCGAAGGCTACGCTGTCAACGGCGACCTCTGTGAAATCCACCGCGAACAACCATGACCAAGGTCACAAAAGACGAGCTCGGAAAACGCGAGCGCAACAAGCTCGACAAGCGTGAGCGCATCCGCGACGCCGCCTGGTCGCTCTTCACGCGTCAGGGGTTCGAGGCCACCACCACCAAGCAGGTGGCCCAAGAAGCAGGCGTCGCGAAGGGTACCCTCTTCCTCTACGCCAAAGACAAGCCGGACCTGCTGTTCCTCGTCTTCCACGACCGGCTGGCAACCGCCGTCGACGAAGGCTTCGCCTCGATGCCGGGCCGGGCACCGCTCATCGACCAGCTCATGCACCTGTTCCGGCGCATCTTCGAGATGTACGCCGAGCACCCCGAGGTCGCGTCGGCCTTCGTCAGCGCTCTGCCCGGGGCGGAGGGCCCCAACGCGATGGCCGTGCATGGGCTCACCCTCGCATTCGTAACCCGCGTGGGCGGCCTCATCACCGAGGCTCAGCAACGGGGTGACGTGAGCGACGAGGTCCCGCCTCAGCTCGCCGGCGCGAACATCTTCGCCCTCTACTTCGGGGCCCTGTTGGGCTGGCTCAACGGCATGGCCAGCCTCGAGGTCGCGCTCGAGAACATGCTTCGTCCGTCGCTCGAGCTCCAGATCCGCGGCTTTCGCCCATGAGCGTCAGCGAGGCCCACGACCGATCGACGGCGCGTTGACGGTCGGCACCGGTACCGCGGGCCAAGGCTTTGAAATCGCGATGCCGGTCCCCCTGGCATGCGCGCTGCAAAACATGGCGCAGCCCCATGAAGTTCCTCGACCGCTTCGCACACAAGCCGATCGTCATCGCCGAGCTCGGCGGCAAGTACGGCAGCATGGAGATCCTGGAGGAGTCGATCCGCGTCGCTGCCGCGGCCGGGACCGATCTCATCAAGTTCCAGACCTTCCGCGCCGAGACCATCGCCGCCCCCGGGGCGACCTTCACCTTCGACGATGGATCCGTGGTCAGCCAGCACGACTTCTTCAAGGCGGCCGAGCTGACCGAAGAGGACCACGCGCGCATCGACGAGATCTGCCGTGAGGTCGGCGTGGGGTGGCTGTCGACCCCGAGCCACCCGGACGACGTCGCCCTGCTCGAGCGCTTCGACCCCATCGCCTACAAGACCGGCTCCGACGACCTCACCAACCTCCCCTTCCTCCGCCACATCGCGGAGCGAGGCCGGCCGATGATCGTATCCACCGGCATGTGCACCTTGGCCGAGGTCGCCGCCGCGGTGGAGACCATCCTCGGTACCGGCAACGACCAGCTCATCCTCTTGCACTGCGTCGTCTCCTATCCAAGCCGCATCGAAGACGCGAACCTGCGCACCATCGAGACCCTGCGCCGCGCATTCGGCGTGCCCATCGGGCTGTCGGATCACACCACCGACGAGTTCACGAGCGTGCTCGCAACGACCCTAGGTGCTTGTGTCATCGAGAAGCACTTCACCCTCGACTACGACCTGAAGCTGCCGGACCACCAAGCCTCGCTCGACCCTCCGCGCTGGCGCAAGCTCGTGGAGCGCGTGCGCGCCGTCGGGCCGGCCATGGGAGACGGGGTGAAGCGCGTGCTCGGGACCGAGGAGAAATGGCGCAAGGCCGCCCGCAAGTCGCTCTTCGTCGCGCGCGACATCGCCCCCGGTGAATGCATCACGGCCGACGACATCGCCATTCGCCGCCCCGCCGACGGGATCCACCCCCACCATCTCGACCTCGTGGTCGGGCGCGCTGCCCGCACCCGCATCGAGGCGGGCACCTTGCTCGACTGGTCGATGGTATGAGCGCCTTCGTGCACCGGCACCTCCCGTGGGACAGCAACCAGCTCGGTGTGTCGACGGGGATGCTCGAGCTGGTCGACGAAACTGCCGCCACCGCGGCTGCGCTACGCGAGGTCATCCCCGCCGACGAGCGCTTGACCGCGCTCAAGGTCCCTGCCTCGGCGCCACAGCTGGTGACCGCGCTCGTGCGCGACGGCGCCCAGCTCATCGACGTCGAGCACACCTTCACCTTCGTGGGCCCGGCTCCAGCTACGAGCCACGCCGAGGTGCGCTGCCTAAACACGATCGACCCCGGGCCCCTTCTCGACCTGGCCCCCGAGATGGGCTTCAGCCGCTTCTATCGCGACCCCAACATCCGACCCGAGACCGCCGAAGCGCTATGGCGTACCTCGATCCTCAACCACTGCGAAGGCTTCGCGGATCGGCTGTCGGTCGCATTCATGAACGGTCAACCGGTGGGACTCGTGGCCTGCCGGGACGACGAGCAGGCACGTGCTCTCTTCATGGTGGGTTTGCTCCCCCACGGTCGTGGGCGCGGCTTGGGCACGGCCATGATCGGGGCCCTCGTGGCCGACGCACCGGATCGTCACTTTACCGTCGAGGCGCTCGCCTCGAACCAGGCGGCAACAGCGTTGTACACGCGGTCGGGATTCCGGCTCGCCAAGAGCCACTACGTTCTCCACCTCTGGCAAGAGGTCTAGCCACCAGTCTCGAGCGTCTCCCCTTCGCTGCCGGCATCCACATCGAGCAGCGCCTGCAACAGGCAGTTGGCGCCGTTGTGCACATCCTCCCAGGCCGTCCACTCGTCGGGGGCGTGGCTCACGCCATTGGCCGAGGGCACGAAGATCATTCCGGCACGTGTCACATCGGTCATGAACTGCGTGTCGTGGCCCGCCCCGCTCGGCATGTCGATGTGGCTCAGCGAGAGTCGTTCGGCCGCGCTGCGAAAGGCCGTTGCGATCGACGCATCACATGGCCTTGGCTCCAGCCACGACATCTCCTCGAACTCGAAGTAGAGACGGTGACGACGCGCGATGGCCGAGAGCACCTTGCGACAGCTCTTTGCAAGCTCCCGCAACACATCGGGCTCGGTGTCCCGGCCGACCAGGGTAAAGACAGCCTCACCCGGGACCGTATGGGGATGCCCAGGTACGAGATCTACCTTGCCGACCGTCAGGCGTGACCGCTCCGAACCGTCCTCCTCGATGATCCGAGGGATCTCGTGGGCGAAATCCGCCAGTCCCATGAATGCGTCGCTACGCATATCCATCGGCGAGGTCCCCGCATGGTCTGCCTTGCCGAGCAGCTTGACCTTCCACTTGAAGATGCCGCTGATCCCAAGCACGACACCGATGTCTGTCCGTTGCGCCTCGAGCACGGGTCCCTGCTCGATGTGGAGCTCGAGAAAGGCCGCGATCCGGTCGGGCTTGCGGGCTGCCTCCATGGCCAACGAGGGCACGAGATCGCACGCCTTCATCGCGTCCACCAAAGAAACCCCGTCTGGGTCCTTCATGGACTCGACATCGTTCAGCGTGAGCTGCCCCGTGTAGGCCTGGACCCCGAACATCCCCCCAAAGCGTCCCTCCTCATCAGAGAAGGCCACCAGCTCGACAGGACGGCTCAGCTTCACCTCGGCGTCCCGAAGCGCGCGCATGCACTCCAGGCCTGCCAGCACGCCGAGCGAGCCATCGAAGATACCGCCTGCCGGCACCGAGTCGATGTGCGACCCGATGACGATCGTGGGAAGATCCCCGTCCGCGCCCTCCCATCGCCCCACGACGTTCGCCGCGCCATCGAGCTTCGCGTCCGCGCCCGCCGCGCGGAGCCGGTCCAGGAGCCACCGCCGCGCCTCCATGTCCGCCTCGGTGAAGGCCATCCGGTATAGCCCCTTGTCGTCGGGGTTGCGACCGATCTGCCCCAATGCGAGCAGGTCCTCGCGGAGTCGGTCGAGCGAGCAACGCAAGTGGTGGCTCAACCCTTCAGCTCCATCGTCGACTTGTCGACCAACTCTTGCTGCATGATGTGCAGGCCGAGGACGTGGTTGAGCACGATGTCACCGCGGGTTCCGGTCGCGTGGTCCTCCGCCTTCCAGTGCCCTTCGAGGAAGGCACGAAGCGCCGTATCGTCGACCAGCTCCGCCGCCGCCACCTCGTCGGGTCCTACGTGTGTATCGATGAGCTCCTCGATCGCAGCACGCTTTCGGCGGTCGGTGTGTGCAGGAGGCGCCATGAAGGCGAACTTCTCGCGCTTGTAGAGCACGTCGGGCAGCACGCCCTTCATCGCCTCACGCAAAACCCACTTCTCCACCCCCTCCGGGCTGATGCGGAGCGACGGAGACAAGGTCACCGCGTGCTCGGCCACGTGGTGGTCCAAGAAGGCCGGGCGCGACTCCATCGAGTTGGCCATGTCGACACGGTCTCCGCCCCACGTGAGGATTTGACCTTCGAGCATGGTCTTCGACCAGCTGTACTGCGAGCGGTCGAGCGGATGCCTGCCGTCGAGCTTCGACTTGTCGATGGCACCAGCGATCGCCTCGATCGGGTCGTAGTCACCCAGCTCTTCACGCATGGCCTCGCTGAGAAGCGGCTGAATGCGCCGCAACATCAGGATCCAGGGTTGAATCCAGGCTGGCGTGAACCCCATCAGGCTCTCGAATGCAGGGTGACTCGCGGTCTCGGCGGCGAGAATCGAGCCCTCGAACACCTTGTTCGAACCCGACAGGCGCTGGTCGTGTGCCGTTCCCCCGTCTCGATACTCCGGACCGTGACGAAAGAGGTCACGCTTGAAGAAAGGATAGCCGCCGAAGAGCTCGTCGCTCCCCTCGCCTGTGACCACCACCTTGTACCCGCACTCGCGCACCCGCTTGCTCATGTGCCATTTGGCCACCCCCAGGGTGTTGTAGAAGGTTCGCTCCGCGTGCCACACCGTCCGGACGAAGCTGTCGCCATAGAGGTCTTTGGCCTCGAGCTGTAAAACCTCCTGATCCGCGTCGACGCTCTGCGCCATCTCCCGGGCGATGAGCGACTCGTCGTAGGCGCCATGGTCGAAGCTGATGGTGAACGCCTTGACCGGAGACTGCTGCAACGGCGTCGCGAGACCGAGGATCGAGCAGCTGTCGATTCCGCCAGACAGGTAGCAACCCACGGGAACGTCGGCCTCGAGCCGCACTTGAACCGCCTCCACGAGCCGCTCCCGCACCTCCTGAATGGCAGCCTTCGCGTCGGGGTTGGGGTCGCGATCCTTCGCAAGTGGAAACTCGAGGTCCCAGTAGCGCTGCGAACGCGCCTCGAGCCGTCCGTCCCGTTCCTCCACGATGAGCATGTGACCAGGCAGCAGCGCCTCGATCCCCTCGAACGAGGTGGTTCCCGGCACCATGACCTGCATCATCTGATGCAGTGCCGCTCGACGGTCGAGTCGGGACGGCACGTCGGGATGCGCCAGCAGCGCCTTGCACTCGGAGCCCCAGAAGACCGCCTCCGGGGTCGCCCGAAAGTAGACCGGCTTGATCCCGAAGCGGTCCCGCACCAGCACCAGCCTACGTCGCTCAGCATCGAAGAGTGCGATCGCGAACTCGCCGCGCAAACGTTCGACGAAGTCGAGCCCACGCCTGAGGTAGTGAAAGAGGATGAGCTCGCTATCGCTCTTGCTCACGAACCGCGCGCCATCCAACGTGAGCTCTGCCCGCTGTCGTTTGTAGTCGTAGAGCTCACCATTGGCCGAGGCCACGAGCTCACCTTCCCGAGCAACGAGGGGCTGTCCCCCCGTCCGCAGGTCGATGATCGTGAGCCGCGTGTGACCCATGGCGAGGCCGCGCTCGGGGTCGAGGTGCATGCCGCTACCGTCGGGGCCACGGTGCTGCAATCGCGCCATCATGGCGGCGAGGTGAGTACGCGCGTCACCGCGCAAGCCGGAAGGGGTCCAAAAGCCAGTGATGCCACACATGATTCGTCAGCTCCGTGTCGGGATGCGGTCGAGACGCCCGAGTAGGCAGATGAGCAGGGCCTGGCGAATGAAGACCGCGCTCGCCGCCTGGGCGAAGTAGAGGTTGTGGGGCGTCTCATCGAGCCCGCGGTCGAGCTCCTCGCGACGCGCCAGGGGGTGCAGGATGACGGCCCCGGGCTTCAGAGGTGACTTCGCGTGGAGTTTGAAACGACTGTCCATCTGGCGATAGCTCCCCCCGAGCAGGGCGATCGAGTTCATGTAGATGACATCGAAGCTCGGGAGGGATTCTTTGATGTCGTGAACCACGCGCACGTCGATGCCATGGCTCTCCAGCTCATCTCTGAGCTCGGCCCCGAAGGGGTCCGCCATCTCCGACACGACGGTGACGCTCCGCAGCGCATGCCGAAAGGTGAGACCAAGCCGAAGAAAGCTCTTCACCGCGCGCATGCTCATGGGCGTCCCCACCACGCCGAGGTCGACACGATCGGTCTCAGCGAGAGCAGGCGTTGCGAGCGCAGGGCGCCATTTCAGCAGGGTGTACCAGTCGGTGAGCGCCTGGGTTGGATGCTCGCCCGTTCCATTGCCAGCATTGATGAGTGGAAGCTGGAGATTGCGACGAATTCGGTCCATCGCATCGGTGTCGGTGTGCCGCATGATCACGAGGTCACCGTAGGTGTTGAACATCTCGCCGATGTCCGCGAGGCTCTCGCCCTTGGCCACCCCGGTCATGCGACCGTCCTGAACGCTGACCACCTTGCCGTCGAGCCGAAGCACGGCGGCCTCGAAGGAGAGCCTCGTCCGAGTGCTGGCCTCGAAGAATGCGGTAATGACCAGCTTGCCGTCGAGCGGATGGTGCGCGCTCACCTCGGTCAGCTCGAGCTGAGCTGCGAACCGACTGAGCTCGAGAACGCTCCGCCGTGACAAGGCGTCGACGGTCACGACCGACTGGTGGTGAAGCCCCTCGAGAAGCCTGCGGTCGAGTCTGCTCGGGTGGGCGTCGAGGAGACGCTGTGGGTCGAGGAGAATGCCCCGTGAGTTCACTTTGTAGGGACCCGGTCCCGAGTAGATGTCTTTCGCGAGCTCAATCACCATAGTTGCCCTCGGAGCCAGTCCCGCACGAGCAAGACCAGAAGTGCGATGAGTCCCCCGGCCGTGAGGACCAGGGAGACGATGACGAGACTCAGGACCAAGCCCGAGCCGAAGGTCGTATTCATGAGAAGGGTCACGCCGGCTCACCCTCCTCTCCGGCCGCGAGACGGGACCAAGCGAAGGCCCGGGGGCGTAAGGCTGTCGTCACGACCAGCACCACCATCGATACGGTGGTGCCGATGAGGGCCGCTACGTACCACGCGATGGTTACGTAGCCGATGAGGCCGGTCACGCTACCGAGCACCATGGCCCACATCGCGCCCGCGGGATTGACTTGACGCCAATAGAGACCTGCCGCGATCGGCCATATGGTGCTGCCGACGAGTGCGCCCGCGAAGAAGAGCACGGTGGCCAGCGTACCGATCCGCGGCAAGCACACGAGCCACGTGAACACACCCAAGCCGACGATGACCCGCGCCCCCACCTTGCGCAGCCGGGCTGGGCTCCGGTCTCGGAGGAAGGGGCGAATGACGTCGTGCGTGATGAGGTCGCTGGTGGCGGCGAGAAGGCTATCCACGCTCGAGGCCAAGCTGGCGAAGATGACGATGAAGATCACCACGGCCCCGGCTTTTCCGAGCAAGGTGGCGGCCACCAAGGGCCCCACCATGTCGGGCCGCGGCACGTTGACCCCCAGAGCGGGTGCTGCCAGCGCAACGAAGCCAGCGGCGATGGGAATGGGCAGCCAGAGCATGCCTCCGAGGAGGTAGGCCTTGCGTCCCACACCTTCGCGCATGGCGAAGGCTCGAGACCACCACACATTGCTGTGGAAGATCTCACCGAGTCCGAAGGGGTGCGGATCGGCCGCGGAGTCGTGGAAGATCGGGCGTTTGGATGAGCTGAAAGGGGGCGCCCCGCCGTCAAAGAGTTGCAACGCAATTCAACAGGAGGCGCCCCGTGACCAGCATGACCGTATCGAAGCTCATCGCCAAGAAGGAAGTCCAGAAGGCCATCGCGCAGAGTCGCGCACTACTACGGTGCGCCTTGCCCGAGGGGACGTTTGCCGAGCGTGAGGAGGCGGCGCTGGCGGTGAGCAACGAGATCGTTCGCAGCCTCCTCGAAGAGGAGCTGCGGGAGCTGGCCGAAGGGTATGGCAGCGAGTTGCTCGTTGATGGTGTTCCGTACAAGGAGCACGAGCCCGGAACGGTCGTCTACCACTCGCTTTGCGGTGGTCTGGAGGTGACGCGCTGCAGCTATCGTCAGATGGGGGTGCACAACGGTCCGACGGTGGTCCCGCTGGAGCTGTCGGCGGGCTTGGCAGAGCGCACGACGCCGGCGTTGGCGTTCAATGTGGCCCACGCCTATGCACAGCACGACATGCGGTTGCACCACGACGAGCTGCGCATGGCGCATCGTGTACCACCTTCGCGTTCCACGTTGGAGCGCGTGGCAGGACGAATTGCCGAGGCCGCCGTCCAAGACGCCCCCCGCCTCGAAGGGCAGCTGCGTCGGGGAGAACGCCTACCTGACGGAGCATCGGGGGTCAGCATCGGTCTCGACCGAACGGCCGTAGCCATGCGCGAGCCACGTGCCGATGACGCCCCCTCAAAACCAGCGCGAAAGCGCCGCAAACCCCGAGTTCGAAGGGCGCCTCCTCCCACGGAGATCAACTGGCGCATGGCGTATGTCGGCACGGTGAGCATCGTGAACGAAGACGGCGAGGCCCTTGTCACCCGTCGCTATGCCGCGCCGGCATGCGACGACCCACGCGCCCTGGTGAACGAGATGGTCGCCGATGTGAGATGCACGCTCACGCGACAACCGGACCTCCCCGTTGGCGTTGTCCAGGATGGCGCCCCCGAGATGTGGAACCTAACCCGTGAGGGCCTGCAAGCATTGCGCGACGAGAAGCGGCTCGACACCTGGCACGAAGGGATCGACCGCTACCACCTGAGCGAGCGGCTCGCCGACGCGCTCAAGGTTTGCAACCTCGTCAAAGAGGACAGGCAGCGGCTTCTCGATGAGTGGACGGGCTGGTTCGACTACTGCGACGGCACCATCGACACCATTGAGCGATATCTGGCACAGAAGTACCGCGAGCTTCCTGCCGCTCGGGAACAGCTCTGGGAGCACCTGGTCTACATCCGCAACAACAAGGACCGAATGCGCTACGCCACGCTACGCGAGCTCGGGCTGCCCATCGGCAGCGGAGCAACCGAGAGCGCAGCCCGCACCCTTATCGGCCAGCGTGCAAAGGGACGCAGCCGGAGCTGGGTCGAACCGAGGCTACGTGGCGTACTTACGCTGCGTGCCCTTCGGCAGAGCGACCGGCTGCCTCGCTTCTGGTCGCGCTTCGTACGTCGCTACACTGCCACCGTCGAGGCCGCGTGATCCGAGCGCAATCCGCACCCGTCCGAAGAGAAGGTTGTTGAAAATGGCCATGAGGGCCGCGGGAAACATCACATCCAGCAGAGCCGGACGTTCGACGTCGACCGTCTGGTAGATGGTGCTCCAGTCGAGTGCGTTGAGCGATGCGGCGCCGAGGATCACGACCCCCACCAGGATGATGCAGCTCTGGATGAAGTCGGTTCCGATGACCGCGAACATCCCACCGAACAGGGTGTAGACGACGCAGACGAAGAGCACCGCGCTCATGCCCACCAGATAGGGAATCCCGGACAGGGCCTCGAGCACGGTCCCGCCAGCCATGGCCAGACTCACCATCCAGGTCAGCGCATAGAAGAGGCTGATCCCCACGAAGACGAGGTAGGCCCCGCGACCATAGCGAAGTCGGATGAACTCACCGGCCGTGAAGCCACGCGGCATGAGCTTGCGAATTCGCTCCGCCATGGGGGCAAAGAGGAACAGCCCGATCGATGCCGTCGAGTAGGCCAACATGCCCCAGATCCCCAGCTGCAAGGCAAAGAGCGGGGCGAGCATCGTCGTGTTGGACGTGACCCACGTGGCGACCGCCGTCGCCGAGCCGAGCGCGAGACCCACATTTCGACCCGCGAGCGCGTAGCCGTCGAGGCCCTTGGCCTTGCGGCCCCAGTAGAAACCCAACGCGATCCACGCGACGGAGAAGACGACCAGCAGAGCCACGCCCCAGGTTGCGGGGAGCACGGCCTCGCCGATCATCGGATGTCCTCGTCGCGGCGGAGATGTCCCACCACGATGAGCGCGGCGGTCAGGATGAAGACCACTGCACCGAGACTCATCAGGCCCAGTGCCCTCGCACGAGACCAGTGTTCTACCTCGAGGGTGATGGGCTTACTCCAGCTCGACCAGCCGCCGTCGGCGCGGCCCCGGACCCGGTAGTGATAGATGCCGTCGTCCAAGCCGCTGACGAAGGTGCCTCGGTCGGGCCCGCGGTAGATGACGAAGGGTTCGAGGAAGACTTCGGTGGTCGCCCGCTGGAGTTCGAACTCGGTGAACTCGCCATCCGACCAGGTCAGCGCAGCGTAGCCTGCGGGTGTGGTGCGATGGGCGTCACCCTCGAACTGAGGTTGCGCGAGGCTCGGGCCCGCCCATGTGGAGAGGACGAACACGAACCCCGCGAGGGCGAGACGCCTCGCGACGGGCGAAGGCGCCCGTGGCACATCGCCACGCGGGTCGGCGGGTTGGGGCATTTTGCTACAGGCGCGAGATCAGCTCGCGTGGGCGTCGGCCATCGAGTTCTCGAGCCAGCGGGAGGAGACCGAGAGCAGCTCGGAGAGCTCGCAGGGCTGATCGACCACGGCCGCGGCCCCGATCTCGAGCGCCCTCCGCTGCGTCCTCGGAGCCGCGAACGTCGGCGCGTAGACGAGAGGTACGTCTGGAGCGAGTGCCTGCATCGCGCGCACGGCATCGAGACCCGAGCCCCCCTCGCAGCGGTCGGTGACAATCATGAGCGCAGGTCGCTCCTCGTCGGAGACCGGAGCGCCTTCGGGCACGGCATCGATGGCCTTCACCTCGACGCCAAATGACGAGAACCCCCGAGCAATCAGGGCTGCCGATGCGGGGTCCGAGTCCAGGAGCAGCACACGTTCAGCGCTCATGAGACCTTGGGCTTCGGCTTGGGCTTCGGCTTGGGCTTGGGGTTTGGCTTCGGCGAAGGCGGCTTCGGCGCGGGTAGATCCGGTGGGTCGGGGAACTTCGGAGGCGGAGGACGGAGGCCACCGGCGGGCACCACTTCGAGGGCAGCGTCGTAGACGGCCGTCGCGGGCATCGCGCAGAGGGCCACCGCAGTCCATGTCGTCACCAAAAGCATCGTCATCGTTCTTCCCTGCCCCATGTGAATGCAAAGGCGATGCCAGATGGGGAACACCCGCTTGCGGTTCAGGAAGCCTGTGCGACCGCGCGCCCGATGGACTCGGCGAGCTGCTGCAGGTCGACCGGCTTGGTGATGAAGTCGGAAGCACCTGCACGCGCGGCAGCAGCCGCCGTGTCTTCGCCCCCGAACGCGGTGATCACGATGACCGGCACGTCCGGACGCAGCGCTCGAGCGCGGCGGCAGAGATGGATACCGCTCTCGCCCTTCAAACGGAGGTCGGTCACGATGGCAACGACGGGGTGAGCCTCGAGGGCCTCCACGGCCTCGGTGATCCCCGACGCGGTGACCGGGGTGTAGCCACGCTTGCCGAGGGAGGCCGCGAGCATCTCGCGCATGGCCTCGTCGTCATCGACGATGAGCAGTGGCCCCTTCATGCCGCCTCCGGCTGCAACGGTAGCCACACGGTGAAGGTGCTTCCTTCGCCGGGCTCACTGTCCACCTCGATCCACCCGCCCTGCTCACGCACGATCCCCTGACACACGTAGAGCCCGAGGCCCGTTCCGCGGCCGACGTCCTTGGTGGTGAAGAAGGGTTGGAAGATGCGTTCGCGCTCTGCTTCGGGAATGCCCGTGCCGCGGTCGATGACCCGAATCGCGACGTAGTCGCCAGGCTCGCTGTGGTCGTTACCGGGTGCCTCGACCGCCTGCGTCTCCGTGCGTAGAACGAGCGGCCCGCCGTCTGGCATCGCTTGCACGGCGTTCATCATGAGGTTCGTCAGGACCTGAAGCGTGCGGTTGACGTCGAGGGGCAAGGCGAGCTCGCGGTCGTGCAGCTCGACCTCGATGCCGACGCTCTTCTTGTCTGCGATGGGCTCGATGAGGGTCGTGGCCTCGTCGAGCACGGCTTTCAGGCGAGCCTCGCGACGCTCGCTTCTGCGCTGTCGCGAGAAGTCGAGCAGGTCGCGAATGATCTCGGTCATGCGCTTCGACTGCCGACCGATGATGCGCGCGTGCTCGATCATCTCCGCGGGCTCCGTCTCCATCTCGATCATGGCCGCCCGCCCGCTGACCACGTTGAGCGGCGTGCCCAGCTCGTGGGCTATGCCCGACGCCACACGACCCACCGTGCTGAGGCGGTCGGCATGACGAAGCTGCTCGTTGAGGGCAGCCCGCGCCTGTCGCTGCTCGGAGACTTGCGACTGGGCATCCGCGAGCCGCTCGGTCATGCGGTCGAGCTCACGTGCGAGGCGTCCGAGCTCGTCACGGCTGTGCAACTGTGTGCGCGATGCCAGATCGCCTTCGGCGACCCGCCTCGTCTGCGCGATGAGAGATTCGACCGGCCGCCCGATCAGTCCTAGCCCCAACGCCATGGCCAGAAGCGCGACGGCCAGGATCAGAGCCAGCGTGGTGAGGAGCTGGTCCCGCCGCATGCCTTCGCGGAAGGTGAGCGCACGATCCATCGATCGCCTCAGCTCGAGGTGGTGCTCCGGCGTCATGCCCGCGAGGGGCACGTGAAGCACGAGCCCATCCCCTTGTCGGGACGCCTCGAGGACCTGCGCCGCCCCCTCCTTCAGCTCGATGCGCGTCCGTGCCCTGCGCTCATCGGCGGCCACGAGGTAGTCGCGCGCCACCGCTTCGCCCGACGCTTGCCAGAGCTGTGATGCCGCGCTGCCGAGGACCCGGCCCAAGATCTCGAGGTCGTCCCTCGTCTCGCGCTGATGCAGCTCCTCGACGCGCTGGATGTTGAGCGTGGCCTGGAGGCCGAGCGCGAGGGTCATGGCGAGGATGATGGCGAGGGTGAGCTTCGCAGCGATGCGCATGGGCGGCCCCATCCTCGCACATGTTCGTAGACGCGCGCGTGGACCTGCGCGTGGGGCCTATTGCACGGTGAAGTCGATGGTCACCGGCTTGCCCCCGCGCTCGATGCTCAGATGCAGCTCATCCGCGGTCTGGAGGCGTCCGTAGGCCTCGAGCGCCTTCTGCGGGTTCGTGAGCGGGAAGCCGTTGATGCCCTTCAGCACGTCGCCCGACTTCAAGCCGATGAGGTCGAACAAGGTGCCCTTCCGCACCCGCATGCGCAAACCGATGAGCTCCCCCCCGCGCCGGAAGGGCCGGACCCGACTCCCGCGCATCAGCGAGGCTTGGTCCTGCATGAAGGCATCGAGGGCCGACCGCTCGATGCGGTACTCGGTGTCGCTCACCTTCTCGATCTTCTTGCGAAGCGCGGCGGGTACCCGCGACCGGCCTCGACGTCGGCGGGAACGCCGGCGACGAACCCGACGCCGGGGTCGACGCTTGCGAACGATCTTCTCCCCGAGCTCCATCTGGCAGCTCTTGCCCTTCTCTTCGAACCAGAGCCGTTCGGCGTCGATGCGGAAGAGACGCTGGTCGTCGACCACGTCTCCGAGCTCGACCATCTTGCGGTCGCCCCCGCGTTCGCGGATGGCCGCGAAGCCGTACCCCTTGGGGCCATCGACGATGAGGTTGACCTGTGCGAAGTCGCACTTCGGTCGGGTCGTGGCCACGACGGGGGTCTGCTCCTCGGGCTCTTCCGGTGGCGCTTCGACGGGGCGGTCGTCGTGCTTCGGCCCGTCGCCGAGCAGCGACCCGGTCTCGGCATCGAAGGGGTTGCGCGCGAGCACGGGCTTTCCGCTGACGGGCTCCGTCGACGGCCTTCGGATCCTACGCGCGCGCACGGGCAAGCGCTCCGCAGGCGGCTGAAGCTCGGCGCCGACGAGGTGAGAGAGCCCGCGCGCCTGGAAGTAGGCGATGGCGATCACGAGAAGACCCACGACGAGGGGCCAGCCGCGCTCGATGAGGTTGGCGATGGTTCGCATGTTCGGTGACCAATCGAGCGCAGCGTGCGTGACGATGTGCCCCACCGTGGCGTTCTGCCACGGTCAGGAAGGTCGTCTCAGGCGACGGGCTCGAGGGCGAAGTGCCAGGTTGCTTCCTTCGACTTCGGCTTCGCGCGGCGCGCGTTCGAGGCGCCACGCGCGTAGATGAAGCCCTGCTTCTCCAGGTCCTTCACGAGGGCCCGCGCGACCCTGGGTGAACAGTCGTAGAAGCGCATCACCACCTCTACGATGCGCTTCTTTCCTTCTTGGTAGCCTTTCGGTCGGCGCTCTCGAAAGCACACGCGGAGGTTTCGCGCGAGCGTCTTCAGGCCGATGGTTTTGCCCGACATCTGATCTCCTTTCTTCGCTCCGTCGTGCAACGCGCATTCCACGCACGTGGAGCTCGTGCGCGCGCGGGCACGACGCGTGCATTCAGAGGCGAGCACATGAACGCCCACCCCAACGACACCATCGAGAAGCTCAACCACCTCATCTCCCATCATCGCGTCACGCTCGAAGTCTGCGACGCCGCCGCCATGCGGTTGCCCGACCTGGACGAACGCGCCGAAGTCCGCCGCATGGTCGACGACCACTTGCGACACGTCGATGAGCTGAGCCGATGCGTCGAGTCACTGGGCGGCAAGCCCGCCGTGCACAAAGCGGACATGCCGGTCGACAGGGCCGAGGTCAGGCAGCGGCGTGAGACCGACCGCGTGCTCCTCGCCATCCTCGCCGACGAGGAGCAGATGGCGCAGGTCTATGGGGAGGTGGATATCTCCCCCAAGGCGGAGGACAAAGTCAGCGGCCCCTTGTCACGCGCCGTCACATCGATCGAGCGCCATCGCAGCTGGCTGCGCGACCGCCTTCAGAACTGAGCACCGCATCAGCGGTTGTCACACACGATGGCGTCGACCTTACCTTCGACCGCCACCTCGTAGTCGAAGAGGGTGGTCTTGCCGCTGAGCTCGACCACCTGTCGCTCTCCGGTCTTGGCCCCCATCTTCGCCTCCACGCCGATCTCACCGCTGGTGTTGAGATTGTTCTGAATCGCGTCACCGCGCAGGAACGCGTGGCCGCCGCCCTTGGTGCGAAGGCCGAGGCTGAACCCGATCTCACCCGCCGCATTGAACGAGCAGTCCTGCGGCGCGGTGGTGAGGTCGAGCACCTGGCGGTCCTTCTCGAGCGTGAGCTTGGCCCCCGCCACCTCGAAGGGCTGACCAGCCACGGTCAGCTTCAGATCCGGCTGCGGATTCGCGGCCGGCACCTTGCGCTTGGGCGGTTTGACCCCGCAGCCCTTGGCCAGCACGTCGCCCGCGAGACGGAGCTTCTTCGGCGCCTTCTTGTGTTGCAGCTCGACCTCGAGACTCGCTGAAAGCCCCTTGGTCGCGTCGGCGGTGGCCACGTTGATGGCGCCCGGCTGCTTGCGGTCATCCCACAGCGTCTCGTCGCCGAAGCCGTAGCCTTTGGCCCGCGCGATGACCCACTTGCGCTTGCCATCGGGCATGAGCTTGTGGGCCAGGGTGAGGGCCACGAGGCGCCCTTCGCCACCTGCCTGCGGACCCGGTGCGACGTCGTCACAAGCGAGGGGGCGGTTCGACATCAGCAGGGTGAGGGCGCTCGTTCCCGTCGAGACGACGTAGGCGTTGTCGAGCTGCACGACTTGCTCGCCCCACTTCGCTTCGAGGGCCGGTTCGGGTTCGCTGGTGGCCGTCGCCGATGCCGTCGCCGTCGTCGCAGCCGGAGTGGCTTGCTTCGCCTCGTTGCCGCATCCCGGTCCGGCGAACGCGATGAGCGCCGCGAGCAGGCTGAGCTTCCGGTACATGACGAGGAGCTACCACGACGAAGCCCCTGCCACACGACGGGTTCAATCCAACCGGAGGATTCGGAAGCGCGCGCGCCGTACGTGGGCCTCTTCCAGCCGCATGCAGAGACCGATGCGCGGGAAGTGCACCCACTCGGGTGGCGCCAATGCCGACGGACTCCACTCCATGGCCGAGGGCGTGAGGGTTCCGTCGTCCATCACGCCCTGCAACTTCAGCTGTGCGATCTCGTCGAAACCGCCGTCCATGTAGTCGTCGTGCATCGTGCCGCCGTAGGTCACGGCGAGGCCATGGGCGCGCACGGTCTCGCCCGTGGCGGCGGTGAATTCTTCGCCTGGGCCACGGCACGCTGCGGGCGCGGCGGGCGCCGTGCTCGATGGCGACGGTGCGGCCGCGCTCGGCGCGTCCGTCGCGGCCGGGCCGCACCCCAATGCAACGAAGCTGGCGATCGCGCCCAGCCATGCACCTCGCGTCGTCGCCATTGTCATTCCCGGGAGCCGGCCTTCGAGAACTCGCATGTCTCGGACATCATGGTCCTTGATACGGGCGGGCCGCGAGGAGCTTCCCTCACGGCGGTCGTGGCGTACGACGAAGGCCTTGCCCCTCACCGACGTGCCCGTCGTCATCGGCTCCGCGTTGAAGGCCCTCGAGGCCGCACGCGCGGGGACCTTCGACGGGTCGGCGGTGGCGCCCATCGTCGAGCTGGTCGAGACCATGGACCGTTTCCGCGAGCCCGAGCGCGACCTGCGCGGCCCCTTCATGATGCCCATCGAGGGCGTCATCACGGTGCCGGGTCGGGGAACCGTCGTCACCGGTCGCATCCGCCGGGGAACCCTCGAGAAGGGCGCCCGGGTGGAGGTGGTCGGCCGCAGGGACGCCACGGCGCGAGAGCTCGTGGTCACCGACATGGAGTCCTTCCGTCAGGCCATTCCTCAGGCGGTGGCGGGCCAGAACGTGGGCCTGCTCCTGCGTGGTGTGGCGAAGGATGAAGTCGAGCGTGGCCAGGTGCTCGTCGCGCCGGGAAGCGTGAAGCCTCACGCCGGCGGTGAAGCCGAGCTCTACCTCCTCACCAAGGAGGAGGGCGGGCGTCACACCCCCTTCTACGATGGCTACATGCCGCAGTTCTTCTTCGGCGGAAGCCACGTGACGGGGACCCTGTCGCTGCCGGACTGCAACATGGCCATGCCCGGCGATCGGGTGAGGGTCGCCTTCAGCCTCGCGCGTGCGCTCGGCGTCGAGCCCGGCATGCGCTTCTCGTTGCGGGAGGCGGGCCGCACCATCGGCGCCGGGGTGATCACCTCCGTCGCTGACTGAAACCACAACCAGAGGGGAGTCTCGGGCGCGACAGCTCGGGGCTCCCCGCCATCGCGGGCTCGACAGCCCTGGTGCCATCGCTAGTTCGAGGTTCGAGGTTCGAGGTTCGAGGTTCGAGGTTCGAGGTTCGAGGTTCGAGGTTCGAGGTTCGAGGTTCGAGGTTCTCGAGCCCGAGAACGAGAACGAGAACGAGAACGAGAACGAGAACGAGAACGAGAATTACCCCTTCAGGGCATCGTCGATGATCTTGCTATCGGCGAGCTCCGGCAACGTAATCGCGATGTCGGCATGGGCCGCCATGGCTTGTTTGGCCGCGTAGATGGCGCCGTCGTTGCGGGCCCAGGCGCGGCGGGCGAGGCCATTGCTGACATCCCAATCGAGCATGTTCGCAGCCCGTCGCGACGCCTCGGCGCACCCATCCAGCACGAGACCGAAGCCACCATTGATGACCTCGCCCCACCCTACACCGCCACCATTGTGGAGTGAGACCCAGGTCGCGCCCCGAAAGGCGTCGCCTACGAAGTTCTGCACGGCCATGTCCGCGCACTTCTGGCTGCCATCATAGATGTTGGCCGTCTCACGGTAGGGGGAGTCGGTCCCGGATACGTCGTGGTGGTCGCGGCCCAGCACCACGGGGCCGGTGACCTTGCCTGACGCAATGGCTTGGTTGAAGGCTTCCGCGATGCGCATGCGACCCGCCCGGTCGGCGTAGAGAATGCGCGCCTGCGAGCCCACCACCATCTGGTTGTCCTGCGCCTGCCGAATCCAGCGCAGGTTGTCGAGCACCTGCTGGCGCGTCTCGGGCTCTGCCTCCTCGGCCATCGCGCTCAACACCTCCCCCGCGATGGCGTCGGTGGTCACCAGGTCGTCGGGCTTGCCCGACGTGCAGACCCAGCGGAAGGGACCGAACCCGTAGTCGAAGCACATGGGGCCCATGATGTCTTCGACGTACGACGGATAGGTGAATCGCCCGTCTTCTTTCAACGCTCCCTCGGCCCCGGCCCGGGAGGCCTCGAGCAGGAACGCGTTGCCGTAGTCCCAGAACGACATGCCCCCGTCGGTCATGCGCCGCACGGCCGCGAAGTGGCGGCGCAACGAAGACTGTACCGCCTCGGCGAAGCCCTTCTCGTCGTCGACCATCATCTTGCGTGCCGCCTCGACGCTGTGGCCCGCGGGGTAGTAGCCGCCGGTGTAGGGCACGTGGAGAGAGGTCTGGTCGCTGCCGAGCTCGATGGGAACGCCGGCCGCGTCCAACCGCTCCCAGAGGTCGACGATGTTGCCGAGGTAGCCCACCGACCGCGGCGTCTTCTCTTTGCGCAGCGTCTCGATGCGCTTCAGGAGCTTGTCGAGGTCGGTCTCGACCTCCTGCAGCCAACCCTGGGCATGCCGCTTTCGAAGCGCGATCTCGTCGACCTCGGCGATGACACCCACGGCTCCGGCGATGACGGCCGCCTTCGCCTGCGCGCCGCTCATGCCTCCAAGCCCCGAGGTGACGTAGACCTTGCCGCGCAGATCCTCTTCCGCGGAGAGGCCGAGGTACTTCCGACCCGCATTGAGCAAGGTGATCGTCGTGCCGTGCACGATGCCCTGGGGGCCGATGTACATGAAGCTCCCCGCCGTCATCTGCCCGTAGGAGGTGACGCCGAGGGCAGCCATGCGGTCGTAGTCCTCACGGCTCGAGTAGTTGGGGATGACCATGCCGTTGGTCACCACCACGCGGGGCGCATCCGGCGATGACGGGAACAAGCCGAGGGGATGACCGGAGTACATCACCAGCGTTTGCCGGTCGCTCATGTGCGACAGGTACTGCATGGTGAGCAGGTACTGCGCCCAGTTCTGGAACACGGTGCCGTTCCCGCCGTAGGTGATGAGCTCGTAGGGGTGCTGCGCCACCGCCGGGTCCAGGTTGTTCTGGATCATGAGCATGATGGCCGCAGCTTGGCGGCACTTGGCGGGATAGGCCTCGATGGGCCGCGCGTGCATGGGGTAGTGCGGGCGCAGACGCCGCATGTAGATCCGGCCGTCTTCTTCGAGCTCGCGCGCGAGCTCGGGCGCCATGGCGCCGTGCCAGGCCGATGGGAGGTAGCGAAGGGCATTCTCGAGCGCGAGGCGCTTGCCGCGCGCGTCGAGCACGTCGGGTCGCCGCGGGGCGCGGCTCACGCTCGGGTCCTCCGGGGGAGGCTCGGGCAGCTCGGCGGGGATCCCAGCAGCGATGGCGCGCGACACTTCGTCCATGGTCGGGACTATGGCGACAGCCCGCCCACCTGCCAAGGGCTCAAGTGTCGGGGAGCATGTCGAGCGACGTCGCGACGATCTCACCCATGGTGCGGCACGTGCGGAAGGCGTCGCTTCGGTAGTAGACCGAGAGCTCGCGCGCGAGATGCTCGACGTGCTCGGCCGGCGCGAGCGTCGCACGCGCCATCACCGTGAGCAGCTCCTGCAACCTCGCGTCTTCGGCTTTGGCGCGCGAGGCGATGAGGGTCAGCTCCTCCTGTTGGTACTGCTCGTAGGTCTTGGCCGTCATCATCTTCATGCCCACGAAGACGATGCGGTTGTTCTCTTTGAAGTACTGCGGCCGATAGACCCGCATGCGCCCCTCGTAGGACTGCTGGTCGAAGTCGATGGCGCGGATGCGGTAGTGGGTCTCGTCGAAGTCGGGCGTGATGTCGACCACCCAGTTCCCGGAGTGCATGTCGCCGAGGAGCCGCACGAAGGCCCGTTCGTTGAACTTGACGAACTCCTTCGCGAGCCTGATCTCGTTGACGTGCTCGGCGTCGAGCCACGTGGCCAAGAAGGCGTCGCCCGGGATCCCCGCGATGTGCTCCTCGACGACCGTGTCACCGTCGACGAGGAACTCGATCCGGTTCGGTGACAACAAGTGCTCGAGCTCCAGCCCGTAGATGCGCGAGGCGTCGGCGCGCTTGATGTAGAAGTAGTCGAAGTTCTCGTTGATGCGATTGAGGATGCGCACCCGGACCGGAAGGGTGTTGCCCCAAGTGCACACGTCGATGCGGTCGGTGACGAGATGCTTCATGAGGGAGACCCGCCCATGAACCTTGAGCGTCGCGTAGACGCGCACGAGGGCCTCCCCGAGCTCCTCGCGCTCCTCGGGGGGAAAGATGAGGGTCTTCCAGAGCGTGTCGCGGCCCTTCTTGTCGTAGAGCGTGATGGCGTCGGAGTAGCGGTTGAAGGAGTCGAACCGCACGGGGAGGGTCGCGAGTCGGCCGTGCCGTTGCAGGTAGCCACGCAGTTCTCGCTGGACCGGAAAGACGCGCTTCTTCTTGCTGATCAGGCCCATGTCGTCACTCGCGCGCGGTCATTTCACCCTTGCTCGTCGGCGCCGCCTCACCGCGAGACCAGCTTACGCGTAGCTCGGCCGCGCCGCCCGAGAAGGTGAAGGTCGCGCGCAGGTCGACCCCCTCCACGAACGGAACGACGAGGCTCGCGGCCTGCGGCTGGGTCACCGCGAAGGTCATGCCGTCGCCGCCGCCGCGCGTCACCTCGACCCCGCGAGGTTGGTGGTCGCCCGTGCCCGTGCACGCCACACGCAACCACGTCTCGATCATCGCCCCCGCGCAGCCCCATGCCTCGGCGCCGTCGATCGAAACCGGCGCGCCGTGCGCCGACCACTCGGCTGGCGTCGGCGGCAGCTCCGGATCACGAGGCGCCGGTGGCGTGGCCGAAGGCTTCGCCATCGGGGCCGACGCGGTGGCGGTGGCGGCGGGCGGCGTGGTGACCGATACCGACGCCATCGGCGTCGGAGACAGCGTGGAGGGGGACGGCGGAGAGGTCGATGCAGGCCGGTCGCACGCCACGAGGCAGCACGCGCCGACGAAGGCGACGGCACCCGCTCGAACATCTTGGCCCCGACGACCCATGGGGCGGCGACGCTAGCACGCCTCCCCCCGAGCCTCGCGCCACGTTCCAGCTCTATCCCGTGACCAACTTGCGCGCGGCGATGCTGACTGCACGCGGCACGTTGCTCGACTTGGCGAGCCGGCGTAGCTCGTTGGTGCCGAGCTTGGACAGAAGTCGCGTCGCCACGCTCGGAGGCGTCTTGGGGTTCTGCACGAGGGCCATGAGGATGCGCGGGTTCTGCACCCAGTCGCGGTTCTCGGAGATCTGCTTCAGGGCCTCGGGGTTGGCCTGCCGAAAGCCTGCCACGTAGCGCACCTCATCGAGGGTGATGCCTTTGTTCTGCACCACGAAGACGTGCATCTGCTTGTTCGGGTCCTTGAGCATCAGCTGGCGCGCGGGGCGGTCGCCGTGAAGCGCCAGCTTGCGCTTGTCGGGTGTGCTCATCGTCTTGAGCCGCTCGGCCAAGGGCAAGTCGCCGTTCCCATGGGCCGGCCCCTCCGGCTCCCCCCACGTTGCCGTCGCCGCTTCCCCGGTCTCGTCGCCCTCGAGCACCTGCGTGAGGAACTGCTCGAAAGCGCCGAGCACCACGTCGGTGTCATCGAAGGCGACCGCCATCCCGGCACCAGGGAGCACTTGAAGCACCCGCGCGTCGCACGACATCTGCGCGGCCCCCGGCCCCTGAAGAAACAACGTCACGCCCTGCTGCGCCTCGGGCGGCGGCTCGGGTACCGGCACGAAGAAGCAGCTCCGACCGACGTGAGCGGCCTGACCCTGTGCGTCGGCGTGGGTGGCGAAGACGACGGTGAGCGCGTCGGACATACTGCCGCTCATCGTAGCCCATGGGCGGCGATTCAGCCGCTCAGGGCACCGACGCCATCAGCGAAACGTCGAGGTCCTCCCCTGCGATGGCAACGCGAAGGTGACGCAGCGCTCACTGAACGGGCGAGGCAGGATCGGCTGCCGCGCGGTACCAAGCTTCGACGCGTCGACGAAGCGCGGGCAGGCTCATGGCCCCACCCGTGAGCACCGCGTCGTGGAAAGCGGGCAATGAGAACCGCGGTCCGAGCGCGTCCTTGGCTTCGCGCCGCAGCCGCACGATCTCGAGCTGGCCGAGCTTGTAGGCGAGCGCCTGTCCCGGCCAGTTGATGTAGCGGTCGACCTCGTTGTCGATGTTCTTCGTCGCTAGCGCCGTATGCGCCTCGAGGAACGCCCTGGCCTGTCCTCGGCTCCAGCCGAGGTGATGGATGCCCGTATCGACCACGAGTCGGCCGGCGCGCCACGCATCGAAGCTCACCACGCCCATGCGATCGAGAAGCGTGGGGTAGAGGTCCATCTCGGCCCCGAGCCGCTCGGTGTAGAGCCCCCACCCCTCGACGAAAGCCGTGAAGCCGCCGTGTTTACGAAATGCGGGCAGGGCCTTCAGCTCTTTCGCGATGGCGATCTGCAGGTGATGACCGGGAATGGACTCGTGAACCGCGAGGACCCGCGCTTGATAGCGCGGCCGGCTCCGCGGCTCGTGCACGTTGACGTAGTACTCCCCGGGTTTGCTCCCATCGGCGTGGGGCGGGCGGTAGTAGGCGATGGTGGTGAAGGGCGCTTCGTAGTCGGGGATGCGTTTCACCACGCAGTCGGTCTTGGGCAGCACCCCGAAGAAGCCCGTCATCTTGGTTTTGGCCTCCTGCAGGGTGGCCCTGGCCGCGGCCTCCACCTCCTCGGCGGTCGAGAAGTAGAGCTCGGGGTCCTCGCGGAGCTTCTTCAGGGTCGACGGCAGGTCTTCGGTGCCGAGCGCCTCGGCGCCGAGGACCGCCATCTCTGCGTCCGTGCGCTCGATCTCTTTCAGACCGATCCGATGCACCTCCTCTGGAGACATCGACAGGGTCACGAAGTTTCGGATCCGGGCCGGGTAACAGGCCTGCCCCAGGGGCAAAGCGGCCAAGCCGGTTCGCTCATCGGGCCGAGCATGGGGGAGGATCTCGTCGTGCAGCAGAGCGCGGTAGCGCATCAAAGCGGGCTTGATCTGCTCCAGGATGAGCCTCATCACGGCCTCTCCCTTCTTGGGGTCGGTGATGTTGCTCACCGGCTTGGCCATGGCCCAGGTCGACGGGTCGGCCGCGAGCTGGTCGTCGACCATGGTGAGCACGCGTCGCACCGATTCGGCGGGCGCGTAGAGGCCATCGGCCGCCCCCCGACGCAGCGCTTCCCCCTCGGCATCGATGGCCGGCCCCATGGCCTCGTAGCGGGAGAGCAGGGTGGTCACGTCGCCTGGACCGCGGAGCTTGTGGTCCTCGGGCAACCGGTTGTAGCGCGTGATGGGGTTGCTCCGCGCGTTGACCGTCCACTCGTCGAAGCGGCACACCTCGGCCGTGATGGCGTTCTCGAGCTCCTCGAGCAGCAGCTCGTGCGAGAGCCGGTCCTGAGGATTGAGCGACGCGGGATCGATGGCCTGGGCCTCTGCCCGCAGGGCCCGGCGCTTCTTTCCCCGGGCCGCCTCCGCGGCCGCGCTGTAGTCGTGCAAACGCTCGTCGAAGCGCTTGTCGCCGAGCCGCGTGGCGAAGATGGGATCCTGCTCCAGGGTCCACGCCCAGTGGTTCTTCAGCAGGATCGCGAGGGCCTCACTCTCCACCCCGGCCGCGGCCTCGGCGAGGGCGCGCGCATGCCCGTCGTCGACCGCTGCCGGGGCCGGCGTGGGCGTCGGGGCCGGAGGGGACGTCGCAGGTCCGGAGGCCGGGCAGGCGGTCGTTCCGAGCAGAAGCAGCCAAGCAGCACGTCGAGGCAACATGCACAGCGTCGTACCAGACGTTGGATCTCGGTTGTCGCCCAGGATGCCCGGTGTGCGTACAATGTGACGGTCATGGGGCAGAGCACGATGGGGTCGGCGGGCTGGATGGTGATCGCCGTAACGGCGGTGCTGGGAAGCGCATGCGCAACCGGCGGCGGGATCAGCGACGAACTGGAGCAGACCGAGGACCCTACGACCTCGAGCACCAGCAGCACCGGCGGCATGGGCGGCATGGCCACCTCCGATGGCGGCATGGGCGGCATGGAGGAGATGGGGGGCATGGGCGGCATGGGCGGCATGGCTCCCATGTGCGACTTCGGTCACATGCACACGTGCGAGATGTCGACCGACCTCGGCAACGTGTCCGGCGACGACGGCGGCAGCACCACCCAGACCGGCGTCGGCTCCACCTGGCTCAAGGTCCGCATCAAGGAGACCAACAGCTCCATCTTCGAGGAGGACCTCAGCTACCGGGTCACCCTCACCTCACCGCCCAACGTGGACTACGACCTCGCCGTGCATCAAGGCCCGCAGGACGGTCCCCTGAACTGCAACGCCAACGCAAAGCCCGGCGTCGCGATGGGCCTGGACAAGGTCGTGTCCGACGGTTGGGACGACGACCAAGGCCTCGGTGGTGAGGACGACAGCGTGTGGCTGGCCGTCGAGATCCGTCATCTGTCCGGCACCGACTGCGAAGCCGAGTGGACCCTCACCGTCGAAGGTGGGATCTAACCTCGAGGTTCGAGGTTCGAGGTTCGAGGTTCGAGGTTCGAGGTTCGAGGTCGAGGGTCGAGGTCGAGGTCGAGGTCGAGGACGAGACCGAGCTACGTACCGAGCGGGTCGTCGGGATCGTCGGGGGGGCGCACCATGCGCAGACAGACCCGCGGCTTCGTCGTGGGCGCTGGTGGAGGGGGTGGGGTCGCAGAAGGCGGGGCGACGATGCTGAGGCACGGTCGTGGCGCGCCGTCGTCGTCGTCCACCGTCACGGTAGCCGATGGTTGGGCGCTGGGCTGAGGCGCCGCCGCACTGGCGGATGGGGCCCCAGAGGGCTCAGCGGTCGGCGTCGGCTCGATCGGTGGCTCGGTCGAGATCTTCAGGCACGCCTGGGGGGCCGTCGGATCACCGCATCCACTCGCGGCCACACCCGCCATGGCGGATGCGATGAAGAAGCGTCGTCGCGCGAGAATGGCCGCGCGTGCCTTGGCCTCGTCGTCTTCTTCCTCGCCCATCGCCCGCGGAGAATACCACGCGCGGTTCGTGAAAAGCTCGCCCCGAGCGCCTATGGTCCGCTTCGTGGCGAAGCGAAAGTCGAAGCAGATCCCGCGGCATAGCCGGCGCGTGAGCCACCAACTGTCCAGCGACGCGCGGGTGGTGATCGTCGCCGACACCCACAGCCGCCCCCATCCCGAGGCCCACCGTCTGGTGGCCGAGCGCGACCCCGAGCTCATCCTTCACGCAGGAGACATCGGTAACCTCTCGGTGATCGAAGATCTGGAGCGCATCGCCCCGGTGGTGTCGGTCCGCGGCAACATCGACGCGCGTGGGCCCTTCGTCCCCGACGACGTGCACCTCGAGCTCAGCTTTGGCGACGAACGGCTCGACATCTTTCTCACCCACATCGCCTTGTCCGGGGTGCGCCTGCGCGCCGACGTCGCGCGCGCGGCCCAGGCGGGCGGGGCGAGTCTCGTCGTCTGCGGCCACTCCCACATCCCGTTCATTCATCACGACCGTGGCCTGCAGGTGTTCAACCCAGGGTCCATCGGCCCGCGGCGCTTCCGCCTGCCCATCGTCTTCGGAGTGCTCGAGCGCGGCCCGCAGCTCATGCACGTGAGCTGCGAGACCGGAGAACGATGGCTCCCCCTCGCGATGTAGCGACCATGTGCCGAGCTGGCGGCCGAAGTGCGCCTAGCTCGCACCAGTGCCATCCACGTGATGGCGACGATTCCGTTCGTAGCGGTGTTTCCCGCGTGAACACGGTTCCTGTTATTATGATTAGTCAGCACCGTTTCGGTGCGGGGCGGGATCTGGATCGATGAAGGAATTGACGCGCAGTAGGCTCATCGGGGGCATCGCCACGTCGTGGCTGTTGCTGGGCGGAGCCGCGATCGGGATGGGTGCTTGCACCACCGAGGACCGCAATACTCCGGCCGACATCACCACCGGCACGGGAAACCCGACGGGGAGCGGCGCCGGTGGAGGTGCGTACGGCGACTGCGACGAAGGCGCTCGGCGCGACTGCAAGGTCCAGATCAACGAGAAGAACTGCTTCGCTGGCGAGCAGGTCTGCGAGCACGGGCGCTGGGGCGAATGTCTCGACCCCGAAAACGGCCTGTCGGGGCAGTCGGGTGACTGGCACAAGAACTCCATCAGCCCTCCTGCGGCTTGCAGTGGCAATCCCTGCAACCCCGTCTGCCAGACCTTCGACGAGGACCCGAGCCCCGACCTCGAATCGGGGGGCACGCCCCCCCCGGCCAACGCGACCGGCACCGTCAGCGACGTGCCATCCTCCGTCTCCAACGCTTGCATCGACGACACGTCGAGCGGCTGCCTCGACTGCAACTCCGCGGGCAACTGCCAGCTCGACACGCGCTGCATCGCTCCGCCGGGCACGACCTGCGTTCCGTGGCAGGACGGCCAGTTCGCCACGGGTGCCGGCAACCCCGACCTCACCGTGAAAGTCAGCTGTGACGGTGCCACCGTCACCGTCTGCAACCGAGGCGACGTCCCCGGAGGTGGCACCTCCGGGGTATCCATCTGGGCCCCCAACCCCGATCTGTGCGGGGGCACCGGCACCTGCGCCTCTGCCATGAGCACCGGTATGAACGGGGTGTCGACCCTGCGGGGCAGCTGCCCCATCACCGGCGGTGACCTCGCCCCCGGCGAGTGTCGGCCCATCAACTGCGACGTGTCCGGTAACCCGGCTTCGTACCTGCACGTCAATGGCTGCGACGAGTTCCCCGGCTGTGTGCCCGAGTCGGACAACACCAACAACTGGGGTTACTTCCAGAACTCGATCAGCTGCACCTGCAGCACGACCACCACCGGCTCCTCGCTTCAGCCCGTAACCATCTACCTCATGCTCGACAGCTCGGGCTCGATGATCAGTCAGGGCCTGTGGGATCCCGCCCGCGCCGCCATCAACGCGTTCGTGACCGATCCGGGGTCCGACACCATCAACTACGCGTTCCGCATGTACGGCAATCCCAGTGCCAGTGGCTGCACCCAGAGCGACTGCGGCACCGCGGCGTGTGCGACGCCGAGCTACGGACCGGCACTGCTCGACAACGCGACCTACGAGGGACAGCTCACCTCATTCGTCAACGGCGCAACGACGGGCGGCAATGGTACGCCTCACTCGGCCGCGATCGCGGGCATGGCGTCCTGGGGCTCGACGTACCGAGCCAGCAATCCCGCGGACATCATCGCCCTCGTGTACATCACGGACGGTGCGGACGGTGACTGCGCCTACAACAGCACCTACAACACGCCTCCGGGTGGTGCAGTTCAGATCTCCGCCCCCGCTTCCACCGCCTACACCAACGATGGTGTGCTGTTCTACTCGGTGGCACTACCCAGCGCGAACCTGATGCTGCTCGACGAGCTCGCGGCACAAGGCGGCACCGGCAGCGCCATCGACCTGACGGGCTCGACCAACGTGGCGGCCGACCTCACGGCGGCCCTCCAGGGTATTCAGGGCACCCTGTTCTCGTGTTCGGTTCCCATCCCCAACGCGGCCACCATCGACCCGAACCTGGTGCAAGCCATCTTCGACCAGACCACCGGTCCGGACCGCCCTCTCACCGAGGTGGCCAATGCGGGCTCGTGCACGGGCGGGGACCAGTTCTACTTCTCTCCCGATGCCCTGAATCCGACCGACATCGTTCTCTGCCCCGCGGTATGCGACGACGTTCGCTTGGACGTCGGTTCGCAGGTGGACATCACCGGTGGCTGCGCTGCGGCCTACACCTCGCAGGATCACATCTTCACCTACGACGGTGACTGCGCGGGTTACCCGGCCGGCTCGTCGGCGTTCTGGGACTTCTTGAGCTACGACACGACCGTGCCCGGTGACGCCACCGTCGAGTTCGCCATCAGCGTCTCGAACATCAGCGAGCTGGACGCGGAGATGGGTCCGTGGACGACCGTCGCGACTGCGACCAACGCCAACCCCGATGCTTTGCCCGGCTCGCCCATCGACCTGCGCGCGGCCTTGAGCGTGGCCGAGGCGCAAGCGCCCTACGCCGCCCTTCGCATCCGCATCAACCCGACCTCCAGTGGGTCCAATACCCCCACGGTCGACGACTGGGATCTGCAGTACAGCTGCGAGTTCAACGAATAGTCTCCCTCACGGTGTAGACTGAGGCCATGAGGACGAGGCGCTTCGACCCGCTGTGGTCACCCGTGGCTGTGGCCGTGCTCGCGATGGCGGCCATCGCAGGTTGTGGCGACGACGGCCGCACCCCCAGCGGGGGCACGCTCGTCACCAGCGTAGGCGTCGGGCCCGGGTCGTCGGGCTCGGGCGCCAACGGTGGGGCCGGCGGCACGACCGGGGTCGGCGGCTCCGGCGGCGAGATCCCCGACACGCCGTGTGAAGCTCCGGCTCTTGCCGCGGTGGAGCTCTACGGTTCTGGCGCCGATCAACGGCTGACCACCCTCGTGCCGATCGGCAACCGCTGGCTCGCCGCGGGGCAGAACGGCTACGTGCGGTTCGACCGCGACGGCGCAAACCCCGACGCCAACCCGAGCACCATCGGTGGCAACGGGTTCAACGTGCTCACCGAAGAACCAGGGGCGATCGGCTACGCCTCGGCCGGCAGCAACTACGTCGGTTATCAGCGCCTCGGCGAAAACGACCTCATCACCGGTCCGCGCTCGCTCTCGATGGACACCCCCAATGGTGTCGCGACCGCCGCAGCCGACATGGACTCGGTGACGGTCTGGGCCGACAACGGCGCCTTCTGGGGCCGCACCGTCAATGCCGCGGGCGTGCTCGCCGACGACGAGTTCTTGGTGCTCGCGGGCGCCTACACCACCACCGTGCGCATGCACGGGCTGAGCGGCGCTGGCGAGATGTACCTCTTCTGGAGCGGCCCGAACGCGCAGGGTCTGTTTCAGAGCCAGCTGTTGCGCGTCGGCGCAACGGGCCCCGGCACCAATACTGCCAATGCCTTCTACGGCACGCCATTCCAGCACGACCTCGTTCAGGTGGTCGCCGTCGACGATGGCTTCATGGCCCTCGTCTTCGACAACGAAGCCGTCCCGCGCTTTCTTCGCCTCGACCCCAACGGGAACCTCACCCAAGAGTCGCCCGGGCTCGCGGGCGTGCAGCTGGTCTACGGAATGGCCTCGCAGGGCGACCGCATCGCCATCATGGCGGGCCGTGCGTCGGGCGAACCCGAGCTGAGGGTCTTCGACCTCTCGCTTTCCCCCGCGGGACCGTGGGTCTGTCTCGGCAGCGACCACGACCCGTCCGTGCCCGCCGCCATCGCGGCCGATGGCAGCGGCTACGCGGCCATCTTCCAAACGCCGGACGGAGCCACCATGCTCGGCCGCGTCGACGCCGTGGGGACGGGCGCTCCCTGAGGGAGCTGGGGCGACGACGACGTGAGCCGCGAGGCAGAGCTCGAGCGCGAGAACGCCATTCTCCAGCAAGGTGTGCGCACCCTGCACGCCGTGGCCAACCTCGCCCTCGAGTCGCGGGCCTTCCTTCCCTGCTGCCATGCGATCCTCACCGGCGTAACGGCGGGCCAAGGACTCGGCTTCAATCGTGCGCGACTCTTCGTGGTCGACGTCGGAGCGCGCGGACGCCTGCAAGGGGTGGCCGCCATCGGCCCCGGCGATGCCGCGGAGGCCGACCGCGTGTGGCGCTCCATCGTCGACGAAGGACCCGACCTCGAAACCCTCTACCAGGCAGGCCTACGCTCCCTGGAGCAGCCCGGCGCCCTCGACTCCGAAACGCGCATGCTGCGGGTCGACGTCAAAGGCGACAGCGCGGTTGCGGTCGCCCTGAGGGCCGGCACGGTGGTGCGCGCGAAGCACCACGGCGATCTCGGCGGCAAGCTCGATGCCTCGACCGGCGTCGCGGCCCCCATGCGCAGCGCCGACGGGGTCGAAGGCGTTCTCTACGCAGACAATTGCTTCAGCGAGGTCGAAGTCGACGAGGCCTCGTTGATGATCTTCGCCCTCCTCGCCGACCACGCCGGTCGCGCCATCGCCAATGCACGCCGCTACGAGAAGCTCGCGCTCGAAGCGCGCACCGACGCGCTGACGGGGCTCGGTCACCATGGCGCCATGCTGCATGCCATCGACGCGGCGCTCGCCACCTCGCAGCGGGTGGGGGTCGTGATGCTCGACCTCGACGACTTCAAGCAGGTGAACGACCAGATCGGCCACCTCGCCGGCGATGCCCTCCTCGCCGGCGTCGCGGATCGGTTGCGCCGGGCCGTGCGTCGCGACGAGCGCGTGTTCCGCTATGGCGGCGAAGAGTTCGCCGTGCTGCTACCCGACGTCGACGCGGAGGGACTCCGACACGCCGCGGAGCGTCTGCGCGCGGTGGTGGCCGAGCACCCCTTTCCCGTCGGACCGGACGAGCAGCTGCCCGTCACGAGCTCGGTCGGCGCCGCACTCGCGCTGGGCCGGGACACCACCTCGCTCATCGACGCCGCGGATCAGGCGTTGTTGCGAGCCAAGACGAGGGGCAAGAACCGCGTCGTCATGGCTGAGTCTTGACGATCATGTAACGCAGCGGCTCCACGTCGGAGTGGTTGTCGATGGCCAGCGTCGACCCCAAGGGTAGTTGCACCACCGAGCCCGCTACCAGCGGCAGGGCCGCGTCGTCGACGCGGGCGATGCCTTCACCCGAGATGCCGATCACCAGCTCGGGGAAATGCTCTTGCACGTGCCGCCCCACGTTTCCTCCCGGGGCGAGCTCGCACCGCAGCACGGCTGTGAACGCGCCCAGCGCAGCGTCGCCGAGCAGGTCTTCGACCCGTACCTCGCCCTGCCCTCCGAAGAGGTTCTCGTGCACGAAGAGGCCGCTCAAGAGTCGCGACTCCGCCGTCGGCGCTCTCGCCGCTCCCGCTTACGACGCACGGTCTCGGCACGCTTGGCCTTGAGCTTGTCGGAAGGCTCTCGTCCTGGAAGCGGGGGTTGCTCTTCGTGGTGCTCTTCGAATGCACCCACCTGCGCCCCGAGCTCGAAGAGCGCGACCTCGCGCCGTCCGCGATCGCCGAGCCGGATGGGCATGACCGAGGCGCCGATGCCCGCGCCGACGTAGACGGCCCCTCGCGGTCCCTCGCCCGGGGTGGGTGCACGGCGCCCGTATAGACCATGAACGTACTTGTGGCCCGCCACCCTTCCGATCGAAAGCTCGTGCAGCCCCGCCAAGGTGACTTGTCCGGCGTGGGTGTGGCCCGACAAGACGAGCGGCGCCCCCCGATCCCACAACGCATCGGCCTCTTCGGCGATGTGCGACAAGGCGATGGTCGGTCGATCGGGTCGCAACCCTCGGGTGGCCGCTTCGCGATCGGCGTGACCCGTGTAGGCGTCGTCGAGCCCGACCACCTGGAGCGCCTGATGGCGAAGGGT
>JAUHZF010000060.1 GCA_030426145.1 Polyangia bacterium
GAACGTCATTTCCGATACTTCTGACGCAAACTGACGTGGTGAAGGGTGGCGGCCGCCACCCGGGCGCCGGCGGCCGCCACCCTCGGTCGGATCTCCTGGCGCCGTCGGTCGGATCTCCTGGCGCCGGCGGCCGCCACCCTCGGTCGGATCTCCTGCCTGCCGCCCCGGCCTCGGCCCCGACGGATCTGCCCTCGTTGTCGGTCGGATCTGCCCCTCGTTGGGACGTCGCGTCACCGCTTTGTCGGGAAGGTGGAGAGCGCGAGCAAGTCCTTTCCCTGGAGAACCTCCATGGGAAAGACCACCATGCCTTCTTCTAGGTGGCTCGCCGATTTCGTTGTGCGCACGAGCACGTGGGTACCCGGAGTGAGTGTGCGCACCAGCTCGGCGGGCATGCGGACCGCGGGCGTGTCGTACGTCTTGGACTTCTTACCAAGGTTCACGCAGCGCTGTCGGTAGCGCAGCGAACCATCCGCACGAACCCCGTCGATCTTGTTGGTCTCGCGGCAGCGCAAGTCGTCGTATTCGACGATGATGTCCTCGAACGACACCGTGACCCAGCCAGCTTGGGCTGCACTCACTGAGTGCACGACAAACTCGAAGGTTCGGGGGGTGAGATGCGACTTCTCGAGGCCTGTAGGTGGGGCGAAGGTGGAGCCGCCGAGCTTGGCCCGCACCGCCTGTCGTGGTCCTCGCTGGGGGGGGACACGTGCGATTGACTCGGCAAAACCGCTGGCGAGCGACGGTTGCTGGGCGTTCCACGCACAGTCGACCAACAGCCGGTTGAGCGACCAACCTACGGGGCCACGCAATGCGGCTTCGATGGTCTCAGGTTTGGCGTCAGTTTGCGCAGCAACCAGGCGGTCTAGCGCGGCGTAGGTCTCGCGCCAGCATTGGTTCGCCTTCTCTCGGTCTTTGGGGGGCGATGCGAGGAGCTTTTCAGCGCGGAGGTAGTCTTCGCGATGGGCATCGAGGAGCTCGAGCGCGGCCTCATAGTGCCGTCTTGCTCGCTCGATGTCTGATCCATGGCTGGCGGCGAACTCCTTCCAGTTGGTTCGTGCTGCGGCAAGTGGCTGCTCCATCGCGGCGCCGTCCAGCGCTGGGGGCTTCGAGTCGCGCACGATCTCCGCCATCATCTGAATTCGGTAGAGCGTGGTGAGCGCCGAGGTGCGTGCGAACAAGGGAAGGTCGTGCTCATCCAAGGCCTCGAGTGCGCTCTCGATGTTGAATCGCTCGAGCTCCGGAACGCAGGCCAGGGCCTCGATTTGCGCCTCGCGCGTTGGGGTCACGCCGCGCATGCGTCGGCCCCCAAGCCGCTGGATACAAGGCATGAGATGCTGTGCGTGCAGCAATGGGGATGCGCCTCGCGCATCCGCGTTCCAGGTGAGTCGCTGGCTGGTGGTGCCTGCCACGCCGCCCTCGGCACATGCGGCGAGCTCCCAGAGAGCAGCACTGCTGGTGTTCGTCTTGTCCGCCTTCAGCGAACCGCACGACTTGCGATACTCGGCCTGGCGTTTCGTGAGCTCCGTCGTGGCGAGCGTGCGAATCAGCGCATCGGTGTCTTGGGCGCTCAACCCTGCGAACGCACGGAAGTTGCTGCGGATACGAGCCAAGCGCGGGCGAAGCGGGTCGTCAGTGCCGAGACTGCACTCCAGCTTTCCAATCCAGCCAAGCGTGTGGCCCGGGATGTTGTTGGCGTTGGGGACGGACTGCCCTTGGGTGAGCACGTGGGCGTGCGTGTTCTCGATGAAACGCACGACTTCTTCGCGCTGCTTGGCGGTGCGGGGGACCCCCCGCGGCCCGCTGCGCACCATGTAGAAGCTGCGTACTCCCTCATCTTCGACGACGTCGGCACACCATGTGGGAGGCGTCGTGCGCTCCTCCTCGTGCGCGATGCTCGTGGGGGCGCCGTCGTGCGCTGATTTCGGCGGGGCGCTGCGCGCGCAGCCGAGCATCAACACCGTCAGCGCACTCATCCAGACCAAACGGTTCATGGTAGGTCGTACCGCATCAGCTCGCCGCGTTCTGCTCGCGGGGAGTTTCTGATTATTCGTTTTGATATTGAGTGTTTGCGACCTGGTCCGGTGGGCTTGCTCGCGGCACGCTCGAGTTCGGCTGTCAGCGATGGCGTTCAGCACCCGTCGATCGTCGGCGCCCCCGTCGGGGACTAAATGATTTACTGCGTAAACTTTACGTCGTATATCCGTGGTGTGCCGAGACGAGAACTGACGCAGGACGAGGTGGAGACCTTCCGACGGCGGGCCCTGGAGGCTGCAGAGAGCCTCTTTGCCGACGCGGGGATCGATGGTGTGACCATGCGGGCCATCGCCAAGCGCATGGGGTGCAGCCCCATGACCACGTACCGATACTTCGACGACCGGGAGGCCTTGGTCGCGTCTCTCCGTGGCGCCGTCTTTGGGAGATTGGCCGACCACTTGGAGAAAGCAGCCGCACGCGCGCCGGAGCCAGGGCTGCGGGTCCGTGCAGTGCGAGCCGCCTACATCGACTTCGCGCGGCGGGAGCCCGATGGCTACCGCCTGATGTTTTCACTCGAGCCGCCGGAGACGCCGCATCCCGGGCTCGCTCGCGCGGCCGACCGGTCCTTCGCTCCGCTGCGAACCGCTGTGGCGCAGGCCATCGAGACCGGACACCTCGAAGGCGAAAGCCCCAACGTCGTCGCCCATCTCATCTGGGTCGAGCTTCACGGGCTCGTGTCGCTTGAACTGTCGAACAAGCTCAACTTCGGGGTGTCGCTCGACACCCTCGCCGAGGCATCGCGATGGAATCGCTGAAGGAGACGACCATGAGCTGGCGAAGTGCAGTTCTCGGGGCGCTGTTGGCGCCCACGGCCCTTGGCTGTGGGCTCACCTGGAAGCCGCTCTTCGACGAAGAGGTCACCGAACGCGAGCTGCGTACGGTCTCCATTGCCCCTCTGGAACAGGCACTCACCT
This sequence comes from Polyangia bacterium, assembly GCA_030426145.1. Classification (GTDB taxonomy): domain Bacteria; phylum Myxococcota_A; class Polyangia; order Polyangiales; family Polyangiaceae; genus JAPYTK01. Next base: position 2,949 of record JAUHZF010000060.1, read on the forward strand.
TTGCGCGCTACCGGGCGGGAGGGAGTACCCACGTGTTGCTCGTGCGCGACTACTCCGGAGGTATGGTGCGCGGTGTCGACCTGTCCCTCGAGCTGGAACCCTCGTCGAGCGATCCCATCACCATCTTCGAGCACCACGGGTTCGAGGCCATTCGCGATGCCGCCGGAGGAAAAGAGCTGGTCATACCCGTCGACCAACTGGTGGCGCCGGTAGACCTCGGTGACCATCACATCGCGGTGGGAACGAACTTTCCCGAGCACGCTGATGAGGCGGGCGTGGAAGGTGGGCCCTACCTGTTCCCCAAGCTCGTGGTCCCTAGCGAGGCTCGAGACACGGTTTCCATTCACGGGGGGCTTCTCGACTACGAGGTCGAGCTCGGCTACGTGCCTCTCGACCCGATCGGTGAGGGCGATCGCCCTCCGCTCATGGGGCTGGTCCTGTGCAACGACTACACCGACCGCGATGCGCTACTACGACATCTCGATCCGAGTGATGTGGCATCTGGGGACGGATTTACCACGGGTAAGAGCTTTCCCGGGTATCTCCCTATTGGGAACCTCTTCGTCGTTCCCCAGGACTTCCGCTCTTTCGCGGCGCAGACGGAGCTTCGCCTCTACGTCAACCGCCGATTGCGACAGCGGTCGAGCGTCGCTCGCGCCGTTTGGGACCTCGACGAGATCCTGAACCAGGTTTGGACGCGCAAAGATGTGACCTGGGAGCATCGCGGGCGTCGCTATGGTCTGTTCGCAGGAGACGCGCCGGTCATTGCCGAAGGCACCGTCATCATGTCGGGGACGCCTCCTGGCGTCGTGTTCAATGAGGTTGGGGCCGAGAATCGAGCCACCGCGTTTCCCGATTTCGTGTTCTTCGGCTGGGGAGACTCGCTGCCCGATCACGCCATCGACGACTACATCACCGACGCGCGCGCGGCTGGCATCTACCTCATGCCGGACGACCAGGTCGACATTCATGTCGAGCGCCTGGGGGTCATCTCGAATCGGATCGTGCCATGAGTGCTCGCGTTGCTGTCTTTACCTTCGTTCTCCTGTCGTTGGCTGCGGAAGCCCACGCCGACGAGCCGGTGTCGCCCGACCCTTCCCCTCCAGAGGACTGGTTGGTCACCACCGCCATGCACTTTGGACCCCTCGAGGCCTTTCCTCGGTTCGGGGTCTCGGCGGCAGCTCATGCCCGCTGGCGACGGTTTCGTTTCGGCGGGCGGGTCGCCTTCTACCCCCACTCGACACACGGCAATGTGACGCGGCACCTTTGGTTGTTCGAGCCGCAGGCGCAGGTGTTTGCCGTGGATGGGGAGTACGTGGGCTGGACCTTCGACCTCGGCGTAGGGGCGGGCCTGTTTCGCGATGATTACACCCGGGTTTATCCTGACGTGTCGCGCGTAGCCCCGGGCTTCAGCCTGGGCACACAGCTCGAGGTCCGGGCCACGTCACTTCTCCGGCCGTATCTCGGCGCTCGGGCATTGAGCTACTTTGCGCCCGACATCGTAGACGACAAGTGGCTCGAGTTGACGGTGGGCCTCCGCTTCGCGGCCACGCCGAAGTGAGCTCACGTCAGGGCGCCTGACGAGAGCCCACCCAACGGCAAGTCAGACCATGGAGCAGCTCGGGTCGAGGAGTAGACGCTGCCGGCCTGCATGAGGTGGACCGCAACGGCCGGACCGACGCTGCTTTGCGGACGCCGTCATGGGGTAGCTGCGATGTACGACGCTAGGCGCGTTGGCCGGTCGAATGCGCCACGTCTCGTTCTGGCAATCCAGCGTCACATCGCCAAGCATGGGACACAGCGACTTCGTGTTCTCGACCTCCAGCAGCTGCACGCGCCGAAAGCGCGCTGCCCCCGCCGCGTCGAACGTGGCCATCGCCTCCACCCGCCATCGCCCGCTGCGGTGCTCATCGATCATCGAGCCGGCTTCACACACGAGCACCAACCTCCGCCCGTCCCCGGTCAACAGCCACCTTATCAAGTCGAGCACCTGGTTTGCCCGGCCAGCTGCAAGGTACACGCGAGACCCTTGCCCCGCCCATCGCCATGGGAGTGGAGTGGCGAGTCGCGGTGAAGCGGACCCTGGGAACGTATTCAGGCGGCGGCGATGGCGTTCAGCAGGTGGGGGTGCTGAAGCGGGGGGCCGGCGGCGAGCTGGTACCATTCCTCTTCGAGCAGCGGGCCCACGAGGCCTGGCATGAGGAACGACAGGGGCTCGTCGGCGTCGGGGAGCTGACTCTGGTGGGCGGCGATGGCGTTGCGCTTGCGCTCCGCGTGGCGTCCGACGGCGAAGGCGGCGTCGACATCTTCACGTGCCACGCCCAGGTCGGCTTCGGGAACGCCGAGCGCAAAGCTGGCGAGGCTGAGCTTCTGGTGCAGGGGCGCGAAGAGGCCGCGGGGGAAGACACTATGCAGCACGCGGGTCTCGGTGTCGGCGACGGCGCGCGATACCGCGTCGGTGCAGGCGAGGTGGTCGGGATGACCGTAGGCGCCGTCGCGACCGAGGGTGACGATGACCCGGGGGGCCAGCTCGTCGAGATGGGGCTTCAGCTGCGCGAGGCATCCGTCGCTCGAGACCGCACCGTCGCGTTGCCCGAGGAAGCGTGGGGGTGGCAGGCCCAGGGCGCGACACGCCGCGCGCAGCTCTTCGCTCCGCGTGGCCCCGAGCTCGATGGGGTCCTGAGTACGTCGACGAGCGCGCAGGTCCATGCCGCCCTCGCCGCGGGTCGCACAGATGATCTGGACCGCGACGCCCTGCTCGGCCAGGGCGGCGAAGAGTCCCCCTGCGCTGTAGCTCTCGTCGTCAGGGTGCGCGAAGAAGCCGACCACCGTCATGGCGCTAGTGTAGCGCGGCCACGCCGTTGCGATCATGCGCGCCAATCTACGCCCCGGTCAGTGCAGGCGTGGCGCGATGGGCATGGCCGCGGCCACCTCGGCCTCGAGGTCGAGCAGTGTGTCGAGGCGGGCGTCGGTCCGATCGCGTGCGAAGTAGCGACGTGCGAGGGTGAGGTAGGTGGCGTGGTGACGCGCCTCGGAGGCGGCGAGCTCGCGGTAGAACGCGGAGAGCGCGGCGTCGTCGAGGGCCTCGCCCACGAGGCTGAAGCGCTCACAGCCGCGGGCCTCCACGATGCCGAAGAGGAGCAGGCGGTCGAGCAGATAGGCGTCGGCGTCTGGGGTCTTCACCGACTTGAAGAGGCGACCCATGTAGGGGTCGGGCGCGTCGTGCGCCAGCGGAACCCCGCGCGACTGCAAGAGGCGGAACACCTGCTCGAAGTGTTCGAGCTCTTCTTTGGCGATGGAGATCATCGCCTCGACGAGGTCTTCTCGATCCGGATGCTGCGCCGCGAGGGTCATCGCGCTGTGGGAGACCTTGCGCTCGTTGGACGCGTGGTCCTGGAGGAAAGCATCGAGGTGCTCCATCACGGTGGCGGCCCAGGCGGGCGGGGTGTCGTAGCGCAGGCGCAGCATGACGAGATGCGTGTAGCCAGCCGCTGGATACGGCGCAACGACTAGCCCCTCGCGCGAACTGTCGCGGCGGGGCCATGCGCGGCTATGCTTGCCAGCGATGAGGGGGAACCCACTGCCGTGAGCTGGCCCTTCAAGCTGCTCTTCTGGCTGCTCGCGCTGCTGCTGCCGCTCGCAGGGGCGTGGTTTGGCTCGTCGATCGCGGCCTACCGCAACTCGGCCACGTGGGTGCCCTTCGCTGCGGCAGCCCTGGCTTTCCCCGTCGCGCCTTTGCTCTGGGAGCTCATCGGCGCCTGGCGGTTCAAGCGCAAGACGGCGGCGAGGGCAGCCAAGGCGGCAACGGTCGAGGCCAAGACCGGCAAGCGGTTCGACGACGGCCCGCAGCGCTTCCTCACCATCGGCGACCGCCTCGTCTTGCGCACGATGGTGGTCAACCTGCTCTTCGTGGGCGGGATCATGGTGCGCGACGCCTCCGTGGTCTTCACCGCCCTCGCGGCACGTGGCGACTGGTTCCTCGACGGCGTCGAAGCCCCGTGGGCGAAGGATGCCCGACGTTGGTGCTTCGCGGCCGCGGATCGCCTCGAGTGGCTATGGGAGGCGACGCACGACAACCCCTACGTGCGTGACGACGAGCCCCCGCCCCCGCCGCCCGATCTGCCGGATCCTCCGAACACCCAGAAAGACGACGGCCCCCCCGACGACGTTGATCTACCGGACGAGCTGCCCGAGCTCCCCGACCGAGGCGGCGACGTCGAGGACGAGCCCGAACAAGGCGAGGTCGACTCCGGGGATGAAGACGGCGACCCGCCCCCCGTGGCCGCGCGAAGTGAGTGGCCATTCTCCCCCACGCCGCATCCAGCCGTGGCCTCGGTGCCCTCGACGGTCGAGACCGACCCGGCCTCGGTGGGGCGCTACCTCGCCGAGCAGGAGAAGGACCCCCTGCGACGGCTCAAGCTGCTGCACGACTACGTGGCCGATCGCATCGCCTACGACGTGCCCGCCCTCCGTGCTCCGCGAATCCCACCCCAGTCGGCCGAGAAGGCACTGCGCGAGGGCAAGGCGGTCTGCTCGGGGTACGCCCTGTTGATGCAAGCCCTCGGCAAGGCGGCTGATCTGGAGATCGTCTACGTGGTGGGGGTCTCCCGCGACATGGATGGGTCGGTGCCCGGCATCGGCCACGCCTGGAACGCCGCCAAGGTCGACGACAAGTGGTACCTCATCGACGTGACCTGGGACGCGGGGTACGTCGACGGCGACGACTTCACCAAGAAGTACACCGCCGACTACCTCATGACGCCCCCAGAGGTCTTCGGGCTGAACCACCTGCCCGAGGAGCCCCGCTGGCAGCTGCGCGCTTCGCCCATCAGCCGCGGCGAGTTCATTCGGCAGCCGAACCTGCGCCCCATGTTCTACGCCCAGGGCTTCATCCTCGAGAACCCGACGCGCTCACAGGTCACCGTGAGCGACGACTTCACCATGCGGCTGCAGAACCGTCGCGGCCGCCACCTCATGGTTCGGTACGGCGAGGACCAATCCTGTGAGGTGACCGGCACTGCCCAGCTCGACGTGCGGTGCGACCTGCCCCAACGCGGCACCTATCCGGTGAAGCTCTTCGTCGGTCAGAAGCAATACGGCAGCTACTGGTACGCCGGACAGTTCGAGGTCCACCTCCGCTGACCACCTGTCACCTCGAGGTGTCGGGGGTGACTGGGGGTGACACCCCGAGGTGACGGGTCGTCTCTGGCGCCGCTGCGAGACCGGCCCCCAACCATGCGTGGGAACTGGGGTCGACCTGCGGCGTCTGCCGGTCCGAATGGCACGCCCCGTGCCATGAGTCGACCCATGCTGACTTCACCCATCTTTCGCCCCCACCTCTTGGTCGCGCTCTTCGCGATGCTCAGCCTGGCCGTGGGCTGCGGCTCCACGGTCGAGGCTGACGACGACGCGAGCACCACCGGGACGCCGGGGGCTGGTGGCGCGGGCGCGGCAGGTGCCGGTGGTGCCATGGCGACCGGCGGCATGGGTGGTTCGGGCGGCGACCCCATCCCCTGTCCCGCCATCGCCCCTGCGCTTCAGTCTGTGCTCGAGCAGGCGGTGACCCCGAACGCCGCGGGCGGCTTCGTCATCGGGGTCGCGTCGCCGAGCTGCGCGGGCTGGCACAACAGCCAAGCGGGTGCCCATGAGGTACCGAAGGATGGCCTCTACAAGATGGGGGTCTTGTCGGAGGTGCTCGTCGCCGCAACCATCATGAAGCTCGTCGAAGATGGCCAGCTGTCCCTCTCCGACACCCTCGACACGTGGCAGCCCACCGTGCCGAACGCGTCGTCGATCACCGTGCGCATGTTGCTCGACCAGACCGCCGGTCTCGCCAACCATTTCACCAGCCCCGACTTCAGCAGTGCGATTCAGGGCGACCCACAGCACGTCTTCACCCCCCAGGAGCTGGTGGGCTTCTCGGCTGGCCTGCCCGCGATGACGCCGCCCGTGTTCGAGCGAGAGTTCATCCACACGATTCTGGCGGGTTTGGTCATCGAAGGAGTCACATCCCAGCCGGCGCACGTCGCCATTCGTGAACGCGTCATCGACCCGCTCGGCCTGACGACGATGGGTCTCGGCGGGGTCGAGGTCGACCAGAACAAGCTGGTGCCGGGCTACAACGGGCAGGGCATCGAGGGGACCAACGTCCTCTCACCGTCGGCGTGGTGGGTCTCCGGCTCCTACATCGCGACCGTCCCCGAGATGGTCACCCTGGTGCGGGATGTGCTCGGCTCCGACAAGGTATTGAATGCCACCAGTCGCGAAGCGCTCACGGCCATGGCCGTACCCACTGGGGTCTCGCAATTCGCGAGCGGGCTCGGCGTCTTCATCGACACCAGCACCAACCCCACCATCGTGGGCCAAGAGGGGGCCGTTCCCGGCTACGAGCTGCGTGCCTACTACGCCGAAGCCATCGACGCGGGCATCGTCGTTCTCTCGACCAACTCCGACGCCCCGACCTTCGCTCCTCTGCTCGACGTACTCAGCATTCTCAACCAGCCGCTGTGAGCAGCGCTGCGCGGTGCTACCTTTCCCCGGTGGTGAAGCGTGTGATCGCAGTGGGGTGTCTCGCTCTGGCCGGGTGCAGCGGGGCCGACCCCGTCGTGCAGAGCTCCGACCCCGTGGAGAAGCCTCCGGTGACGCTGCTGCTCGGAGCCGTGCCCTGTTTCGCCGACGCTGAGGTCGCGTCGGGGGGGCTCATCGTGCGGCGTGCGACGGGCATGGGACCGGCGGTCGTACAGCAGCTCAACCTCAAGCTCTCCACCAAGGGTGACGTCGCGCCGGCGCTCTCCAGTGATCTGTGCCGCGAGCTCACCGACGCGGCGGCCTTCGACCCCCATCGGCTCGACGCGCCGCGCCCGCCCGCCATCCTCGCCGAGGTCACGCAGATGGCCGATGCCGATGCCGCCATGTTGCCCGTGGTGCACACCGTCATGCGCTGCCACCGAGGCGACAAGCCGTGGATCTGGGGCGAACCCGCCTACGTGAACGCGTCGGGCGAGGTCGACTGCGTAGAGGAGGAGCTCGTCATCGGAGCCTTCCTCTTCGGACCCGACGGCAAGCTCGCGTACAAGACCGTGCACCGTCACACCGTCGAGCGTCCGGTCGAGGTCGAGGTCGTCACCGAGGCCTTCATGCAGCAGGCGCCGTTGAAGGACGCTGCCGTGCTCGGGGCCACGGCGGTGGGTGGCGTCCAGCGCTGACGTGAATCTTTTTTGAACGCTCGACGAACGTGCGGGCTCCCATGCACGAATCGCATGAGACGGCTCTCACCATGGCTCGGTCTGGCGGCGCTCGCCGTTGTGGCCACTTGCTCGGCCCCATCGCTCGGACGGGACGAGCCAACGGTCGCCGTCGATGTCGACGCGCCGTCGGCGCTCGTCCCTCGGATCCGCGCCGCGGTTCTGAGCGAGCTCGGCATGCACCTCGACCCCGTGGCCCTACGGCGGGTCGAGGTGATGGTCGAAGAGCGCACCCTCACCGTGAGCTACCTGGGCCCGACCGGTGCCTCCGTGCGGCGCACCGTCGAGCGCCCGGAGGGTGACGACGAGACGGTCGAGACGGCGGCGCTGCTCGCGGGCAATCTCGCCCGCGACCAGGTGGGCACCCTCCTCGAAGGCCTCGAGCCCGCCCCTGAACCGGAGGCCATGGCCGCGCCCAATGAGAAGACGCCCGAGCCCATGCTCGCGCCGCAGGTCGGTGCCCCCAGGAGCAGCGAGGCGGCCACCGAGCCCGCCCCAGGGGCGTTGCCGCTGCCGGAGCCCGCCCCGGATGCGGCGTCGGCCCCGACGTTCAGCTTTGCGCAGCTGTCCCTGGTGTGGCCGGTGGCGGTGTTTCCCGACGCCCAGGACCGGTCCTTCGCGCTCGACGTGAGCGCCCTCTTTACTCGCACGGGCGCCCTCGCCGGCGTGGGGTTCTATGGCCTCGGTGCGCTCTTCCATGGGGATGAGGCCGGCGTCAGCGTGGCCGGAATCGCGACCTACCGGCAGGGAGACCTCCTCGGTCTCGGCATCGCGGGCCTCGCTCAGGTGTCCGAAGGCCGGTGGATGCGCGGCATCGCCATCTCCGGTCTCGCCAACGTCGATGTCCTGCACGACGAGGGGACCGAGCTTCGCGGGGTCGAGGTCGCCGGCGTGGCCAACGCGGTGGTCGAGGTCGAAGGGGTACAGATCGGCGGGGTCGCCAACGTGGCCCGTGAGGCCGAGGGGCTCCAGATGGCCGGGGTGGCCAACGTCGCGGAAGAGGTTTCTGGCTTCCAGCTGGCGGTGGCCGCGAACGTGGCGCGGCGCCTCGATGGGCTGCAGATGAGTGCAGGGACCAACGTCGCGGAGTTGGTGACGGGGGCTCAGCTCGCCGTCGGCAGCAACCATGCCGACATCGTCTCCGGCCTCCAGGTCTCATCGGGTGTGAACACCGCAGGTTACGTCGACGGTCTGCAGGTCGGCATGGTCAACGTCGCGAAGCGCGTCTCGGGCGCGCAGGTCGGTCTCATCAACGTGGCCGAAGAGAACGACGGCACGGCGGTGGGCCTCGTGAACATCGCCGGCAACGGGGACATCCAGGTCGCCACCTGGGCCGCGATGAGCTCGTTGACCAACATCGGCGCGAAGATGCGCGTGGGTCCGGTCTTCGTGCTGCCGGCCTTCGGCTACCACCCCCTCGGCGACGGCGTCATCCGAGCCCGGGTCGGCGTGGGGGCCCACATCCCGATCGACCCCGTCTTTCTCGAGATCTTGCCCGACTACGCCTACGCCTACCCCCTCCAGCCACGCGACGGCGAGGCCGAGCGCATGGGCCACCACGAAGCGGCGCTGACGGCTCGCGTGGGCTACCAGGTGTCGGAAATGTTTGGGTTCTTCGGGGGCGCTGGCGTTCACTTCGACGTGACCCAGTCCGTCGAAGACGGAAGCGCGGACGTGCGTCCGGAGCTCGCAGCAGGGGTGCTGCTCTTCTAGGCCTGGCCCCTCGGACTGAGAATGTTTGAACGGTTGGGCATCGGGTGGGCACCCATCCACGAGCACGGCTCATGAGCATGCCCGCTACCACCCTCGCCCTCGGAAGGGACTTGGCTGTTGCCCCGCAAGGTGCGGAGGAGCTCTACGACCGCGCTGCGGACGGAGATCCAGACGCCGTGGCCGTCATCTACGACGAGCACCACCAGGCTGTGCGGGCATTCGCCACGCGCCTCCTGGGCGATGCCAGCGCAGCGGAAGACATGGTCCACGAGGTCTTCATCCGGCTTCCCCGTGCCATGCGACGCTGGCGGCGAGACGGTGCACTTCGCACCTTCCTCATCGGCATCGCGGTCAATCACGCGCGGCATCACGTGCGCAGCGCGCGACGACGCCGGGCTGCGGTCGAGCGCCTCGCGCAGCAGCCGGTGATGGGGGTCGTCGAGACGCCGGAGGCCGCCATGCGGAGGGAGCAACTGGCGAGGGCCCTACAGCGATGCCTCGACAAGCTTCCGCTCGCGCAGCGCGTGGCGTTCGTGTTGTGCGAGGTCGAAGAGCGCACCTCGGTGGAAGCGGCGGCCATCGTCGGGGTGTCGGAAGGCACCATTCGCAGCCGCCTGCACCACGCCAAGGCCAAGCTCAGGGCGAGTCTCGAACGGGAGGGGGTACGATGAAGGATCTTCTGCAGGAGGCCACACGCGCCTTGCGGGAAGAGACCGCACCGGAGAGCTCGGCGACCACCCGTCGTCGAGACCGCCAGACCCGTGCCCGCATTCAGGACGACCTTCGTCTGCCGCCCTCGCGCACGCGCTCCGGCTTCTTCGCGGTTCCCCTGGCCGCCATTCTCATCGGCTCCACCGCTTGGGCGAGCGGCGCGCTGCCGCGCATCGTCGACGCCTGGACCAAGACCGGCGACGAGCGTCAGCCACCGGTCTCGCCCGCCAAGCGGAGGGTTGCACCTCCCCCTGCACCGGTCGCCCCAGTCCCCCCAGTCCCCGTGCGAGAAGCGCCCGCGCAACCAGAGGCCCAGCCGCCTGAAGAGGTCGTCGAACCCGACGCTGTTGCCGTGCCCACCCCCGTGGCCCCGCCCACCGAGGTGGTGGCTGTTCCGACGGCGAAGGCACCGACCGCGCACACCCGTCCCGCGCCACGACCCCAGCCCGATGCCGTGCAAAACGACCGAAGCACGGCGCTCTATCGTGCCGCGCACCAAGCCCACTTCGGAGGTGGAGGCCCAGCGGCGGCGTTGCGCCACTGGAACGCCTACCTCGCGGAGGCACCGGGCGGACGTTTCGCCCCCGAGGCCGCATTCAATCGTGCGATCTGCCTCGTGCGCCTCGGTCAGCACCAGGCCGCGATCGCGGCGCTGACCCCGTTTTCTGCGGGTAGCTTCGGCGGCTATCGGCAGTCCGAAGCCAAGCAGCTGATCTCTGCGTTGCAGAAAAAGCGCTAGCGACGACGATTCGCTCAACGCTCGCGGGCATTGCGGGCACCCATGAACGAACCCAACGGTCATTGACCCGAACGGTCGCCGCAGGGCGGCCGGACCCCTGCGGCGTGCGCCCTATCACGCGCCACCGCACGAGGAGGTTGTCTTGTTCGTCCGAAGCTCTCTTTCGGCGCTGGCTCTGCTGTGCGCCTCACTATTACCCATCACCGCACTCGCCCAATCCAGCGCTGGTGCCGACGTCCCGAGCGCGGTCGTGCCCCCCAGGCTTCTTCATCAGCCGGACCTTCGGCTCGAGGAAGACGGCACGGCATCTCGATACGTCGAGCTCGAGATCACGGTCGGGCCCTCGGGCCGCGCGACCGACGCCTCCCTCGTCGACCCCAGCGGCGACGCGCTCGAATCGCGCGCCCTCGAAGCCGTCGACGAACTTCGCTTCTCCCCTGCGAGGCGTGACGGTGAGCCCATTGCCGTGCGCATTCGTTATCGCGTGGTCTTTCATCCCATGAAAGTGGTCGCGCCCGAGCCCGCTCCACCGACCCCCGCCGTCGAGCTCGAAGAAGTGCTTCCTCCCGTGGCGTCCGAGCTCGATGCGCTTCTCGAGGACGAGAGCTACACCGCCACCGCCGAGGTCGAGCGTCCGGCGCGCGAGGTGACCCGCCATAGTCTCGATGCGGAAGAGCTCCAGCGCGTTCCCGGTACGCGCGGCGATCCGGTTCGTGCCATCGAGGTGCTGCCGGGGGTGGGGCGCACCGGCTTCGGGGATGGAGCGCCACGTCTCCGCGGAAGCGCCCCCTTCGACTCGATGGTGCTGATCGACGACGACCCCGTGCCATCGCTCTACCACTTCGGTGGTCTCACGTCGGTGGTGCAGCCGGGGCTGCTGCAGCGGGTCGACCTCTATCCAGGGAACTTCTCCGCGCGTTATGGCCGTCGCGGCGGGGGCGTCGTGAGCGCGACCCTGCGCGACCCCAAAAGCGACGGCTTTCACGGCATGGTCGACCTCAACGCGATCGACGCGTCGGTACGGGCCGAAGGGCCATTGGCCGAAGGAGTGGCGGTCGTGGTGGGTGCGAGACGGAGCCTGCTCGACCTCTACTTCGGCGCCTTCGTACCCGAAGACACCTACGCCCTGATCGCCGCGCCGGTCTATTACGACTACCAGGCGCTTCTCCGTGCCGACCTCGGCGACGACCACGTGCTCCGGGTGAGCGCCATCGGGTCCCACGACAGCCTCGAGCTCTTCTTCGACGAGCCGCCCGATGACGCGCCCTCCATCTCGGGCGGAACATCGGCTCGCCAAGCCTTCTACCGCGGGCGTGTTTCGCTCGACAGCCAGCTCTCTCCCGCTTGGAAACAGCACTTCTCGGTCAGCTACGGAGTGATCGATCAGCTGTTCAACATTGGCGGCACGGCGTCCGAGGCACTCGACCATCGCATCAATGGTCGGCTAGAGTGGATGGGGCCTCTCGCTTCGAACCTACGCGTGAGCTTCGGTGGCGACTTTCTGGGCCAGATCGTACACGGCACCTACAGCGGTGAGCGCCCGCCGCAGACCGAAGGGGACCCGACCATCGGTAGCCCCGACAATGGCAAGGTCGAGGTCGACGACCTCTATGCGCTCATGCAGCCGGCCGCGTTCGTCGAGCTGCGCTATCGACCCACGCCAGGCCTGCTTCTACAGCCTGGTCTGCGTCTCGACTACTACAGCCAGCTCGCTCGCGTGAGTGTCGACCCTCGCCTCGTGGCCCGTTGGACGGTCGTCGACGGCACGGTGCTCAAGGGCGGGCTGGGGCTCTACTCTCAGCCGCCCGTCTACTGGGAGTCGGCGACGGGGTTGGGCAACGAGGACCTCGACGTGTCACGGGCGCTGCATTCGAGCCTTGGCATCGAGCAGGCCCTACCCGGCCGAACCTCGGTTCACATCGAGGGGTTCTACAAACACATCTTCGACCGTGTGGTCGCGACCGACGGCGGCGTGGCGCCCTTCTTCATCAATGACGGGGCCGGCCGCATCTTCGGTACGGAGCTCGGGGTGCGGGCGCGGCCGCTCGACGGCATGAGCATCTACCTCGCCTACACGATGTCGCGAAGCGAACGCAGCGACCGGGGCGCGCCGTTTCGGCTCTTCGACGAGGACCAGACCCACAACCTCTCGACGGCCTTCGGCTACCACTGGGACAACGGTTGGGGCGTCGGCGCGCGATTCCGGCTCGTGAGCGGCAATCCGCAGACCCCCGTCGTGGGTTCGGTCTTCAACGCCAACGTTGCGGGTTACACGCCCATCTTTGGCGGCATCAACAGCGTGCGGGCCTCGCTGTTTCACCAGCTCGACCTCAATGCCGAAAAGAAATGGAGCTTTGAATCGTGGAGTCTCACTGCCTATGCGTCCGTTCTCAACGTCTACAACCACCAGGCCGAAGAAGGACGCCAGTACAGCTACGACTATCGCGAGAGTCAGGTCGTGACCGGTCTCCCGCTCTTCCCCAGCCTCGGTATCCGGGGGGAGCTGTGAGGCGGCTCGTGGTGGCGGGGCTGCTGCTCGCGGGGTGCGGGGACCCGCTCGTAGAGCGTCAGCTCATCGTCGACACCCGGGTGCTGGCCGTGAAGGTCGTTCCGACGGCCGAGCCGGAGCAGGCCCAGGCTAGACCGGGTGAGGTCGTGAGCGCGGAGGCGCTGGTCGCACCCGAGGCGCCGGCGGGGTGGGCCCTGCAAGCCTGCGTCGTCGAGCCCACGACGAGCGGCTTGCTGCGCTGTCGCACGTCGTTGGCGCGCGAGCGCGGCCAGGGCGTGCCACGACTCGATTGGACCATGCCCGAAGGCGAAGGGCTACGGGTCGGTCTCGTCGGTTTGGTGTGCGATGAGGCGGTGGATGACATCCGTGCCGCCTGGCCCAACTGGACGTGCCGCGGTGGCAAGGCCAACCCGTTTTCCTTCGAATTGAACACCAGCGAGAGCCATCGGCACCCGGTCATCGGCGATGGTGCGCTGCGTCTCGACGGTGAGGTTTGGAACGACCCGTCGCCTTGCGTGGCGCCGGGCTCGACACACTCCATCGTGTGGACGGCGAGCGATGCCGAGCTCGAGGTCGTGGACGAGGAGCGAGAGCAGTGGCTCGTATCTCATTTCGTGACCGCAGGTGAGCTCGAGCGGCCCTTCTCGACGGCCACGGTGGACGACCGGGTGGTCGAGCTCCAGTGGGTGGCGCCAATGGATGAACGCGACACGACCTTCTACCTGGTCGTGCGCGACCAACGGGGCGGCGTGGCTTGGCTCACGCGCAGCCTATGCAGCGAAAGAGAGGAACCATGAATCTGCAAGCGAAGTTGACGAGTCTCGCGCTGATGGGCGCGGAATGGGTGATGTGGCTATTGTTGGCGTTGAGCGTGACGGCGGTGGCCGTCATCCTGGAGCGGGCCATCTTCTTCGTGACCTCGCGCGACGACCCGGGGCGACTTCGCCGCAAGGTGCAAGACCTCCTGGCGAGGGGCGAGCTGGAGGAGGCGCTGGTCGAGCTCGATGCCTCACCTGCCCTCGAGGCGCGCATCGCGGCGGCCGCGCTGCGCCCCATGGGAGCGGCGCCGCTCGAGAAGGGGGCCGAGGAGCGCATCGCCGCAGCGCGGTCGAGCTGCCGTCTCCAGATGGAGCGGCGTTTGGCTTACCTCGGCACGCTCGGAAACAATGCGCCCTTCGTGGGGCTGCTGGGTACGGTCATCGGGATCATCACGGCCTTTCAGGAGCTCGCGGCCGGGCAAGGTCAGGTCTCGGCGGGGCTCATGGCGGAGATCGGTGAGGCTTTGGTCGTGACGGGGCTCGGCCTTCTGGTGGCGCTTCCGGCCGTGGCCTGCTTCAACCTGTTCCAGCAGCTCATCCAGCGAAGGCTCGAGCACGCGGACGCGCTGTCGCAACACATCCTGGCGTTCTTGCGTACGCAGGGAGACGTCTGATGGCCCAGTCCACGCAGCGACCGGGCGAGATGATCACGTCGATCAACGTGACGCCTCTCGTCGACGTCGTGCTCGTCTTGCTCGTGGTGCTCATGGTCACGTCGGCCTACATCGCGTCGGAGACCCTTCCCCTCGATCTGCCGCGTGGAAGCACCGGCGAGTCGAGCGCCACCACCCTCGCCATCTCCATCGACCGCAGCGGTACCCTCTACCTCGATGGCGAGCCCACCGACGTGGCGTCCCTGCGCTCGAACATCGTCGGCGATGCCAACACGCGGGCCGTCATCGCCGCGGACGGCGAAACGCCTCACCGCCGGGTGGTGGAGATCATCGACCTGCTGCGTGGGCTCGGCGTCAGCAAGTACGCGATCCAGATCCAACCCGACGAGAGGGCGCGGTGATGGACCTGCGTCACATCTTGCGTCGCGAGGCGCCGGCGCTCGCGCTGGCCATCAGCGCCTTTGGCCACAGCCTGGTCGCGCGCGCCATCCCCGGAGCGCGGCCTTCGGTCGCCGCTGAACCGACCTTCGTCGAGCTCGCGCCACCGCCGCCGCCGGCCCCGGAGAAGCCAGTGCCACCGGTGCCCGCCCCCGCGGCACCGGCATCTCAGCCGAATCCGGAGGTTCCCCATAAGCCGACCACACCCGCGCCCCAGCGGTCGCAGCTGCCGGCGAAAGAAGCGCCTCCGAAGCCATCGCCTGCGCCCGCGGAGCCTCTCGCGCTGACCGGTGTGACCCTGTCGGGTGACGACGGGAGCTGGAGCACCGCGCTCGGCAACGGTGAAGCGATGAAGGGCCCGATCTCGCCGCCGCGAAGCGGAGGGAGGCGGGCCGCGAAGCCGGCGCCCAGCTCAGCGCCTTCCAAGGCGAGCGGACCGCGGGTCGTCGCGCTCGGCGACCTTTCGTCGCGGCCGACGGCCCCCAACCTCAACGGTGCGCTTCGGCGGGCCTATCCCCCCGCGGCGCGCGAGCAGGAGGTCAGTGGATACGCGGCGGTGCGGGCGCTGATCGGCCCCTCGGGGCGGGTGGCGTCTACGCGTGTGGTGTCGGAGTCGTTCCCGGGCTTTGGCGCGGCCTGTGCGGGGGCATTGGGGCAGTCGCACTGGTCGAGCCCGCGCGACGCCGCCGGTCGCTCGGTGGCGACTTGGATCCTCTATCGTTGCAACTTCGCGCTCGCGCGATAGCTCAGACCCGATAGGGCGCGATGAGCGCGTCGATGTCGGTGGGCCGGTCGTCGATCACGATGCGACCACTGCCATCGCGCTCCACCGCGCCGATCCCCGGATGACGCTCCTCGAGGAGCGTCAACGCGGTCTGCCGCAAGAACTCGTCGGGGTCCGAGACGGAGGTGCGCGACATGCTGTCGGCGACGTCGAGCGCTTGCGTCACCACATCGTGCAGCGCGTCTGCCGGGCAGGGTTTGGTGAGGAAACGAAAGATCTGGCCGTCGTTGATGGCCGATACGACCGCGGTGATGTCGGCCTGTCCCGTGAGCATGATGCGTACACTCTCGGGGTATTGGGCGCGGATCTTCGCGAGCAACTCGTGCCCCGTCATCTCCGGCATGCGCTCATCCGATACGACGACGCGGATCTCGGGGTCCGAACGGAGCAGGGCGAGCGCCTCCGCGCCAGAGTTCGCCGTCACCACGCGATAGGGCTTCTTCCTCAGGGCGTCTCGCACGCTCTCCAAGAGCTCAGCTTCGTCGTCGACGAAAAGAACCTTCGGCTTCATTAGGCACTCTCCTGCACATGTGGCGCGTTCAGGTAGCTCTGCACGCCGTTCCAGAGCCCTAGCGGCTCCAAGTGTTCACGCTCCAACGTCGCCGATGCATCTCGGGTTCCCTGTGCGAGTCGTGTCGCCACGGCCACGAGACCTGCGAGTGGCTCGTCGACCTCTTCCAGAGCGGCATGGTGGAGCGCCACGGCACGCACGATGTCCCCGGGTACGCCCCAGAGTGTGAGCAGATAGGCGCCGACTTCGGGATGGCACGCCCCATAGCGACGTCGCTCTTCCGCGACGAGGGACTCGGGGGCTATGTCGTCCACCAGGTCGGCGTAGCCGTCGATGTCGAGCATGACGAGACGCCCGATGTCGTGCAGCATGGCTGCGGCATGAGCCGTGGCCCGCACGGATGACGGTGCGATCTGAGCCGCGATCTCCGCGGTGGAGCGGGAGGCGGCCAGAAGGCGCGACACGGCCTTGGATCGGCGACGGTCGCAGTGAGGGTTGGCCTCGAAGACCGACATGGACAGGACCAGCGGCCGCAGCGTGGTCAGGCCGAGCGCGCTCACCGCGTCGTGCACCGTGCGCGCCGGCTGACGCCGGGCGAAGACGGCCGAGTTGACGAGCTGGAGCAATCGCGCCGATGTGGCGACCTCCCGCGAGACCAGCGCGCTCACCTGATCGAGGTTGCAGTCGGGGTCGGCGAGAAGCACCTGGAGAGCCGCGTAGGTCTCGGGGACCACTGGCAGTGCCTTCACCCGATTGACCAGTGCCCGCACGCGAGACACGTCGACCAGCTCGCGCAGCAACTCGGCCCGCTCGATGGCCTCCTCGAGCTGGTGAGGCGCGCAGGGCATGGGCAGGACCTGGTGTGCCACCAATGCGACGCGGAGAAAGTCGTCGCTACGTATCAGTCCTCCGCTGAGCACGAACCGAAGGGTGTCGGGGTAACGACGCCCGACCTCCTCCACGAAATCCAGGCCCCGTTCGTCGGTCAGGCGAACGCTGGCGACCACCACGTCGAAGGTCTTTTCCGCGAGCGTGCGGAGTGCCGCGTCCATGCAGCCAGAAAAGCCTAGGTGCCATCGTCGCCGATGGGTGCGCATGCGATTCTCGAGTCCCTCGAGAACCTCTGGGTCTTCGTCGACGAATAGGATCCTCGGCCTGTTCATGCCGCCCCCCGGGCTGCGCCGGCCATAGGCAGGTGAATGAAGAAGGTGGTCCCTTCGCCAACCTTCGAGGTGAAGCTCAGCCTACCCCCGTGGAGCTCCGTGATGACCTTGTGGGCTAGCGTGAGGCCCTGGCCGGTGCCCCTTCCCACCTCCTTGGTGGTGAAGAAGGGGTCGAAGATGCGATGTTGGATCTCCTCGGGGATTCCAGTGCCGGTGTCGGCGATGGCGATGACGACAACGTCATTGTCGGCTCGCGTCGAAATGGTCAGCTTCCCCTTGGCTTTGCGGTCCTTCATGGAGTGCGCCGCATTGACCACCAGGTTGAGGAGGACCTGGTTCAGGTCGCCCGCGTAGCCCACGACCCGGAGGTGCGGAGTGAATTGCGTCTCCAGGTCGGCCACATAGCGATACTCGTGGTGAGCGACGGTGAGGGTCGTCTCGATGGCGTCCTGGATGTCGATGGCCGACTGCTCATCCTTGGGGTGGGCGAAGACCTTCATGCCGCGAACGATCTTGGCGACCCGCGCGACCCCGGCCACCGTGCGCTCGAAGGCGCGGGGGGCCCGCTCTCGTAGGTAGTCGAGGTCGGCTTCTTCGACGGCCTCCTTGAGCTCGTCTCGCATGGCCTTGCGCTCGCCTCGATGGAGGCGAATCGCTTCGTAGGCATCGACGACGCGCAGCAGGTCTGCGAAGGCCGACTCGAGAAAGCTCACGTTGTCCCCGATGAACTGCATCGGGGTGTTGATCTCGTGCGCGATTCCCGCCGAGAGCTGGCCGATCGACTCGAGCTTCTGGGCCTGGCGCAGCTCGGCTTCGAGCCGTTTGCGCTCGGTGAGGTCGACGCCGACCAACACGACCTTGGCCGGGGTCTCTGCGCGAGGTGGGAGAAGGCGAACCGACACGAGTACGGGGACCTCACGACCATCGGCCGTGTGCCAGTGTGTCTCGCGCGGGTGTCTGCTCGCGCCGGGGGCTTCCTGCGCCTCTACGAAGTCGTCGAACGCGGGAAAGTAGTGTCTCGCGTCTTGTTTCTCGAGCGAAGCGTCTGGATCTACACCGAGGAGTTTCCTGGCGCTTTCGTTGATGGTCTCGATGCGCTGTTGGTCGCGCTCGACCACCAAGAGTGCGCCGGGGATCACGTGCTGAAGCTCTTGCTGGTAGTCGATGAGCTCGCGCAGTCCCTCGTTGGCGATGAAGAGCTCTCGGGTCTTCTCCTCGATCATGCGCTCGAGAATGCCAACCCGCTGCTGCGCCCGAGCGAGCTTCTTGCTGAGGAGCTCAGGGTTCATCGAACGACCTCAGCCCAGCCCTGCACCAGCGGATGCGGTCGGTGCCTTAGACTCGACCGCGCGTGCGGAGACCTGCAAGGTGTAGGCGCAGTGGTCGGAGCCATCGTGCATGCAGGCATGCTTCTCGGCCCGAATGTCTCGGTCGAAGTGGTCGCCGAGCCCGTCGAACAGTCCCTCCAGGAATGCGCAGAGCTTTCGCTCGGAGCGATACTCGAGGTGCAGGGTGCGATCGGGGTTTATGCGGACCGCGAACTGGGGAGGATGCGCCTTGGGGAAGAGCTTCCTCACCTCCACGTGGATCACGCCATCGACGGCGAGCAGGAGCTTTTCAGGCGTGTCCATATCGCCCACGAGGTCGGGCACGGAACCCACGAGGTGGGGCAAGCAGTAGGCACCGAAGGCCCGCAGCGCATCGGGCAAGCTGAGGCCCAAGTGCTTGGCCGTGGCCGACGCGATGCTCACCAGGTCGGCATCCGGATAGGTCCCAGGTCCCACGAAGGGCTCCTGCGTGTGTAGCGGACAGCGATCGAGGATCTCTTCGTAGACGTCCTCACCCCAACCTTCGCAGACGAAAGATTCCAGTAAATTGAAGACGATGCCCTTCATGTCGATCGTGAGAACGGCCGGTTCGGGCCGAAGTTGAGGCGCGCCGCGATGCCCGGCGGCGGGTTCGCTCGAGGCTGGCTTTCGCAGAGCGGGCAGGCCATGACGCCGACGAGCCATGAAGCGAAGCGTCGCCTTTCTCGCGTGTGAGACCACCTTGCCCGGCATGCCAAACCGGCGGTCGGACGCCTACGAATTCGACCGCCAGTTCGGCGTGCTGCGGGAGGCCTTCGCCTCGCATGGTGTGACCCTCGAGGCGAAGGATTGGACCGAGGCGCCGAGCCAGTTCGCCACCTTCGACGCGGTCGTGATCGGAACCCCGTGGAACTACCAAGACCACCAGTCGCAGTTCCTCGCGCAGCTCGAGGCGATCGAAGCGGAGGGACTGCCACTGCTCAACCCTGCAGACCTGGTCGCGTGGAACGTGCGCAAGACGTACCTGCGCGAGTTGGCCGACGCGGGGACGCCGACCATTCCGACGCTGTGGGTCGATGTGCCGACGGCCGCGCACGTGGAAGCGCTCCTCTCCGAGCACGAGGGGGTGGTGATCAAGCGACAGGTGGGGGCTGGGGCCGCGGGGCAGCGCATCTTTCGCCGCGGAGATGTCGTGCCGGAGGGACCCCTGCTCGACCGCGCCGCGATGGTGCAGCCGTTCATGCCGTCGATTCAGACCGAGGGGGAACTCTCGTTCATCTTCATCGATGGAGCCTTCTCGCACGCCATCCTCAAGACGGCCCGTGACGGCGACTACCGCATCCAGAGCATGTTCGGTGGTCGCGAGAAGGCGATCACACCTCCCGAGGGCGACATCGTAGCGGCCCGGTCCGTCGTCGACCGGGTGCCCTTCGCGACGCCGCTCTATGCGCGCATCGACATGGTACGCGATGGCGAAGGACAGCTCTGCTTGATGGAGGCGGAGATGATCGAACCCTATCTCTATCCGCTCGAGGGCCCGACCATGGCGGGCATGTATGCCGAGGCCGTGTTGCGACGGCTCTGACCCGGTGTGTCAGATTGGGGCTACGCCGCTACTTGCCCTTGAGCTTGTCGAGGGCGGCGCGGATCTCGTCTTCGGTGAAGGGCGCTTGTGCGAGGGCGGCCTTCTCGTCGGCGAGCGACTGCTCGAGATTGCGCTTGGCTTCGCGGGCGCGACCGACCCAGAGCGACGACTCGCCGGTACGGTCACCGAGGCGCACGGTGGCGTTCATCATCTTGAGGCCCTTCTCGAGCAGGATGCGGTAGCGCAAGCGCATCGCGGCCACGAAGAGCTGCTGCTTCTCGAGCGATACACCCTTCGGTGCGGGGATGGCCATCGCCTCGACGTGGAGCTGTTGGTAGAGCTGACCTACGCGGTAGCCGCTCATCGCCGACCAATGCGCGTCGCGGCTCCGCATGGCCTCGACGAAGGCGGCCTGTGAATCGAGCAGACCCTGGCAGCGCGCTTCGAGCACGGCGCCGAAGTTCGGGGGCACCGGGGTGAGCTTGATCTTCTCGCTCTCGAGTCGCAGCAGCTCGCCTTGCGCGAAGGAGACCTGGGCGAGCTGCACCGGTGGACTGCCGGCGCGGCCGATGCCGTTGCGGTCGATGAGGAGCTGAGCTTTGCCGATGGCCCGACGAGACGCGTCGAGCTGACCACGTTCGACGAGGGCGAGGGCCTTGGCCCCGTGCCCTTCTATCTGATGCATGACCGGGAGCTCGCTGCGGGCGAGGAGCCCGTCCGCGGCTTTCTCCATCGCTTCCCAACGCTCGAGGTAGCCGAGCATGCGCGTCACGTGGACCGAGGCGTTGAGGGCGATGTCTTGCTCGGGGTAGTCCTTCACCACCTTGCGGAAACGCTCGAGCGCGATGTCGTGCTCGCCGAGGTGGTGATGCGCGAGGCCGGCGTTGAAGGCCGAGACGCTTGCGATCTCCCGCGAGTTGGCGAGCCGCATGAGGTGGTCGAAGGCCTTGGCTGCCTCCTCCCACTTCTCCACGAGCAGATAGGAGCGCGCGCGCTCGAACTCGGCGATGAGCTCGGACGTGGTGTAGCCCACGACCGTGATCGGCTGCGTCTGGACGAGCGGCTCAGGATCTGGGCTCGTGGTCGCCGCAACCTCGTCGGCGGTCTTGGCGGTTGGGGTTCCGCTGCATCCGACGAGCACGACGCTCGCGGCGAGGAGGACGGAACGGGGAGACGGGAGTCTCTTCATACTGACCCTAGATACGGAGGAGGAGGGCGCAGGGTTTGGCGACGGCGCGCCAGATCTGGGCTTCGGCTCGGAAGGGAGGACGGCTCTAGCTAAGAAGTCTGTAGCATTTCCGCGAACGTAGGCGCTTGTGCGAGCAGGCCGGGAAGACCTCCGGTGTGAATGAAGAGGACCCGTCCGTGCAGCTCTCCGCTGCGGGCGAGGCTGGCAAGCCCGTGGAAGGCCTTGCCCGAGTAGACGGGATCGAGCACCAATCCGGCGCGCTGGGCCGCTTCGAACATGGTCTGGCGCTGCGCCTCGTAGGTCTCGGCGTAGGCGGGGCCCTTGAAGCGGTCGTCCACCTTCCACGGCGCGGGACCGTCGAGGCGGTGTCCCCACTCGGGGCCGCGCTCGACGGCCTCGGAGATGAGGCCTTCGATGCGACGCGTGAAGGTGGGGGCGTCATCGGCGACCGCCATGACGTGAACCGTTTTGGCCACCCGGTGGGTGCCGGCGCCCAGGGCCACGCCCGCCGCCGTCCCCCCCGAGCCGCACGCGAGCACGACCACGTCGAAGGGCGGGGCGCCTTGTGCGTCGAGCTGCGCTTTGACTTCGGCCATGGCGTCCACGTAGCCCAGGGCGCCGAGTCCGTTCGACCCTCCCTCGGGCACCACGTAGGGGCGCTCTCCCGCCGACTGGTACCGAATGGCGGCCCCGGTGAGGATGGCGTCGCGCCGCGAGTACTGCTCCGCGGTGATGCGACGCACTTCCGCGCCGCACAGTCGGTCGAGCAGGAGGTTGCCCACGAGCTCGGTGTGGCCGAGCGGCAAGCCGTCGTCGGAGACGACCCCCTCCAGGCTCTTGTCGCGAAGGAAGAGCGTGGCTGCCATGCCGCACCGCGCTGCGGCGAGCGCCGTCGCGCGGCAGTGGTTGGACTGGAGGCCGCCGCAGGTGATGAGTCGTGTCGCGTCACGCTCCTGCGCTTCGGCGAGGAGATACTCGAGCTTTCGGATCTTGTTGCCGGCCTCCGCACCGCCGGTGACGTCGTCGCGTTTGATCCAGAGGTCGACACCGTAAAGCCCACTGAGGGCCGGTACGCGCTCGAGGGGGGTGGGGAGATGCGCGAGCGAGAGCTTGCTACCCATGCTCCAGCGCTACCTCGACCCGCGACCGACAGCCAGCGGCACGGCAGACGTTGAAGCCGCGAGCGCCTTTGCCTACGGGTGAAAGGGCATGACCATCGAGCTCGGCAAGCCACTGTCCCTCGCGTCGCTCTGGACCCTCTCCGTGGAGCGCGCGCCCGTGGCGCTCTGCGTCGACGCCCGGGCCCGCATCCTCGCGTCCCGGGGCGCGGTCGACCGCATCGCCGAAGCTGGCGACGCCGCACCCGCGGTCTACGGGGTCAACACGGGATTCGGCGCGCTCGCCGAGACGCGGATCGGCGCCGCCGACATCGCCCAGCTCCAGCGCAACCTCGTGCGAAGCCACGCCTGTGGCGTGGGGCCCGACCTCTCGGCGGCCGAGGTTCGCGCGATGATGGCGCTGCGGGCCCAGGTCATCGCGATGGGGCATTCGGGCGTTCGCGCTGAAGTGGTCGACTTGCTGATCGCCATGCTCAACGCGGGCGTGCATCCGCGCATCCCGGCCCAGGGGTCGGTGGGCGCTTCGGGCGACCTCGCCCCGCTCGCGCATCTCGCGCTGTCGCTCATCGGCGAGGGAGAAGCCGAGCTCGAAGGCGAGCGGATGGAGTCGTCCGAGGCCCTCTCCAAGGCCGGGCTCGAGCCCATCGTCTTGCAGGCCAAGGAGGGGCTCGCCCTCATCAATGGCACCCAGTACATGACCGGACTCGGCGCTCTTGCGGCCCAACGCGCTCTCGAGCTCTGCATCATCGCCGACATCGCGGGCGCCATGAGCGTGGAGGCGCTGCTGGGGTCGAAGGTGCCCTTCGACCCGCGGCTCATGCAGGTGCGTCCGCACCCCGGTCAGGCGGCCACGAGCGAGAACCTGCGCGCCCTGCTCGCCGACAGCCCTCTCATGGACAGCCACGCGCTGTGCGGCAAGGTGCAGGACCCCTACTCGCTACGTTGCATGCCCCAGGTCCATGGCGCCACACGCGACGCGCTCGCTTTCACCCACGACGTGCTCGTGCGCGAGGCGAACAGCGTGACCGACAACCCCACCGTCTTCCTCGACGGCGACGAAGCCTCGCTGCTCAGCGGTGGCAACTTCCACGGACAGCCCGTCTCCATCGCGCTCGACCTGGCCGGCATCGCCGTCGCCGAGCTGGCCAACATCAGTGAACGGCGGGTGGAGCAGCTGGTGAACCCGGCTCTGTCCACCGGCCTCACGCCCTTCCTCGCCGCCGACAGCGGGCTCTGCAGCGGCTTCATGATCGCTCAGGTCGCAAGCGCTTCGCTCGTGAGCGAAAACAAGGTGCTCGCCCACCCCGCCACCGTCGACTCGATCCCCTCGAGTGCCAACCGCGAAGATCACGTGAGCATGGGCAGCATCGCCGCGCGCAAGCTCGTACAGATCGTCGACAACGTGGAGAACTCGCTCGCCATCGAGCTGCTCTGCGCGGCCCAGGGGCTCGACCAGCGCCAGCCGTTGCGGCCGGCCAAGGGGGTGGCCGCGGTCTACGACGCGATTCGCGCCGCCATTCCTTCCGTCGACGACGACCGTCCACTGCACCGCGACTTCGCCACGGTGCGCGGCCTCATCGAGTCGGGCGCCCTCCGCGCCGCAGCAGAGAGCGCGGTAGGCGCACTCAACTAAGTGGACGCCTTTGCGTCGCTACCGCTCCCATCCCAAGCTGGGCCCGTGACGCAGTCACGAGGGCTCAACACGGGGGACGTGCTCGCCGAGCGGTATCGGCTCGAGCGGCCCCTCGGGCGCGGTGGCATGGGAGAGGTGTGGGCCGGAACCCATGTCGTGACGCTGGCCCCGGTGGCGGTGAAGCTGCTGTCGGCGGCGGTGACGGGCGGAGGACAGGGGAAGCGCCGGTTCCTTCAGGAGGCACAGGCCCCCGCGGCGCTCGACCACCCCAACGTCATTCGGGTCATCGATGCCTTCGTGCTCGACGGAGGCCAGCCTGCCATCGTGATGGATCGCCTCGAGGGCGAACCGCTCAACGAGATCTTCAAGCGAGAAGAGGCGCTTCCCGTCGGCGCCATGGCGGCACTGTCGGTGCCGGTGCTGGAGGCGGTAGCGGCCGCGCACGACAAGGGTCTCGTCCACCGTGACCTCAAGCCGGGCAACCTCTTCCTCGCGCGCAGGGCGGGAAAGGTGGTGCCGGTCGTGCTCGACTTCGGCCTGGTCAAGCTCATGGACGCGTCCCACACAGGCGTGCGTACCCAGCCCGGGGTGGCCCTCGGTACGCCGGCCTACATGGCGCCCGAGCAAGCGCGCGGAGAGCCCCTCGGCCCACCGGCTGACCTGTGGGCCATGGGGGTGGTGCTCTACCGCGGGCTGAGCGGCATGCTCCCCATCGAAGGGAAAGACCTCGCCGACCTCATCGTGCGGCTCGGACGTCAGGCCATCCTGCCCCTGTCGGAGATCGAACCCGACCTGCCCCCCGAGCTGACATCCTTGGTGATGGCCATGCTCAACAAGGACCCTCGCGCGCGGCCGTCGGCCGGCGACGCTGCGGCTGCGCTTCGGCCCTACGTCGACGTCGACGCCCTGGCTCGGGTGGTGACGGGGCAAACCCAGGCGGTCACGGTTCCCGACGCCTCACTTCCGACGGCGCCCACGGTGCAAGCGGCTTTGCCGACGGCGCCCACCGTGCCGGCTGCCGTTGCTTCGACGACCGTCCAGGTGTTGACCTCGCCCGGCCCCACCTGGATTCGCCCGCCGCCGGCTGGATCCACGCCGCCCATGCCATCGCGACCTGCGGGGCCGCAGCCGCCCGTGATGGCGGTTCAGCCGCGGGGCCGCGCCCGGTCTCGCCGATGGCTGGTCGTGGTCGCGGCCCTGGTGGTGGCGGCGGTGGCGCTCGTTCTCCTCGTAGCGCAGCGGCGCCGCGTGGCACGACGAGATGAGGTCCAAGAAGCCCCCGACGGCGAAGAGACACGAGCGACGGACGAGCCGAGCAAGGGTCTTCTCGCCGAAGGACGTCCACTCCGGACCGGCCCTTTTGCGCCGCAGGGGCTCTACCTGTGGCGCGAGGATGATGGGGGGTGGGTCCTTCGGCTCGTCAGCCGCGGTCGGCCGCGAGGGACCAAGCTCGAGGGCAGCATCGAAGGACTATCGGAGCCTCCCGTGCTCGAGGGGGCCGAAGACGGAGATGAGGTCACCAAGAAGGGTGATGCTTGGCACTTCACCCTCGTCACCGGCGACCCCGACACGATCGCGATGAAGGCCGACGGTTGCGTCACCATCGACCTCGACGCCGCCCTGCCGTCGCGCCGGATCTTCCTCGGCCGTGAGCGTCGACACCCCCCCGGAAGTCGCTTCACCGCGTGCCCACCCTGAATACGTTCCTACGGGTTCGGTTCACCGAGGCGCCGTATCATCGCGCCGTGGACCTGAAGGATCTGATGGAGGCTGCCCGCTTCAGCCGTGAGCGGGTACAGGTCGATAGCGAGCGGGCTCGTATGGATCTCAGGCCGGGGCCGGAGCACGCTTGGGTTCAGGTGCCGCTGTTTCGGCAGGTGCGGCAGACCGTGCTGTGGAAGGCGCACGTCTTCGTGGCCTGGGCAGGGCCCGAAGACGCCTCGGGGCAGGAGCTACCCGTGGTGGCGAGCACCCCGCAGGTGAGCGCCTACGAGCTCCGCGGTCGGCTGCTGTGGACGCTGACTGCCGAGGAGGTTCCGTTCTTCGCGCGAGAGGGCGCGAGGTCGGGCGGGGTCGTCAGCGTGTCCCTCGTGGCCGGCGGAGATGTCCGCCTCGGGAGCGGACCCTGGTTCTGCGTGGTGGAGGACGTGCTCACGCCCCGGCTCGGCCCCCTCCAACACACCGGGTAGCAGCCGTACTAGCGGCCATCCGGGTGGTGATCGGGCCCATGGTGGTGCCCGTGGCACCTCGAGGGCTCCTGGCGCCGGATTCGTGTTCCTACATAAGCCGATATGTAGTATAGGATGCTACATTATGAGGCGGGTTGTGTTGGGTGGTTGGCTGGCGGGCGCCTTGATCGCCTGCGCGGCTGGAGGCGATGACGGGGTCACACCCGGAGAAGGTGGCACCGGAGGCATCGCCCTCACCACCGGATCCGGGACCACGGACCCGAGTGACTTCGACGCCTGCGCGACGGCGAGTCACGAGGCCGAGCCCAAGCCGCTCAACCTCTACATCATGTTCGACAAGTCGGGCTCGATGCTCGGACCGAAGTGGGCCGCCGCGAGCGACGCCATGCAGCGCTTCTTCATGGACCCGCAGAGCAAGGGCCTGCAGATCGCGCTTCGCTTCTTTCCGGAGGATGGCTGCGACCCGGGTTGCAGCATCAACGCCTGCGCTCAGCCTCAGGTCGATCTCGGTACCCTGACCGAATTGTCGGCGCCCACCGACGCGCATGAGCAGACTCTGCTCGACGCCGTGACCCGCGCCACGCCGGGCGGTGGCACGCCGTTGTCGGCCGCGCTCGACGGCGCGCTTCGATTTGCCAAGAACGTGCGCGACGACAAGCCAGAGGAAGCCTCGGCCGTCGTGCTCGTCACCGACGGCGAGCCGAGCGACTGTCAGACGAGCACCGCCTACTTCGAAGGCGCAGCACGCGATGCGCTCAACAGCCACGAGGTCCTCACCTTCGCCATCGGACTCGAGGGCTCTGACGCGAGCCTCGTCAACGCGATCGCTCTGGCCGGTGGTACCGAGGCCGGCATCCTCATCGGCGATGGTGCCCTCAGCGACCAGCTCTTGCAGGCCTTTACCGACATCCGAGAACGCACCGTGGCCTGCAACTACGACCTGCCCGAGACGGCCGGCGGCGAGAACATCGACCCCGCCCGGGTGAACGTGCTCGTCCAGCCGACGGGGGCCAGCGGCCCCGAGGCGCTGCCCCAGGTCAACGGCCCAGAGGCCTGCACGGCCACCGGCGGCTGGTACTACGACGACAACCTCGACCCGAAGGACATCCTCTTCTGCCCCTCGACGTGCACCGCCGTGCAGGGCGATTCGGGGGCCAAGGTCGAGCTCCTCTTCGGCTGCGAGTCGGTGGTCCGCTAGAACGGGCGGATGCGCCTGCTCACCTTCAATTGCCACGAAGCCTGGGTCGCGCAGCTCGACGCGCTCGAGCTGCCGTTCGACGTGGTGGATGGCCTCGCCGGTCGATACACCGACCGTTGGGACGAGCGCATGCGTCCGCGTCCGCGGCACGCTCGTCTCATCACCCTCGAGCAAGCGCAGCCTCGGTACGACGCCATCATCGGTCACAACCTGACCGACCTGCTCGAAGCCAAACACCTCGAAGGTCCACGGCTCTTGGTGCTTCACGTCAGTCTCGATCACCGCATCGACCAGGCGAAGCTCCGGCAGCCACCAGAGGCGCTACGCGAGAACGTCGCTCGCTACCTCGGCTTGGTGGGCGGGCACTGCATCGCGGTGACCGAGCGCAAGCGAGCCAGCTGGGGACTCGATGCGGCTGGGCTCGAGGTCGACGTCGTAGAGTCTTTCGCCGACCCCGACGACTACCTTCCGTGGCGCGGCGAGACGGCGGCGGGGATTCGGGTGGCCAACCAGATCAGCCATCGCAAGCAGTACCTCTGGTGGGACCTGCATCAAGCGGCCTTCGCCGACGTTCCCGTCACCATCGTGGGCCACAACCCCGATCTGGGCGTGGAGGCCGCGGCGGGGTGGAGCGACCTCAAGAGCAAGCTCGCGGCCCATCGGTTCTTCATCCATACCGCCGACCCCGCCCTCGAAGACGGCTTCAACATGGCGGTGATGGAGGCGATGGCGACGGGGTTGCCGATCGTCGGCAACGCCCACCCGACCTCGCCTGTGGTCGACGGCGAGAGTGGGCTGCTCTCGGATGACCCGCTGGTGCTGGCCCACCATGCCAAGCGCCTCATCGACGACCACGCGCTGGCGGCTCGCCTCGGGCAGGGCGCCCTGGCCATTGCGCGCCACCGCTTCTCTCGCAGCCGCTTCGTCCGCGAAATGCGGGCCGCCCTCGACACCGCCGCGCGCCGCTGGCGCGCTAAACCGTGACTGCGAGGGTGACGGCGGAGGAAAAACCTGGCTACTTTGGCCGCTCGTCATGCCGCACCCCCGATTCGCCATCGCGATAGCGGGGCTCGCGCTCGCTTGGGGCGCGGGTCCGGCTTGGGCTCAGCCCATGCCGTCGCCGGAGCCCGACGGCAGACTTGCCGCGGGCCCGGGAACGGGCATGACCACGCCTGGCGATCTCGCACCTGCGGGCAAGGGCCCAGATGGGGAGCCGCTCACCGACGACGGTGAGGTCATCTTTGGCGAAGCCACGGTCGAAGGCGTGCGAGCGAAGGGTGAGGACCCACCGGTGAGTCCGATGGTCGAGCCCGAGTCGCCGCCGGAGCAGCCGCTGCACCCCCAGCATCGCGTCGAGTACAACAACATCCTCGGCCTTCGGTACAACCCGCTCGGCGCGGTCGACCGGCTCGACCTCTTCTACCGCTACCGGCTCTACGACCTGCCTGGTGCGCTCTATCGCGATGCCGACATCGGCTTTGGCCTCACTCCGCGTGCGAGCCCGGCCTTCGCGCGCATCGGCCCCACCCTCGAGATCAAGCCGCTCACGATCCTCACCCTGCAGGCGGGCTACCACTTCTTCTACCACTTCGGCACCTTCGACCTGCTTCAGGGCTTCGAGTCTGCGCACGACGACTACCGCAACGTGACGATGGAGGAGCGCTCCGAGGCCGGGCTGGCCAAGGCTGCGCCCGGTCACGAGCTTCAGGTGATGGCCCAGTTTCTCATCAAGGTGGGCAACGTGGTCGTGCGCGACACGCTCAACGTCTTCGTCACCCACCACCAGCTCCCCGACGGCACCACGCTCTTCTACGACCAGCGCCACGACATCCTGCGTAGCAATGGTCGACCCACCTTCGTGAACGACCTCGACGTGGTCTACCTCACGGACTTCGGCCTCATCGCCGGGGCCCGCTTCAACGCGACCCACCACCTCTACGACGCCGAGGCCGACTACCGACCCGGTGAACCGATCGAGAACCCCAACGAGGTCATGCGCCTCGGCCCGCTCCTCGCCTACCGCTTCGGGGACGTCGACCCCACGTTCAAGGCACCGACGATCCTCTTGCTGCCCAGCTGGCACATCAAACATCGCTGGCGCACGGGCGTGGAGTTCAGCCCCATGCTTCCCAACATCTCGCTAGCCTTCGTGTTCTCGGGCGACGTCTGGAACAGCGACCTGGGCTGGGCCGGGTCGACGCCACCGGAAGAAGAGCCCAAGAAGGCCGACTTCAGCCCAGAG
>JAUHZF010000454.1 GCA_030426145.1 Polyangia bacterium
GTCGGCCTCGCCCGCGCCGAGGTGAAGGGCCGCGAGCGCGAGGGCAGCGCCGCCCGCGGCTTCGTGATCGGCCCCGCGTCGGGTGACGACGAAGTGGGGCGCAGAAGCCCACTCGACGGGAACCGATGCGAGCGACCGCGCAGAAAAAACGGCCGCGCGACCTCGAGGGCGCATGCCGTCCGGCGAAAACCCCCAAGCCGCGACCTCACACAAGGCACGGTCGGTGGACGCGACCGCGAAATGCACGGCGGCGGCCCCCTCGCCGCGTCGGGTGTCGAGGCCCGTCACGAGCGGGCTCGACACGACCTCGGCCACGGCACAGTGCTCTTCGACGGCGGCCGCCACGACGGCGTCGGCGAGACCATCCTCCAGCCAGAGCAGGGCCATCGCCGCTGCCGCCTCGCCGCTCGTCATACGGTCGGCGCACGACAGGGCCGCGCCCGTGAGGCCGAGGTAGATCGACGCCTGCGAAGCGAGCGATGACGGCAGAGCACTAGGAAAGTGCGCCGGGCTCGCGAAGCGGGGGCCTTTCTCGTAGAGCCGTCGCAAGAAGGTCTCGGTGGCGGTGGCGCTGCCGAAGGCCGACCCGACCACGATGGCCGTGTCGCCGGAGACGACCGGCGGCAGGACCCGCCGCACAACGTCGGTCGCGAGGCGGGCCGCGCGGTCGAAGCGTCGGGCGCGCATCGGGTCGAGGCCTTCGACGACCACGGGCGCAAGCGGCTCGCGCGGGTGGTCGAGCGAGGTGGCTTCGTGGCCGAGGACCGACGCCGCCGTGATGACGATGCGTCGAGGCGGAGGCGGCGACGGCTCACCATGCCCGGGGGCCGTGATGGCGAGGCAAGTGTCGGTGCCGCCAAAGCCGAAGGCGTTGCTGATCACCACGCGGGGCGAGAGCGCCGGAGGCACGGGCGGCACCGCGCAGGCGGGATCGGGGTCGTCGAGCCCCGCAGTGGCGGGTGGGTTGCCCTCGGCCACGGCCAGGCAGGCCACCACGGCCTCGATCGCGCCCGCTGCGGCGAGGGTGTGACCGATGTGGCCCTTGATCGAGGAGGTAGGCGGCACGACCACGAAGGCGCGCCCGAGAGCGGCCGCCTCCGCGGGGTCGTTGTGTGGCGTCGCGGTCCCGTGCGCGTTGACGTAGTCGACGTCGTCGGGCGCGAGGCCAGCCCGCGCGAGCGCACGCGCGACGACCGACGCCGCGACGGTGCCGTCGGGGTCGGGCTGGGTGATGTGGTGCGCCTCCGACCGCGCCGCGTAGCCTCCGAGCTCGGCGAGCACCGTGGCGCCCCTGGCCACCGCGGCGGCGACGGGCTCGAGCACGACGAAGGCAGCGCCCTCGCCGAGGCTCAGCCCGGCACGGTGGCGGTGAAAGGGTCGACAGGGTGCCGGATCGAGCGCCGCGAGGGCCGAGAAGCCAGCGAGGGTCATGCGACCCAGCGCGTCGACACCTCCGCAGAGGACCGCCTTCGCCCGTTTCTGCCGGAGGGCCGCCGCTCCGACGACGAGCGCATTGCTGCCCCCGGAGCAAGCGCTGCAGAGGGTGAGCGAGAAGCTGAACGGCGCGAGGCTCGCGACGCGGTCGGTCGGTGCGGTGAGCACGTGATGTCGAAGGGCTTCGCGCTCGTCCGGGTCGTCGACGGCGGCGACCTCGGCCGAGAGCCGAGCGAGGCTCGTTTCGGCCTCGGCGATCCCCCCCGTGGTGCCCGCCACCACCAACCCCACGTCCGCGGGTCGTGCCTCGTCGAGGGCTTCGCGTGCGGCGGTGACGGCCATGCGTTCGGCACGGCTCGCGCCGGCGATGGGCGCGAGAAGCGCGTCGTCGACGACACCCGCGATGTCGCTGCGCATCCCGGGAAGGAAGAAGCGCTGGCTCGAGGTGAGCGCCACCGCACCGCGCTGAAGGGCGGCGTAGACCGCGCGCGCACCGGTACCGAGGGGCGTCACGAGACCGAGGCCGGTGATGGCGATCCGCATCAGACCATCCAGTTGAACCACTGCGCCGGGTTGTCGCGCGCGAAGTCCTCGAGCAGGTCGGCGAGCCGCTGCGCCGCGGCGTCGAGCTCGGCGTCGTCGGGGCGGCGTGAGATGTGGAACGGCGGTGCGGTGATGAACTCGTAGCGGAGGAAGCCAAGCCGCCGCGTGAACACCGGCATGACCGGCGCGCCGCTCACGGCAGCGAGCGTGAACAAACCTTCGGGAACGCGCCATGGCGCCCCCAGAAAGCGCACCTCACGTGTGCGCATGCCCGGGACGGAGCGATCGAACTTCATCGCCACGATGCCCTTGTCCTTTCGGAGATGGCGCAGCAATGGCAGCGCCGCCAAGGGATCGTCGCCTGCGTGCACCACCCGCACACCCGCTTTGTGTCGGGCTTCGTCCTGCATGGCGCGGGCCCGGGCTTCTTCTTCGGGGGCCATGACGACGATGACCTCGGCGGGCTGCAGATCGGTGAGCATCGGTCCCGCCACATCCCAGCCGGCGGTGTGCGCGGTGGCGAGGATGACCCCGCGCCCCTCCGCCTGGCTGGTCTTGAAGTCGAGGCCATCGTTGGCGCTGATCACCGAGGCCCGGTAGCCGCGATCGGTGCCCACGAGGATGGCCTCGGTGAGGCAGCTCGCGAAGTTGGCGAAGACCGCGGCGCTCTCCGCGAGCTCGATGGGCGCAGGCCGCGGACCGTGGAGGCGACGAAGACTCTGACGGACGTTCTGGCGAAGGGGCGCGATGGCGGCCCAGAAGGCGACGCCGAAGGCGGGCGGGCTGTAGCGCAGCCAGGGTTCAGGGCCGTACTCGATGCCCGCCCACGCGAGCTTGCGCCAGAACAGACCATCGACCCGCAGCCGGCGCTGGAGCGCGGCCCGAAGTTGTTGGGGCCATGTGCTGGGGTCCACCATCGGGGGCGCACGATCATGGTGCCAACGCCCGGGCCACGCAAACGGCGGGCGACTATGCTCCCGGCCATGACGTCAGCCATCGTGATGGAGAAGACCGGCGGCCCGGAAGTCCTGCAGTGGGCGGAGGTGGAGCTACCTCCGCCCGGCCCCGGCGAGGTCCAGATCCGCCACGAGGCGGTCGGCCTCAACATGATCGACACCTACCACCGCAAAGGGGTCTACCCGGTCGAGCTCCCGAGTGGGCTCGGCATGGAGGGGGCGGGCGTGGTCGAAGCCGTGGGCGACGGGGTCGACGGGCTGCCGGTGGGACAGCGCGTCGCCTACGCCACGGGCCCCGCCGGGTCGTATGCCGAGGCGCGCAACATGCCGTGGCAAACGGTGGTTCCCCTGCCCGACGACGTCGATGCCAGGACCGCCGCCGCGGCCATGCTCAAGGGCCTGACGGTGAGCTACCTCATCCGTGAAACCTTCGCGGTGCAGAAGGGCATGACCGTGCTGTGGCACGCCGCCGCTGGCGGTGTCGGACTCATCGCCTGCCAGTGGCTGTCCCACCTCGGGGTCGAGGTCATCGGCACCGTGAGCACGGAAGAGAAGGCCGAGCGCGCGCGGGCTCACGGCTGCACCCACACCATCTTGTACAAGGACGAAGACTTCGTCGCGCGGGTACGCGACCTCGCGCCCGACGGCGTGCCGGTGGTCTACGACTCCGTCGGTGCCGCCACCTTCGAGGGCTCACTGAAGTGCCTACGTCCGCGCGGCATGATGGTCAGCTTCGGCAACGCCTCGGGTCCAGTGGAGCCCATCTCGCCGCTCACGCTGACCCAGCACGGCTCGCTCTTTCTCACGCGCCCTACCCTCTTCCACTACACCAGCGAACGCGCCGAGCTGCTCGATCACGCCGCGGCCCTCTTCGGTGTCATCGCATCGGGAGCGGTGAAGCTCCACGTGGGTCAGACCTTCCCGCTTCGCGAGGCGGCAGAAGCCCATCGTGCGCTCGAGGCGCGGGAGACCGAAGGCTCGACGGTGTTCTTGCCCTGACTACTGGAGGACCCAGCCCAGCACCATGAGGGCGACGAGGATCCCCACCAGCACGAGGGCCATCCAGGGACGCGCCGCCGTTCTGCCGCCCTTCGCAGGAACGAGGCCCTCGGGGAGATCTGGCTCCCAGGGCTGAACACGATCGACGAACCACCGCGGGTGCTCGGGGATCTCGAGCCGGTCGTGGGGCTCGCCGTCGATGAGGTACGCGGTGCTGTCGTCGGTGGGGTCGAAGCGCAGCGTCATCTCGCGCAGCGGACGGCGAAAGCAGCGGCCGTAGATGGGAATCTCGAGTTCCTGCGCACTATCCGGCGCGCGCGTGACCTCGATCTTCACGCGACGCGCATCCGGACGCTCCGGCTTCGCGCGGTCGTAGATCTGCCCGAAGAGCGCATCGAGAGCCTTCAGGTCGCGCTGCACGCGGTCGATGCTGGCCGCCGTGCCGTCGGTGGCGCCACGGTAGCCGTAGCCGGTCTCGACGAGGCGGCGCGCGTTCATAGCGTTGATTACCGACGCCTCCCGCAGCTTGCCGCGGGTGAGGTGCAACAGCAGTCGGTCGATGAAGAGGGCCCGCTCGGGGGGTTCCTCGCCGACGGCGTGGAGCTCCTTCACTTCGGTGGGCATGAGGTCCGGCACCGCACCTTGCACCTTCCACGGCGCGCGGTCGCCACCGGCCGCCTCGATGACGAGGTGATCGTCGGCGTCCACCCCATGCTCCACCCGGTAGACCCGCAACCCGGCCGCCATCAGGCGGTTGGCCTTCGCGCCCGACACGCACAGGAGCGGCTGCTCCTCCAGCCAGCGACGCGCGTGGGGTTGGTCATCGGGATCGAGCAGGGTGTGAGGCTCGATGAGCGCGTGCTCCTTGACGACGTTCCCTTCGAGCGCAGTGCGCTCGACGATCCAAGCGGTGTGTCGCCAGTCGGTGATGTGACCCGCGTGGCCGCAGCTCGAGACGGACCACCGCTCGCCGCTGCCGGCGTAGCCTGTGTGGTCACCGACTTGGAGCTCGAGCTCGGGACTCACCCAGGCGATGCCGGGGACCCACAGGCGGGGGCGTTTGGCGGGGGGAGCCATGACCCTTGGACAATGCTCAGGTCGGAGGCTTCAGCGCAAGCACGGTGGTCCGTACCCCGCCATTGGGATATGTAGGCACGCGTGAGGACTGGGCATACACGACGTGGCCCCTCGACGAGGGGACGCGCCGAACGGCATCGGTGCGTTTGGCTGGGGATGGCGTTGGCGGGACTGGCCGCTTGCGGAGGCGAGGAGGCGTCGCCCCTGCCGCGTCGCGCGGTGACGGTCGACGTGTCGACCGAAACGGCGGTGGCCGAAGTCGACCCTCGATTCCTGTCCTTCGCGGTCGACACGGCACAAGCTTTGGGAGGGCCCTTCTGGAGCAACAGCGGCGCCAAAGGAGCCGTGGGCGATCTCGTGCGCCCGCCGATGGACTTCTCGGATCCTGCGCTGCAAGCGCGGATCGAGCCTCTGACGCCGTCGTTCATCCGTATCGGCGGCTCCGCCGCGGACACGGTCTACTACGACCTCGGCACCAGCCCGGTGACAGAACCTCCCGAGCCCTTCGAGCTGGTGCTCACGGCGCCGCTGTGGGCGCGGCTGATGGAGCTCGTGGGCGCGCTCGACCTCGAGCTCTTGTGGACCCTCAACGCGGGCCCCGGCACGCGCGACGACGCGAAGGCGTGGCAAGACGCCCAATCGCGGGCGCTGCTGCAGCACGCAGCCGACCGCGGCGACCGCGTCGCGGTGTGGGAGCTAGGCAACGAGATCAATGGCTTCCCCTTCGTGCTGGGGCTGAGCGAGAAGGTCGAGCCGCAGCAATACGCCGCCGACGTCGCGCTCGCCCGCGCGATGGTCGATGAGCTGCAGCCGAACAGCTTGTTGGCCGGTCCCTCCAGCGCCTACTGGCCCCTGGGCGGGGAGATCAATCCCATCCTCCCCGAGTTCATGCCCCTGGCCGGGAAGGACCTCGACGTCGTCACTTGGCACTACTACCCGCAGCAGTCGGAGCGGTGCCCGCTGCGCGAGCTCCCCGCCACGGCGGAGATGCCGCTCGATCCCCTGCTGCTCGACAACGCCGACAAGTGGTCCGCCGAGGTGGAGGGCTACCGCGACGCGCACGCCCCCGATGTTCCGGTGTGGCTCGGTGAGACCGGCGGCGCCCAATGCGGTGGTCAAAGCGGCGTCTCCGACCGATTCGTCGGCGGCTTCTGGTGGCTCGACCAGCTGGGTCTGTTGGCACGCCGCGGGACCCCCATCGTGATCCGGCAGTCTCTCACCGACGCGAGCTACGGTCTGCTCGACGGCGAAGACCTGTCCGCCCGCCCCGACTACTTCAACGCGGTCCTCCACAAGCGACTCATGGGCACCCGCGTGCTCAACGTCGTCGCCAGCGACCCTTCGCAAGCCAAGCTCCGCGCCTACGCCCATTGCACGGCCCCCACGGCCCAGGGCTACACGGAGGGGGCCGTCACCCTCCTGGTGCTCAATCTCTCCCAAACCCACGTTGCAGAGCTCACCGACCTCGGCTTCCCGCGCGACGGCGCCCTGTGGTGGCATCTCGACGCCGATGGTCTCGAGAGCCGCCGCATGCGCCTCAACGGCCGCGAGCTCGCCATGCAAGGCGACGCCCTCCCCGACCTGAGCGGCGACCCGCTCCCCGATGGCCCCCTCAGCCTCGCTCCCCCGTCGTACGCCTTCGTCGTCCTCCCGGCGGCCAACGCCGCCGCCTGCCTGTGAGCGGCTCGACGCTTCCGGGTTCGAGGTTCGAGGTTCGAGGTTCGAGGTTCGAGGTTCGAGGTTCGAGGTTCGAGGTTCGAGGTCGAGGTCGAGGTCGAGGTCGAGGTCGAGGTCGAGGTCGAGACCGAGGTCGAGGACGAGCCCCCTACTCGCCCATGACTTCTCCTTCACGCCTTGGATCAGCGCCGCCGCGGTATCCGTTTTCCGTCCGCTGAATAGCCTGTAAGCCGCTGTTCATGTCGCCAACCTTCACCGTGTGGCCTTTGGCCTGCAGCGCCGCTTCGGTGGCCGCAGCCCAGGCTTCCTGTCCGGGGAGGCGTTCGATCTCGGTGGGGCCCCCGCGGTTGCCGAAGTTTGGGCCCGCGATGGCCGTCTGGG
>JAUHZF010000455.1 GCA_030426145.1 Polyangia bacterium
TCACCACCCGCGGACGTTCGGCGAGGGGAAAGCAGCTGAGCAGCCGGTAGACGACTTGGTGCGAGCTCTCCCCGAAGGCGATGGGGTCGTCGGCGCCGAGCTGCATGCGCTCGTTGATGCGGCGCCCGACCTCGGCCTGGAGGGCAAAAACCCGCGACCACTTGTCGTCCACGAGCTCGGCCGCGTCGTCGAAGGCGCCCAGCTGGGCTTCGCGGGCCACGTCAGGCCACGCCTGGTGGGAGTGGCCCGACAGCAGAATGCGGTCATCCCGCAGAAACCGCCCATAAGCCCGCCGCAGCGCGGCCTTTCGGTCAGCGTCCATGCCCGGAACCTTGGTCGCCGGAACCGG
This sequence comes from Polyangia bacterium, assembly GCA_030426145.1. Classification (GTDB taxonomy): domain Bacteria; phylum Myxococcota_A; class Polyangia; order Polyangiales; family Polyangiaceae; genus JAPYTK01. Next base: position 350 of record JAUHZF010000455.1, read on the forward strand.
CCGCGTCCAGCGCTCCCCGCGTCATCTTGCCCACCTGCGTGAGCTGCACCGCGGTTCGCTTGTTGGCGCCTCCCCCTTCGCGACGGGTCACGTCGAAGACGAGATCGGTGGCGAGGTCGCTCTCGAGCGCGACGGGCCACAGATGCGGATCACGGATCACCCGTCGCTTGCCGAGGGCCAGGCCGGAGCGCGTCGTCATGACCAGCTCCTTCGGCAAGGCTGCGTCTCGCGAGGTCTGGGCGAGGGCGATCTCGCGCGCTCCCACCTCGAGCACCAGATGGCCGGCCTCGTCTCGATCGAGCCGTACCCGCTCGAGACGCAAGAGCTCCGCCCCTGCACGGTGGCGCCGGCTGAGGGTTTGCCACAACGCACCAACCCCCACGGGGACCTCGGGCACGATCGCGAAGGCGTCGGCCCACACCTCCCAAATGGCCTCTAAGAGCTGAGCCTCATCCTGGCCCTTCACGTTGCCTGGCGCGGCCCGCAGGAGGCCGCGGGGCGTGAGGAAGAGACGATGCGTCGTGCCCACCAGTCGGCCCGCCACCTTCTTCACCTCGGGCAGGACCCGCTCGGTGGCCGCGTCGGGGGCCTCGAGCGCGATGGCTTCGATGGTCACATCGAGCACGCTCCCGCCTGCATCCGTCGCCGTGACCACCCGGAGCTGGGCCCGCACGCCAGGTACGGGCACGGCATCGGGGTGCGCATCGTCGCGAACGGCCATCATGGTCTGGGTCGCGACGACCACCTGCGTCGTGCCCCCCGGCGCCGCCACGAAACGCAGCGGCGACATGGGGTCGACCCCTCGGTCGATGAGGTGAACGACCGCCCCGAGCTCGGGAGGCAGCCGCTTGGCCGCATCGCTCGGCGCCATGGCGCCCACGGCCTCGGGCAAGGAGAGGGGCTCGTCCCGCCGCCCCACCCCCGTGGGCGCCAGCGGAGCCGCGGTCGTGGTCGCGGTGGCCGATGCAGTGGGCGTTGCGGTGACGGAGCCCATCGCCGGGGTGGAGGTGGTTGGCTGTCCTTCTCCGTCGCACCGGCAGCCACCCAAGGCGACGATGAGGCTCAACCCGAGACACCACCAAGAGTGCGGATCCCTTTCCGCCGCGGCTGGATGCGGGCTATCGTCGCGGTTCATGCCGGGAGGGCTACCACCGTCTGCCCCCCGGACGCCACGATGGCCACCAGCGAACACTTCCTCGCCCGCCTCCTAGAGCTGCCTCGCGTACAGGATCAGGAAGTCCGCCGCGGGATTTTCCGGCAGACGATCACTGCGCTCGGACAAGGCGACCAAGCGGGGGGTCCCCTGGCGCTGGCCGGGGTCGATCCGCGCGCCCTCGGGCGCAGCATCCAGATGGCCGTGGCCGACGGCCTCCTCGACGACATCGACTTCATCGCGCCGGAGATCGCTTCCGTCGCCCTGTATCAGATCGCGGGTGCCCTCCCCCTCGCCAACGAGCGTCGCGCCATCGGTCGCCGCGTTCTGACCTATCTGTACAAGGGCAACGCCGAGACCTTCGCCAACCTCGCGTCCCGCATGGCCATGGGCTCGACGCGCCCCCTGGGCGGCGCGGGCGTACGCGCGCGGGTGGCCCTCTCGATCTCGCAACGCGGGCGCGCCGACGCCTCCATCGACCGGCTCGCGCTCGCCATCGTGATGCGACGCGAGCTCGCCCGCATCTGGGTCAATCAGAGCGCCACCGGCTCGCTGCCCGACCGTCGCTTGGCCGCACGTCTGCTCGAACGCGCAGCCCGAGCTGCGACGAAGAGAGCCGAAGCCGGCGACCGCTACCCGCTGCGCGTCTTCCGCGCGATCGTGAACACGCGGTTCATGAGCCCGCCACGCCCGGATGGCGCGAACATCCTCAACGCGGCGTGGAACTCGCTGCTCGCCGACCGCGAAACACTCGTGTGGCGGCACGTGGCGGTGGCCCGCGGGCTCCTCGCAGGCTCGATCCCGGAGTTTACTGATGAGACCAAAGCACTGCTGCGCCCCGATCTGTCGCCCACCGAGTGGCGACGCGGCGCCGCTTCGCTTGTGGCGCGCGTCGCGGTCGAGCGCGAGACCGGGTTCCGCGACGCGATGACCCTGCTCGACGGTCCGCTCATCAAACGTGACCCTGGGATCGCGATGGCCATGATCTGGGGCCTCGGCCCCGTCGCGGAGGTCGAGCCCGAGGCGGCCGAGGAGCTCGCCGATGCCATCGCCGCCGTCTCCCCCATCTCCATCGCCGACAGCCTCATCGAGCTCCGTTACGACGTGCCTGGGTTTGGCGACCCCGCAGCGCGGATCTGTGCCGACTCGCTGCACCAGAACCTGCAGACGCCCGAGCTCGACGACGGACTGCAATCTCTCGCCCGCTGCATTCTCGACGACCTGGAGGGGAAGAGCGATGGAGGCCTCCGCACTGCCATCGCCGAGGCCCTCGATACCTTTGCCACGGGCACCACCGTGGAGGCCTACGCCAAGGCACGCGAAGCGCTCGCGCTCGCCACCGACCGCATCGACGAGCTGGAGGGCCTCGACGTCACCTACCAGGCGGGCGGGAGCAGCCCCGATCGCCAACGCGCCATGGCCCTCCTCCGCGAGCTCGACGCCAACCTCCTCGAGTCGCGCACCCTGACCAATCTCCTCCTGTTGAACCGCCCCCCCGGCAACGATGCGATGGGGGTCGAGGAGGTCGACGATCTCGACGCGCGTCTCGCGCGCTGGTTGCTCGACCGAAAGCGCCGCAGCGCCACGGCCGACGAGGTCAAGCAGCAGACCACCCTGCACCAGCGACAGCTCCGCACGCTCCTGCACCTCATCGACGGTGGCAGCACCGACTTCGGCGAAGACACCGACCGCCGACTGCGTGTGCGCGCGCGCTGGACGACCGCGGTGCGCGTCTTCGTGGACTACCTCCGCGAGCAGCCCTCGACCCGCCTCACGCGTGCGATCATCGCGACCATCGCCCGCACCTACGACGCGCTCGTGAGAGATGGCGCCGCCGAGCCGGTCGACGTCTTTCTCTTCAGCGCCTGCCATCTGACCGACCCCTCTCACATCGCCGTCATCGCCGAGGCGAGCATGCAGCCCGAGGTGGTGCAGATGCTCACCCACTACCTGGCCTTCGTTCGTGCCCAGCGGCAATCCGGGGCCATGCGGGCTGGGGGTCAGGGCGCGGACGAGGCGCGCGCGGAGATCAGGCTCGAGGCGTTCAAGAACTTCCTCGACGCTTTCCCCAGCCAGGCTGCGGCCCGGGGAGAAGCCTTCCGCGTGACGGCGTGGAAGCTCGTTCGCGCGCTCGAGAGCGTGGCGCGCGCCGACGCGCTGCAGGTCCTCGTGCCCACCGAAGGTGCGGCCGACGGCGGCCCCCTGGCCACGGTCGAAGATGCGGTGTCGCAGCTGCAGCAGCTCGTGGTCGGCGCCGAACGCCGTTGCAGCGACCGCGTGAGTCATCGCGGCGTGCTCACCCGCCGGCACGCCCTCGCCCATGCCGTGGAAACCGCGGTCACGGCGGAGGAGCCAGGGCCTCTGGGCGACCACGTGCGCTCGGCGGTACGCGCCGCCGAGGCCAACCTCCCCCCCAACATGGCCACCCTCGTCAGCGACGTGCTGCCGCGCCTGACCAACCTTCAGGTGCAGCTCAGCGAGATGGCCCCCATCCCCCTCGTGAACGAGAAGCGGGGACAGCTGCCCGACTGGCTGCCCCCTCGACGCATCGTCGGCGGCTTCTACGTTCTGCGACAGCTCGGCGGCGGCAACGTCGGCACCGTCTTCGTGGTCAAACGAGCCGAAGATCGCCACGACCCCAAGGCCGAGCTCTTCGCCCTCAAGGTGCCCGAATTCAACGCCACCGCCGCGCGCACGATGAGCGAGAAGGAGTTCCTCAAGCTCTTCCGGGAGGAAGCCGGCGCCCTGCTGAGCATCCCCGAGCACCCCAACATCGCCAAGTTCGTCACCTTCGACGCGGGCGCTCGCCCCAAGCCCATCCTCGTGATGGAACTCATCGAGGGCACCAGCGTAGAGCGCCTCGTCAACGCCCGCTCGCTCAACACCCAGTCCGCCCTCGACATCATCGACGGGGTCATGGCCGGACTCGAGTCGATGCACCGGGCGGGCATCGCCCACCTCGACGTGAAGCCCTCGAACTGCATCCTGCGCGAGAAGACCGCGCAGGCGGTGCTGGTCGACTTCGGTCTCGCCGGTCGCCGCGTTCGACCGGGCTGCGCCACCCTGTGCTACGGCGCGCCGGAGATCTGGGAGACGGCACCCGGGGCGCAGGCGCCCGGCACCGCCGCCGCGGCCGACGTCTACGCCCTCGGTTGCTTCGCCTACGAGGTCATCACGGGGGACACCCTCTTCGACGGCGACAGCGACGTGGCCCTCATCTCCTCGCACATCACCCACGACGGGTTGCCGCCGCCCATCGATCGCATGGCCAACCACCCCACCCTGCAGCAGCTCGCGATGTTCCTGCACCAGTGCCTGCGCTACGACCCGAACGAACGTGGCAACTTCGTCGAGCTCAGGGCCCAGTTCCGACGCTTGCGCCCGGTGCTGATGCGCCACGAGTGGCCTGTCAAAATCGACTAGTGGGTGGCGCGTTGAGCCGTTTCAGGGGGCTGGCGACACTGCATGAGCTGGCCATCGCGGACGGATTGCGTCACCCACTTGATCCCGAAATGTAGTACGCTCGTCATCGGAGTAGGGCTTCGGGTTCGCACGTGACGCGGCCGGCTTTGATGGCGGCCGAGTGGTTTTCTTTGTGCGCATCGCCTGCGCTGCGGCGTCTGGCGGGCTTCTGGGTTGAGATATGAAGAAGTGGCAGTGGACTCTGGTGGCGCTCGCGCCGATGGCCCTCGGCGCAGCGGCGGCTTGCTCCGGGACCGAAGACGGTTCGGTCATCACCAACGACGATGACGGCGGCGCCGGTGGCAACACCGGCCAGGGCAGTGGTGGCAACGCCGGCCAGGGCAGCGGCGGCTCGTCGAACAACGCGGTCGGCTCGGTGACCGCGGCCAGCGGCATGGCGCCCGGGAACTGCAACACCGACCCGACCTTGGACGACGACGGAGACGGGTTCTCCGAGGACCAGGGCGATTGCAACGACTGCGACGCCAACACCAACCCCGACGCCATCGAGGTCATCGGCGACCCGAACATGGGCATGGGCGGTGGAGGCGGCGCGGGCGGCGGTTACATGGCCGCGGACGAGAACTGCAACGGCATGGTCGACGAGGCGCCCACCACCTGTGATGGCAACCTCGCCGGCAACGACGTCAACGCCTTGAGCGGCGCCAAAGCCATCGACCTCTGCCACGAAGCCGGAAACGGCCAGGGCTGGGGCGTGGTGACCGCCAACTACGTACGCGCCAACGGCGCAGCCCTGGCCAACCCCGGCCTCGCCGTCGCCCTCGTGGCGCAGTTCGGAACCAACGCTGTCGCCCAGAACGGCGGCGCGATGTTGGTGATGAGCTCCGGCAACGCGCGGCCCCTCAATCACCCCGAGGCGTGCGGTAGCCAGACCTGCATGCACAGTGGCGCGGGCACGCCGCCTCCGATGTTCCCGCAGGATGTTCCCGGCTGCCTCGGCGGTAGCAACATCAACGACGACGTCGCGCTCGAGCTCCAGATCAAGGCTCCGAGCAACGCCACGGGTTACTCCTTCGACTTCGCCTTCCAGTCGTTCGAGTTCCCGGAGTGGGTCTGCACCACCTACAACGACCAATTCATCGCACTCGTCACGCCGCCACCGATGGGATCCATCAACGGCAACGTGTCGTTCGACTCGCTGGGCAACCCCGTCAGCGTCAACCTCGCGCTCTTCGACCACTGCGACCCGCAGTTCCAGAGCATGTTTGCCCAGAACTGCTTCGGTGGCAGCTGCCCCACGGCGCCCAGCCCCTACTGCCCCCAGGGCAACGCTTTCATGGCGGGCTCGGGCTTCAACGCCTGGGACACCTTCTCAGGAAGCGGTGCGACGGGCTGGCTGCAGACGACCGCCCCCATCGGCGCCAACGAGACCTTCACCATTCGCTACGCGATCTGGGACACCGGCGACTCGGCGCTCGACTCCACGGTCTACATCGACAACTTCCGCTGGACCGCCGAAGCCGGCGTTCAGGTGGGCACGGGCGAAGTCCCCAACCCGAAGTGAGCACGGTCGGGAACGCCCGACACACCTGAGGTCGATCGACACGCGGGGGTCGAGGGGCTAGCTTCTGCGGCGCGTGCAGCACCGCATCGAGCAACACCCCGGCCACCGCGGTCTCCATTTGGCGGTCCACCGCTTCGGTCCGCCGACCGAACACGTGGTCCTGCTGCTGCACGGCTTCATGGACGCTGGCGGCACGTGGGACCTCGTGGCGCGGCACCTCGTTCCGCGGGGCCTTCACCTCGTGGCGCCCGATCAGCGCGGGTTCGGCGCCAGCGACCGCGTCGGGCCGGGCGGCTACTACCACTTCCCCGACTACGTGCTCGACCTCACCGCGCTCATCGACTCGCTTGGCGGAGGCCCGGTCCGGCTCGCGGGGCACTCCATGGGCGCGGCGATCGCGGCGTACTATGCCGGCGCTTTCCCGGACGCGGTGGTGGCGCTGGCGATGCTCGACTCCCTCGGCCCCACCCGGATCAGCGCCGACGCTGGCCCTGCGACCCTGCGCCGCTGGATCGAGGCGTCACACCGCGCCCGGAGCCGGCCCCCGACCGAGATGGCGA
>JAUHZF010000061.1 GCA_030426145.1 Polyangia bacterium
CGACGGCCACTGCCACGGAGCGAAAGAGACGCGACCCATGATGAGCGGAGCGAATGTGCAAACTCGACTCACACGCCTTCCCGTCACCGTCCTGTCGGGCTTTCTCGGCGCAGGCAAGACCACGCTTCTCAATCAGGTGCTCAACAATCGTGAAGGTCGCCGGGTCGCGGTGATCGTGAACGACATGAGCGAGGTGAACATCGACGCCGCGCTCGTGGAGCGTGGCGGCGCCGAGCTCAGCCGAACCGAAGAGAAGCTGGTCGAAATGTCGAACGGGTGCATCTGCTGCACCCTGCGAGACGACCTCCTCGCCGAGGTTTCGCGACTCGCCCAGGAAGGGCGCTTCGACTATCTCCTCATCGAATCCACGGGGATCTCGGAACCCATTCCCGTGGCCCAGACCTTTACCTTCGAAGACGAAAACGGTGTGAGCCTGAGCCAGGTGTCGCGCCTCGACACGATGGTCACGGTCGTGGATGCTGCGAGTTTCCTGCGAGACTACAACGCGGCTGAAGCCCTCGCCGAACGCGGTGAGTCGCTGGGCGAGGACGACCATCGCACGGTGACGGATCTGCTCATCGACCAGATCGAGTTCGCCAACGTGATCGTGCTCAACAAGGTCGACCTCGTCTCCGACGAGCAGGCGCGCGAGGTCGAGGCCGTCGTCAAAGCCCTCAACCCAGGGGCGACGATCCTCATGGCCACCCGCGGGCAGGTGCCGCTCGAAAACGTGCTCGATACGGGGGCCTTCGATTACGACGAAGCCTCCAGCTCGGCGGGCTGGATTCGAGAGCTGCAGGGCGAGCACACCCCCGAGACCGAAGAATACGGGATCACGAGCTTCACCTACCGTACGTCTCACCCCTTCGATGCAGACAAGCTGTGGGCCTTTCTGCACGACGACGAGAACTGGCGAGGCGTGCTCCGGTCGAAAGGCTTCTTCTGGGTCGCGGCGGACCATCGCATCGCCTACGAGTGGGCCCAGGCTGGGGGGACCAGCAACGTGAACGCCGCCGGCATGTGGTGGGCGGCGGTGCCCCGCGACCGCTGGGGATTCCCGGAGGGGTCCCGGCCCGACGAGCAACCCAACTGGCATGAGCGCTTCGGCGATCGCGCTCAGCAGCTGGTGTTCATCGGGCAAAAGATGGATGAAGCGGCGTTGCGCGCGCGCCTCGACGCCTGCTTGCTCGACAAGAAGCTCGCGTCTGCCGACAGCAAGGCCTGGGCCGAGCTTCAGAACCCGTTCCCGGATCTCATCCTCGGCGACGAGGCGTCTGGGTGAAGCCTGGCGGTGCAGTCGCCGTGGTCGAGCTCCGCGCGGCGCCATGATTCGGCTCGATAAACGTTACGAAGGCTGCCCACTGGCGTCGGCGCCCCCTTTCCTCCCTCCGCGTCGCCGCGAGATCACGAAGGACGTGCGGCATCGTCTACTGGTGTGGTTCGACGAGCCTCTGCCAGGCGTCGTGGTGGAGGTGCACGAGTGGGTGGGTGCCGACCCCCGACAGCCTCTTCACGTATGCGCTTGCGTATCGCGGCGTCGGCTCGAGCAAGAGCGTGGAGAGCGGGTCTTCGTGACGCGTCGTCTCGAGGACGGCTCTGCCTCAGCCCTTCGAGATCTTCTTCTCTACGAACAAGACATGCCGACGGGCAATGGGGTCGAACTTCTTGAGCTCGAGCTTACCCGTCATGGTTCGCTTGTTCTTCGTGGTGACGTATTCGTAGCCAGTGCCAGCCGTGGAGACGAGTCGAATCTTGTCGCGCATTGATAAAGTCCTCTGACGCCTCAGCTCGGGTAGGGGAGCAACGCGAGAACGCGCGCCCGCTTGATGGCCTGCGAGAGGCTCCGCTGCTGAACCGCGCTCAGTCCCGTGTTGCGGCGGGGGAGCAGCTTGCCGCGGGCGCTGAGGTAGTACTTCAGCTGGTCGGTGTTCTTGTAGTCGAATCGGTGGTCGGGTTTGACGCCCGCACGGGGCGGGCGTCGCTTGTTGTCCGTTTTCATTTCCATGGGTTCCTCTCCACGATCAATCGCAGGTCGTGCAATCCGGCATCATCCGAACCTCCCAAAACTCAACGTCGACGATGGCGAGCGAGGAGGTGGTGCCGTCGCTCACGGCGACGCGGGCTCGCCGCGCGGCAGGGTGCTCAGCGGGTGGCGTTGCCACCGGGTCGAGCCCGTCGTCGGTGCAGCCGCTCAACCAAACGACGGCGCCGGTCATCGCGAGGAAGGACACTCGAGAGCGGCGGTTCGGCCACGGCTGGCGCAGATGTCGAGAAAGCACAGACATCGTTTGCCAGCAAAAGGGACCAAATGCAACTGTGTTGCACATGGTATGTGTTGCATGTGCACGTCGGCCAGGTGCGAGCGTGCTGACCGTCCTGGCAGGCGCACGCGTCCTTCCACGGGACGGCTTGGACGCGCGACTTGTCCGTCGCGCTACGACGAGGCGTCGAGCGAGGCGGCGAGCACTTCGGTGTGGAACTCGCCTGCCTCGCCGAAGCGGTCGGTCGTTTCGGGAAGTCTAGCCGCGGACCGACGGTCGAAGCGGTCGCCGACGGTCAGCGGGGCGATGGCTTCGGGGTTGGGCGCCGCGCAGATGCGAACCTCGACTCCGCTCTCTTCGAGCTCCGCGAAGAGCCCCGCGTAGTCGCGTTCCCAGAGCGGAAAGCTCATGGTGGCGCCGTGGTGCGTGGCCAGAGGACCGAGCTGTTCTTCCCGCCAGCGTCGGATGGTCTCCAGGTGCAAGTCCCCGAAGACGAACCGGTCGAGCGTGGAGGCTGTGGCCAAGAGGGCAAGCGCGCGCCCGACCGTTGCGGCGTAGTCCGCGCCACTGACCAGGGGCACGCCGAGCAGGGCAACGTCGAGCGCTTGGGCCTGGCCCACGATGGTTTCGATGGCGAGCTCTTGATGCGCGACGATGCGGGTCTGAGCGTCGAAGGTGGTCAGCCATACTGGGGACAGCTCGGGGTGCTCTCGCCGCGTGGCCCGCAGTGCGAGATAAGAGTCTTTGCCCCCGCTGTGAAACAGCACGGCCACCCTCTTCCCTGTTGGTCGCTGCTTGTGGAGCATGGCCGGCTGCTGGATGCGGGCCGCTCTCGCGCTTGCAGGCACGCTTTCGTGGGCCCACGGACAGTGGCGGCAGGCACAGCCGCAGCACCGCCCACGTGCCCGCAGGCCGTGCTCGGTGAAGACGCTGTAGCCCGAGTCGGGGTCGACGTAGCGTGCCTCACCCGCGGCCATGGCCGCCTCATGGGCGGCCACCCAAGGAGGGGGCGAGGTCATGAGGGCCAGGCCTCGAGTGCCCCTCGGTGTGTTCTCTGGAGATCGGCGAAGAGCGCCGGGTGAACGCAAGCGGCCAGGACCTCGAGCGACTCGACGAGGCGAGGGCCTGGGCGGTTGAAGTAAGCGTTGCCGTCGCTCACGAAGACGCGTGCGTTCGGGACCGCCGACGCGATGGTCCCGACGAGCGATGCCTCGCGCATCGTGCGCTCGATGTCGAACCCGCACGGCTTGACCAACACGACGTCGGGACGCAGGTCGGCCAGCTGCTCCAGGGACACCGTAGGCGCTGGCGCCCCGGGAAGAATCCCCAGCGGGTCGCCTCCTGCGAGGGCCACGAGGTCGGGCATCCAAGTGCCCCCGAGCATGATCGGCTCCAGCCACTCGACGGTGACGACGCGAGGGCGTCGGTCGGCCTTGCCGGCCCGTTCGGCAATGGCCTCGGTGCGTCTCTCGAGCGCGGCGCGCAGACGTCGCCCCTCGTCGGAGCAGCCGAGCGCGGCGGCCACGGTTTCGATGTCGGCGAAGACATCATCGAGCTTGGTGGGCCGCAAGCTCACGATGGTGGTTTCGGGCGCAAACCGAGCAATGGCGCGCCGCACGTCGTCGAGGGATACCGCGCACACCTTGCACAGGTCCTGGGTCAAGATGACGTCGGGCGAAGCCGCGGCGAGTTGCTCGTGGTCGACGTCGTAGATGCTGAGGGCGTCGTGCACCACGGCCCGCACCTGCTCGTCGATGCCGCGGCTCGAAGCCAGGGCGTCGACCCGTGCGCGGGTCAGCACGGGCAGGCCAGCCACCTCCGCCGGGAAATCGCACTCGTGCGATATCCCCGTGAGCAGGTCTCGAGCCCCGAGCGCACAGACGATCTCGGTCGCGGAAGGCAGCAGCGACACCACACGCATGCGGCAGACCCTAGCAGGCTCTGCGCTCCATGCGTTCCGTTGCCCGATCGACGATGATGTCACCTTACGCGGTTCCCAGCCGCACGCCGGGCGAACCGTGTTCGATGAGTTCGCCTGCGCGTGCGCGGCCGGCTTCTTCACTGAGAGCGTGACCTGCGGCCTGTCTCATGGTCGGTCGTCGACCACGATGAGGTCGCGGTCGTCGACGTAGACGTTCGGGCCGATGATGAGCTCGACCTCGGGGCGGCAGCCTTCGCCCACCACCTCGGAGGGATCCATGATGGCGAAGACGAGCTGGGCGCCCGGGTACTCGAGGGCACCGTCTTCGCTGCGGGGGGCGCGTTCGGGGTCGACCAGGCGCTTGATGGGGTAAGCGATCTGGCCGTCGGGCTGGTAGACGCGGAAGGAGAGGATGATCTCCTCCGCATCCTCGGCCCCGTAGACGCGGGCGGCGAGGTCGACGTGCCAGCCGCCCTGGGGCCCGAAGACCAGCTCGACGGGGTCACCGTCGGCGACGGGCGCGAAGCGCTCCAGGCCGAGACCGACCTCGACCCGCACGTCTTCGGAGGGTGCGGGGTCGTCGGCGCAGCCCACCGCGTGGAGCGCCAGAAGGCACCCCACGAAGCGAGACGAGACGCGTGGGCTCACGCCTTCTTGTTGCGACGGCGGCGACGGACCGAACCGCCTACGCCGGCGAAGAGCAGGAGCGACAGCAGCACCTCGGCGTCCGGCGGCTCGGAGGCCGGCGTGTAGGCGCAGCCAGCGCCGTCGAGGGCACCGTCGAGGTTGCAGTTGCCGTTCTCGCAGGAGATGGAGCCCTGGGCCGAGACGTCGACCTCGATGCCCTGCGTGAGCAGGTGCTGGATGCAGGCGTCGATGTCGGAGGCGTAGACGTACTGCCCGTTGCAGAAGAGCGCGCCTTTCGGTTGGGTGCACTGGACCTCACAGCCGCCCTTGAGCTCGGCGAAACAATCGAAGTCGCAGCCAAAGTTGACCTGCGTCGTGCACCCGCCGTTGCAGCAGCTCACGCAATGGTCCTGGCAGTTGCTCGGGGGCACCTCGCAGGCATCCTCGCAATGCAGGTCACACTGGGCCACCGCCTGCTCGGCACAGTCGACACCCTGCTGGTTCTCGGCCTCGCACATGGCCTGAACCTCGGCGTCGCACTCCGCGTGACAGCCCTTGAAGCAGTCGAGAAGCTCGGGGTTGCACTCTGCCAGACATTGCGTGCCGCAAGTTCCGGTGCAGTCTTGGGTGGCGGTTGCGGTGCAGCCGCCCTTGCAGCCGGCCTTGAAGCTCAGCGGCGTGCATTGCGCCGTGCAGCCGCCCTCCGTCTCGATCTTGCAGTTGAAGCCGTTCTCGGTGAAGTCGAACTTCCCGCAGGGGTCGTCCTGCGCAAAGGCCGAGCCGGCAGTGAACAGAAGCGCGGCGCTAGCCGCGACGGCGGTGATGAGCTTCATCATATTTTGATTCCCCAAGTCCGAGTAAGAAAGGACCATGACATGATGCCCGACGACAAGAACATTGCGTCCCGTCGAGCATCCTTCCGCCGGCGTCGGCGCCGTTCGAAACGTGCGCAGTCGTGGCACCTCACTGTTGCCCAGGCAGCACCTACACGTGGGTCGATGGAGGTAGCATCTTGAGTCGCATGAGCTCCACTTCGCGTCAGCCCGTCGTCTACCTACCTCACGGAGGCGGTCCGTGGTCCTTCGTCGACATGGGGTTGCCCGAGTCGGAGGTGATGGGTCTCGCCCGCTATTGGGAGAGCCTGCCGCGCCTCGCACCCGATGCGAAGGCGGTGCTCGTGGTGTCGGCCCACTGGGAGACGAAGGTGCCCACCATGATGACGGCCCCCGCGCCCCCCATGCTCTACGACTACTACGGCTTCCCTCCGGCCTCGTACGAGATCACGTGGCCCGCGCCCGGTGCGCCAGAGCTCGCGCCCAGGGTGAAAGAGCTGCTCGCAACCGCGGGCTTCGAAGCCGCCGAGGACCGTGAGCGAGGCTACGACCATGGCACCTTCATCCCGCTCAAGCGCGCCTATCCAGAGCCGACCTTGCCCACCTTGCAGCTGTCGATGCTGAAGGACCTCGACCCTGCGCGTCACCTCGCCCTCGGGCGTGCGTTGGAGCCATTGCGCGACGAGGGGGTGTTCATCGTTGGAAGTGGGCTCAGCTACCACAACATGCGCGGCTTCCAGCGCGCGTCTTCGCGCCCGGCATCCGTGGCTTTCGACGACTGGTTGAAGGCGGCAGTGACGGCCGAGCCAGGGGAGCGGTCGCGGCGTCTCACGGCCTGGCTCGACGCGCCCCACGCCCGCGAGGTGCATCCACGGGAGGAGCACCTGCTGCCGCTCATGGTCGCGGCCGGTGCGGCCGGCGACGACCCCGGCAGCATCGGGTACAACGACGAGATCATGGGGGTGCGCGTCTCGGGGGTTCACTTCGGCGCTGCGTGAACCGGGTTTCGTTCGCCGGTCGCCGCGGTACCCTGCCGCGCAGTGGGCAGACTGACGTACATCGCCTTGGCGATCGGAATGCTCGCGACGGGTTGCAACGAAGCGCCCGCCGCGAGCGCCCGCGCGACCATGGTCGTCGCCACCGCGACCACGATGACGACCTCGCCCGCACCCGAGCCCTCGGTGGCGCCGGCGGCACCTGTTCCCGCACCTTCCGCGAGCGAGGCACCCAGCGCTTACGAGGCGCCGCCGCCCGAAGCGGGCGGCAAGCGCCACTGGGGGTACGCCCAGTTCCCGGGTGGGGTGCTCATGGTGCCGTGGAGCTACACCGCCGACGACGGGACCTACGACCTGCTCATCCACTTCCACGGCCAGCCTCGCATCGTGCGCGAGAGCGTCGAGCGGGCGGATCTGAACGTGCTCGTCGCCGTCGTGAACCTCGGGGAGGGCTCTGTGCGCTACAAGCGCCCCTACCGTTTTCGCCCGCTCTACCTCGAGCTGCTTCACCAGATCGATCTGGCCGCTAGCCGCAGGGGGATCTGGCGCCCACGACGTCGACGCATCGCGGTATCGGCCTGGAGCGCCGGCTACGGTGCGGTGGAGAAGATCCTCCGGGTGAGCCGCGATGACGACCGTCCGGACGCGGTGATCCTGCTCGATGGCCTTCACGCCCGACACCTCGACGAGCAGCCGGGCACGCTCGACCCAGACTCGCTGAAGTACTTCCTCACTGCGGCCGAGGAGGCGGCTCGCCAGAAGCGCCTCTTCTCGATCACCCACTCCGACTACGACCCGGGTGGCTACGTCGGGGCCAAGGAGGCCGCGGACTACCTCTTCGCCTCGGTCTCGGGCCATGCGGCCCTCGTCGACGCGGGGCCGAGCGACCTCGACCCCGTGTGGCTACCCTCGTCGTTCGCGGTGTTGAAGAAGCGGCACCACAAGCCCATGCACCGTCGCAGCGACCGCAGGGCCGGCGATTTTCACGTTCAGGGCTTCGACGGCGCAGGCTTCGCGAACCACCGGCAGCACCTTCTACAGATGGCGGCGACGGTGCTTCCCGAGCTGCGTGAGCGCTGGCGTTCGACGCCCGGTCGATGATGCGTATGATGCGGCGTGTTTCTCGACCCCTATGAGACCCAGCTGGGGCACGTTCTGCTCAAGCTCATCAGCGAGACCAACGGCGTCTCGCTCGCCAACACACTCGACCTCGCCCTCCGATCGATGCTGGTCGAGGAGCGTCCCGAAGTCGCGAAGGACCTCGCTTCGTTTCACGAGCTCGTCTACCGCTATCACCGCGATCCGAGCGACATCCACGCACTGCTCGACCACAAGGTCGCGCGCACGCTGGGCGGCATCTTTCGCGCTTTCCCCCTGCGGTTCAACGAGGAGCACATCCACCTCACGGGCTCGCTGACGGCCGACTTCATCTACCCGCGGCTCATGGAGCTGCTCGACGGACCACACGCGGAGATCTACGAGCGCAAGATCCGTGAGACCTACGGTGACGAAGCCCTCCCCATCACGTCGGAGGATGACGTCGACGCGCTCATCCGCCTGCAGGATGGCATGGGCTTCTCGCGTTACCTGCAGGTGCTCACCTTGGCCAAGCTGGTCCTCGTCGACCGCGAGGCGCACCGGGCGGCGGCCTACCACATGGCGAGCCGCCTCTACGAGGACTACAACATCGGTCGCATCCGCCTGAAGTTCTCCTTCTCGAGGCTGACCAAGAGCCCGAAGGACGCGCTCCCTGGCCCTGCCGTCAGCTCCGAAGACGTGGTGCTCGGTCTCTACGAAGGGTTCGAGGGCTTTCGGAAGGAGCACCCAGACTTCGACTACATCTTGTCGCCGAGCTTTCGGAAGGAGAACGACTTCTTCGACGCCAATCGCTTCTCGTCGAAGGCGGAGTCGTTCTCGTACCACGTCGAGGCCATTCTCGCGTTGCTCGAGAAGCATCCCTTCCTGCGCGACAAGATGACCGACGTCGACACCGTCGGCGACGAGCGCAACCATTACCGCAAGGTGCACTTCGAGCAGATGCGCCGCGGCATGCGCAAGCTTCAGACCCGTGGGTTCTTCGTGCGGTCTCACCACGGCGAGACGTGGCATTGCCTACGCCGGGGCGTGCAAGCGGTCGATAACGCCATGAACATCTGGCACATCAACACGCTCGAGCACGGTGTCAGCCTCGGGGTCAATCCCAACTACTACTTCCACATGGTCTTCGAGCAGGCCATGGCCAAGAACACCAAGGGTGATCCCATTACACCGGACAGCCCAGAGCACCGCGAGCTGGCCGACATGGACTGGCGCGACCGAAGCGACCTCTTCGACAAGCTCGAGCGGGGGGACCGCCTCACGGATGGGGAGATCCGCAAGTTCATCAGCGTGAAGTTCCACGCAGCCCGAGAAGTTGAACACTACCAACACGACGTGCTCAACCGCATGATCAACAAGAACGTCTCGCTGGTGGCGCTGCCGTCGTCGAACGTGAAGCTCACGCAGTTTCTCCCCACCTACAAGGACCATCCCTTCACCTGGTGGGAGAAGAAGGGCGTCGGTCTGGCCGTGGGCACAGACAACTACGTCACGCTCAACACCAACCTCCTGCGCGAGCTTCTGATCCTGTTGGTCACCGACGCGGACGACCTCAAGATCACGAAGCTTCTCATGGTGGTCACAGGCGAGACCCGTCGGCCTTACATGAGCGATGCTCTGTGGAGCGCTCGCCCCGACCAGCGCGAGCGTCGCACCGACTGAGTCAGTTCTTCGGAGCCTGGCGGGTCTGTTGGGCCGTGACCGTCTTCAGCTCGTCGACGTGGTCCCGGTACCAGTTCACGCCCGCATAGGCGACGTTCAGCTCGTAGATGTCGCGGCGCTGGGACAGCAGCGCGAGGATGTCGTCGAGGGAGAAGATTCGCTCTGGTGACCAGAGCGCCTCGTAGACCGCACATACAAATGCGTAGTCCTCCGGGTAGTCGATGGTGAAGCGGTGGCTCATCGCGTAGTCGAGGCCCGTCTCCCAGCACACGTTGGCGAGCCTGAAACGATCGGGGCGCTCCCAGATGAAAGGCGTCGTGTGCTGCCGCTCGAAGTCGGCTTGGGCCTCCTCGAACGCGGCCTTCAGAGCGCCGAACGTCATCACCTCGACGTCGTTGCCATCCGGGTAAGTGGCCGGGTGGAGGTTGCTCACGAAGTCGTGACGAGCCGGGTCGAAAGCGGTGAGGACGCGGTCGATGACGCCCGGATCGATGAGCGGGCAGTCACTCGGGATCTTGACCACGACCTCGGCCTCGAAAGCTTCGGCGCAGCGATAGTGGCGATCGAGGCAGTCCTCGGGGTGGCCGCGGAAGACGGGAAGTCCCATCTCCTCGGCCACCGTCGCGATGGGGTCGTCTTGCGGCAGCGGCGTGGTGGCAACCACGAGGGTGAGCTCGGTCTGCGCCGCCTGCATGCGCTCGAGCTGGCGTTGCAGCAAGGTGGCCCCCATCACGGGTTTGAGGACCTTGCCCGGGAGGCGCGTAGAGCCAGCCCGGGCCTGGCAGACGACGAGAGGAGGAGGCATCTCGGGGCTCAGGCGCCCCGGCGCAGGAGCATGCCTTCTTTGGGGCCCACCCGCGGAGGCTTGGCAAAAATGGGGAAGGGGCGAGCCTTGGGAGGCTGACTCTGGATGAGCAGCTCACGCGCGACCTGGGCGATGTTGCGCGCAGCCACGCCATTCTGGAGCGGCAGAAGCGCCTCGAGCTCCGAGTTGGGGAACAGCGAATGCACCTCCTTGCCCAGCGCTACGCCCACGAATGCCAACGTGGAGTATTTGCAGACGAGCACCGAGCAATTGGCGACCATCTCCTCGGCCGAGCCGGAGATGTAGACCACGGCCTCCGGAGCCCAGCGGCGGATCTCTGCAATGGCGCGCTCGAAGTTCTCATTGGGGTGCAGCTTGAACACCAGCGGCTTGCGATGCCGATCGGCGATGGCCTTGGCTTTGAGGATGAACGCGCGACGATTCTCCCACCACCACACCTCACGGACGTCGGAGGTACAGCACAGCACGAAGTCGTGCAGGGGGAAGTCGTTGTCGCGGTACTTCTTGCAGTCGTCGAAGTTGGGGATGCCGGTCACGACGACCTTCTCCGCCTTCACACCTCGTTGCACGAAGAGGCGTTTGAAGCCTTCGCTCGCGACGCAGAATCGATCGTAGAGGTCGGACAGGCCCGTGGCCGAGGTGCCTCCGAAGAACCCGGGGATCCAGCGAAAGCGCTGCACGAGAGGGAAGAGCACGCTCTCGGGGTCGCTCATGCCCTCTTGGACGAGCACGACACGCTTGTCACGTATGTTGACCGGTCGAACGAGGTCGGAGCAATGGAAGACGAGGTCGACGTCGTCGCCGTGATTGCTCAGTCCGTAGTCGACCTCCAGCTCGTGGTCGTGGAGATAGTCGAGGCAGCGCTGCTGGAGCTTCTTGCCGCCAATGGTGTTCTCGAGGGCGCCGATCTGGCGCAAGAACTCGAAGTCCAGGTTGCCGTAGTAGGGACTGAAGATGTGTCGGTAGCCCGGACCTAGCTCCCGGGCGATCTGGTGCATCTGGGTCGTTTGGTTGAGCGAGCCGCAAATGTAGAAGACTTTGCGGCGCCGAGAGCGGCCCTCTCCGTTGTCATTTTTCATGCTCGTTCCTCGATGGCTGTCGTGTTCATGCGTCGTCGACCCAGCATCAGCACCCAACCAAACCCGATCCAGAACAGCTCCTTGCTGCGTTTGAGCAATACGAAAGCCGCTCCGAATTCAGTCGCACCGGCCACCCCGAAGGCATTGAGCATCGCAACGTAGCCGGCATCCTGTACACCTAGCCCTGCCGGAATGGCGAAGACGAGGCTGCGGAGTGACGAGCCCGCAACCTCGAGGGCAATCGCCTGCGCGAAGGTCACATCCGCGCCTAGGAGCGACAGGATGAGCCAGGATTCGAATCCTTCGAGCCACCACTGAGCCAGCAGGATGAGCCCCGGAGGGAGAAGCTCACCCACGCGGGAAGCGGCGAGGGGGACGGCGAGCTGGGCATCGGTTCTCGCCCAGCCCTCGGCGCGCGCTTCGAGCCACGTGCGAAAGCGACGGCTCGGCGTTCGGCGCAGCAGACCGAAGAGCGCCATGGCGAGCGAACCGCGCTTCATGCCCCAGTACATGGCGCCGGACACGAGCAACATGCCCCCTGCAGTGGCTGCGAGCAGCCCCCGGAAGGTCTCGGGGTGGCCGAACATCACCCTCGAGGGCTCGGGAAGCACGCTCCACGCGAGGAGCGCGCCGGTGGCCACGTAGAGCCCGTTGGTGGAGACGATGAGAAGCTTCTTCACCGCCTGCGAGGCGACGGCATCGGAGACGGGCACCCCAAAGCGCCGTCCGAGGAAGTAGACGCCCAACGACTCGGCCACCGCGGGTCCCCCGGGGATGGTCAAGTGCGCCGCCTCCATGGTGAAGAAGGTTCGCACCAGGGGCCAGACCGGGATCGGGCGACCGATTCCGCGAAGGATCCTCTGCCACGCCCAGGCGTGCATGACGGTCCAGAGCCCCTGCGGCACCAGCACCAGCACCGCAACGGGGCCTACGCCCGCGATGATGCTCGCCGTACGGTGGAGGTCGGCGTCGCGTAGGGCCCAACCGAACAGCGAGAGCCCGACCATGAGGAGCAGGCCATGGACGAGCTTGTTCCGGCGCGAGGGGGCCGGGGTGTTGGTCGCGTCGTGCACGTCGAGCCGGTCCATGGTTGCGGGGCGGGCGTACCCCGAGCGCGCCAGCGAAGACACCCCCGAGGTCCCATCGCAATGTGACGTCTTTGCCCGCCATTCGCCAATGCGTACCTGTTTACGCAATTCCGTGGCGCAAACGTGGCGCCCGCATGGCTACCGAGCGTCGTGGCTCGTGCCTCGTGCTCGGTCTCGGCCTCGCCCTCGGTCTCGCCCTCGGTCTCGCCCTCGGTCTCGCCCTCGCCCTCGCCCTCGAACCTCGAACCTCGAACCTCGAACCTCGAACCTCGAACCTCGAACCTCGAACCTCGAACCTCGAACCTCGAACCTCGGTTTCGGCCTCGAACCTCGATGGTTACTTGCGTGCTGCGAGGTCGAGCTCGACGAGGCGTCGACGACGGTGTTGGCGCGCGGTGACTTGCATGGCAGGCTCCACAGCGGCGCGCAGCAAGGCGACAGTGGCGGGTATGAGGCTGGCGATTTCCGTTTCGACGCGCGGCGTGTTCATCCAGCAGAAGGGGTCGAGCATGCGGCGTGGCATCAGCACGCTGGGGCACAGGGTGCCGACCTCGACGGTGAGGGCCATGCATCCTTCTTCGCCGTCGAGCCAATCGTCCATGTCACCGATGGTGGGGTAGAGGCCGATGGACTGCTTGCACACGTAGGGACGAACCGCAGCGCCGTTGAACGCGCGCCCCAGCCGCTCGTAGGCCGCCTGACGGGGGTTGTTCGCCTTGGTGTAGCCCCACGGATAGAGCAGCAGGTTGCCGAAGGAGTGGAACGCGAGCGAGTAGGCGGGGCGCTCGTGGGCGACGAGGTCGCGGACGGCGCGACTCTCGGGCTCTGAGAAGGCGTGCGGTCCGGTGTAGTGCCAGCCGCCGGGCCGAGGGGAGCCGGAGAAGGGGTGCCAGGTCTTGATGTCGGCCTGACGCGGGAAGTTTCGGTTGAGGTCGACCCCGTTGGCGTTGGTGCGCTGCCACGCGCGCTCGCCGCGGGCGATGCGGGCGCCGTTCTCGAAGTAAGCGTCGGGGTTGACCATCGGGACCACCACGAACCGCGCGCTGCGCGACAGCTCGTGGTGGCGCACGGCCACCGTCCGCACGAGCGCACGTAGCCCCACCGAGCCGACGATCTCGATGCCATGCATGAGTCCCGTCAGGAGGATGGTGGGGGCGTCGCCGTGGTTGGCGCCGAAGGAGAAGGCGGTGATGGGCCGTCCCTCCACGCTTCGCCCGATCTCGACCGTGTGGCCGCCCACCTCCGCCGCGACCTCATCCCAGGCTTGCACGAAGCGGTGCGCCGGCTCGTAGCAGAACCGGGGATGGCGACGGAGCGGCAGCAACACCATCGTGTCATTATGGTGTCTCTCAGGTGAAGTTCAACGAGAAACCAAGGGCATTTCAACGCCTTTCGCGCCTCATCGTGTGCGCCGGAGCTCGTCCAGAAGCTGCTTCTTCGCGAGCTTGAACTCGTCCTCACTGAGCAGCCCCGCCTCGTAGGCGTCGACGAGGGCCTGGAGGCGGGCTTTGAAGCCGCCCCGCTTCACGGCCTCGGTCTGCTCGCGGCGGCGCGTTCGGAAGATGTCGCGGAATCGACGTTTCAACGCCCGGTTGGGCACGCCACGCCCGCAGGTGAAGTAGTAGTCCGCGACCTCGCCGATGGCGTGGGTGATGGCGTAGGCCATCGGAACCGCGACCGCCCAGCCCAGCACCGGGATGAGCTTCGAGGCCGACAGCAACACGCTCTGGGTGGCGATGCTGGCGCCAAAGGTGCTGAGGATCTCGACCACGGCCTTGCGGTCGAGCTCGTAGCCGTGAAGGCGGCCGATCTTCTGGACCATCACGATCTGCACGGGGGCGAGCAGGGCGAGGTCGAGCAAGGGGATGGGCTGCACCGCGGTCGCGGCCGCCGCGACCGCGCTCACGTGGATGATGTCGGCCACCGCTCGGTCGCGGTGGTCGTCGGCTCGAGGGCTGGTGGTCGCCACGTCAGGCCGCCTTCCGGTAGGGCTTGGGGCCGTCTTCGTCGATGTCCCGCAGGATGCGCTCGGCTTGGGCCGACTCGATCTTCGTGAGCAGGCGCTTGGCTTCGTGCTCGTCGCGGACCGCCTTCGCGAGCGTGAAGCTCGAACCCACGCAGAAGAGCACCGCGATACCCATGTAGCCACGGACCCAGGCCGCCACCGGGAGGTAGACGATCCCGACGATGGTGGCCGCCACGGCAATCGCAAAGGACGCCCAGACCTGGAAGCGCCAGGCCGACGTGTCTTGGTTCAATTCGCTCATGATGTCGTCTCCTTTTCCCGGAGACACAACAAGAGCCGTGCCGAAGGCCAAGTGGCTGAATTTACGTAGATCCATCCTTCGCTCGGCTACATAAAATGCTGCATAGCGACTACGAATGCCTGGCAGAGCTACAAAAAATGTATGATGCCACGTGCAAAAACTGAGTGCTGACGACCGTGATTTCTTCCGCCGCGCGTCGCAGCTCGTGATGTCCAACCCCTTCGGGGAAGCGCGGGAGCAGGCCGACCGCGCGCTCAGCGGGGCTCACGAAGGCATGGGCCGGGACCAAGTGGTCGACCGCCTCCTCGAGGTGGTCGAAGAGCGACTGATGCGACTCGGCGGCAGCCCGCTCGACGTGCGCGCCTATCCGCCGGACGAGCGGGAGATGCTCCAGCTCGCGCTGCTCTTCGGACTGTTCCACGAGCTGGCACCGGAGCTGGACCAGGACATCGACGACGAGATGGCGGGTCGGCCGCTCAGTCCTTTGTCGGCTGTCGAAGACGCGCTGCTCCGACTCGAGTCCCACGGCTTCACCCCCGACGAAGCCGACAGTTACGTCGCCATCGTGTGGCAGGCGCGCCGCGCCTACTACTTCATCCTACGTATGCTGGTCGGCGACAGCGCGGTCATGCGCCGGCTGCGTGAGAGCCTGTGGAACAACGTCTTCACCCACGACCTGTTGCGCTACGCGCAGGGTCTCCACCGCCGGATGGAGGACTTCTCCACCTTCGTCGTAGGTGAGACAGGGGCTGGCAAGACGGCGGCCGCCGCGGCCATCGGGCGCTCGGGGTTCATCCCCTACGACCGAAAGACGGGAGACTTCGGCGCCTCGTTCACCGACTGCTTCCTCGCCACCAACTTGTCGGCCATCCCTCCCACCCTCATCGAGTCGGAGCTCTTCGGCCATGAGAAGGGAGCCTTCACCGGCGCCGTCGAGCGGCACCTGGGGCTCTTCGCTCGCTGCAGTCCCCACGGAGCCGTCTTCCTCGACGAGATCGGTGAGGTGTCGACCGTCATCCAGATCAAGCTGCTCCGTGTGCTTCAAGAGCGACGGTTCTCGCCGGTGGGGTCGCACGAGGACAAGCGCTTCGCGGGCCGAGTCATCGTGGCGACCAATCGCAGCATCGAGGCCATGGCGGCCGCGGGAGACTTCCGCCCCGACCTCTACTACCGCCTCAGCTCCGACATCATCGAGGTGCCACCGCTGCGCGAGCGCTTCGCGGAAATGCCCGGAGAACGTGAACAAATGGTGCGAGCACTGCTGCGGCGAATGCTCGGCCACGAGGAATCCGAGCTGTCGACCCGAGTACTCGAGGTCATCGAGAGGGACGTTCCGTGCGACTACCCGTGGCCCGGCAACGTGCGTGAGCTCGAGCAGTGCATTCGCCGCGTGCTCCTTCGCGGAGACGCGCGCGCCACGGGTTGGCCCGTGGGCGTCGCCACGGCGACACCCGTGCCCCCAGCCTCGCCCGCGATGTCGCTCCTCGGGGCCACCGATCAGGGCCGATGGTCTCTCGATCGGCTCGTGGCCGAGTACTGTCAGCTCGTCTACGCACAGGTAGGCAGCTACGAGGCCGCCGGGCGTCGGCTCGGGCTCGATTGGCGAACGGTCAAGCGCCACGCTCAGGCCGCGGCCACGTCATCCGATTGACGCACAAGGCGCCTTCGTGGCGCGACAGTGTCTTGGCCCCATGGACGATCGTGCCATTGATTCGCCATCGGTCTGAAACGCGTTCTTTTCGTGTGTGACGGCAGAGAAGCGCAATTCACCCAGATTTTGCGACGCTGTGGGATCCGCGTCACGCGTTGCCGACAGGGTGGTGTCGTTCGCTGGCAGCACGGTGTTGCATTGGGGCGTCGTGGAGGCGGACGTACCGAAAACGAGATCTCTGAGGCAGGTGTTTGATATGGCGCGTTACGATATTCGTGAGCTTTGTCGGGATGACTTCGAGACGCTCATGGGGCTCGAGGATGAAGTCTTCGGCGCTGATGGCGAACCGGTGCTCGGTCCCTACTACGTGCGGCTCTGCTGTGACTTCTTTCCCGATACGTGTTTTCTAGCCACGGTCGACGGAAAACCGGCGGGCTACATTCTGGGGTTCCTCAAGGGGCGTGAGGTGTACTGCACGACGCTGGCCGTCGTGCCCGAGTATCAGGGCACGCGCGTCGTGCATTATCTTCTTCGCGCCTTCTGTCGCGCGATCATCGATCGCGCCGACAGCATCTGGTTTACCGTCGAAGAAGACAACGCGGCCGCTCGCGCCGTTCACGCGACCCTCGGGGCCAAGAACGTCGAGGTTCGCAAGGACTTCTATGGTCCCGGCCAGGATCGTATCGTTTCGCGCCTGGATCGTGAGGTCCTCGTACGCCTTCGCAAGCGCTACGAGCGCCTTGGCTTCATCGAGCGCAAGCGTGCCGCCGAGAGCGGCGTGCGGAGCACGGCGCAGCTCGAGGCTGCCTCGTGACCTCGAGCTACCTGCCGTCGCGAATGGATGGAGCCTTCGCGACGACACCCACGCGAGGGCTACCTTGGTTGGCCGAACAGTCGCAGCGCGTACGGCGCAGCGGCGGGCGCATGCGCACGCTGGCTTCGGAGGCGTTGTGGGCGCTCATCGAGCCTCGCATCGAACCCCTGCGCTACGCTGGCTACGCCCAGCGTGCCGCCGCTCTGCGCACCACAGCGCGTCGCCTCTGCCGGACCCACGGCGTGGTCACGCACCTCCGAGGTAGCTTTCCCGAGCAGCCGTGCGTCATCGTCGCCAATCACCTTTCGTACCTCGACCCCCTCGTGCTGGTCGGGCTTCACCCCGCCTGCCCCGTGGCCAAGGCGGAGGTGTCGGGATGGCCCTTCATCGGTCAGACCATGCGTGACTTCGGCGTAAGCTTCGTCGAGCGCGGCAATCCCTACAGCGGGGCCAAGGTGCTACGTCGAGGCCTTCGTGCCCTTCGCGCCGGCGTCAGCGTGCTCAACTTCCCAGAGGGAACCACCAGCACGGGCGAATCGCTGTTGCCCTTCCACCGCGGGATCTTCGGTCTCGCGCGACTGGCAGGGGTGCCCGTCGTGCCGGTGGCGGTGCACTTCGACGAGCCCGACCTGTGCTGGGTGGGGGGAGAGGGCTTCGTGCCCCATTACCTCCGTACCTCTGCGCGACCCCACGCGATGGTGCGCGTACAGGTCGGTCGCCCCCTCGACGCGACGGACGCCGACAGCGCCGAGAGCCTGAGCGATCGCGCACGGCACGCGATCCTCGACATGATGGGTTCGTGAGGCTCGTTCTCGCGCCCGTGGGCGTTCTCGTGGTCGAAAACGAGAACGCCCTTCGACCAACCGGGCCGGTTGGAGACGTGCCTACCTTCTGCGTTGCTTGACTACCCCTCGGGGCTGCGCCATGCGCAGGCTGTCATGTGGGGACGGACGCAGCTGGGGATCCTACTTAGCCTTTGCGGGCTTTTCGCGTGCCAACCGGGGGCCACGACGGCCGAGCTGGTGCGGCCCGATGCGCCTACGGCCAAGGATGTGGTCGCCGACACCGTGCCGTGTCGTGATCGCGGCAGCTACGCCGAGCCGCTGATCGTGGACTGGTCGTCGTCGGGACGACTCGACCTCGAATTCGCGATGAAGCGGGGGGTCGCGGTGGTGGCCTATGACTGCCAGTCGCTCCGGTTGCTCAACGGCTGCTCTCTTCCTGCCGGCTACGCCTTTGCTGGGGTCACGGTGAAGGAAGAGGTCATCCAGCTCGCCAATGCGGACGAGATCAGCGCCAACCTGCCGCTCAGCGGCGTCAAGCTCGCGGCCGGAATGGATGCGCGTTCGTCGCTCGACCTCGCCTTGGTGATGGTGGGCAAACGCAGCACTGCGCTGCGCCAGGCCGACAAGACGATGCTGGAGGGAGAGTGCGAAGGAGCCACGCACTACGTACGGGCGGCCACCATGGGCGCCTTCGCGATGGCGCGCGGCTCGAGGGGTGAAGTGAAAGCGGCCGCCGACCTGTTCGGGGCGGAGGTCAAGGCGGGAAGCCAGGCCCAGCGCAGCGCCAAGACCATGGATGGCGACCGCGCGTCCTGTTCACAAAGCCAGCCCGAAGACACGGCCCCGCCTCCGGGGTGCGGGGCATCGCTGCGCCTCGAGTTGGTCCCCATCGCGCCCAAGCCCGCCCAAGGGGAGAAGAAGGACGCCAAAGGCAATGGCAAGACCGAGGCAGCTGGGGCGGAGGGCCCGGTGACCACGGGGTGCCCCGCCGGCATGACGAAGGTCGGCGGCAAGTGTGTCGATGGCGGCGCGGAGCTCGCCCTCTGCGACGACAACGATCGCGGTGCCTGTCGTCGGCTCTGCCAGCGCGGGTCGTCCTATGGCTGTCTCAAGCTGGGCGAGAGCCTCCTGTGGCGGGCAGGCAAGCGCGAACAGGGCCTGAAGCAGCTGCGGCGCGCCTGTGCACTGGGCAACGAAGATGGCTGCGCCCGCGTGGCCTCCCAGCTGAAGTATTCGAAGGACGAGACGGAGCAAGCGGCGGGTGTCGCGCTGGCCGAGGCGTCCTGCAAGCGAGGCGGCGCGGCCTCCTGCACGCAGCTGGCCTACGCGGCGCTCACCTATCGGCCCGCGGAGGAGGCCGACCCCGAAGAGGAGGCAGCGTTTCATCGATACGCTCAGCGCGCCTGTGACCTCGGTGAGCAAGCGCTGTGCTCGGCCCGGGCGCGACGGTTGGTGGAGAAACCAGAAACCGAGGCCGAGGGCTTTGCCCTGTACCGCCGCGCTTGCGAGGCGGGTGACAAGTACACCTGTCAGAGCTGGGGCTTGGAGCTGCGCAAACGGAACGATGGCCCTGGCTTCGTCGAGGCCTTTACCCTCGGGTGCAAACACGGGGGCCTCTGGATGTGCGGAGAGGCGGCCCTTCCCAAGGAAGGCCTGTCGATCCAAGACGTCGAACGAAGCGACGAGGCGCAGCGCGCGCTGGCTCGCAGGGGCTGCTTCGAGGGCGACGATACCTACGCTTGTCGGGTCCTGGTCCAGCGCGGCAAGAAAGAGGATTGGGGCAAAGGAGCTCGTCACGGTTGCCACATCGCCTGGGCCAAGGACGACATCGCCTACCTCTGCGGCCGTGCTGCCGACCATGCCGCCAAGCGCGCGCGCACCCTCGACGTCGAGCGCTGCGAAGACGGCAACACCGAGGCCTGCCATCGGTCCGCGACGCGCTTCTACGCCCGCGCATGCGAGGCAGGCGAAGAGATGGCATGCATGCGGCTGCGCTACCGGGATGGCGTGCAGTATCGCCGTCTGGTGATGGTCAAGTGTGAGGACCAGCGATACACCGACGAGAAGTGGTGCGAGCGGGCCAAGGAGGAGGGCATGAAGGTGAGGCCGAAGAAGCCGCCCCAGAAGCGCCCAGCCCCCCCGAAGCCCACGCCAAAGCCGAGCGGTTGACGACGCGACGGTGCGTGGTCGAGGCTGTGAGCCGGGGGGCGCTGCGACTTCAGGGGGCCAGCACCGCCACGAAGACGCTGGGACGGTCGACGTTGATCACGGAGCCCCCGATCGTGGCCGCCCCATTGACGTGGCCCGCGACGACGACCGTGCCGTCGAGGGCTGTCTTCACGTGTAGGACTTCCACATCGCCGGTCCCGGGCATGATCTGCGTCCACACCGGCGCACCGTCGAGGTCGAGCTTTGACACGAAGCCGTCGGTCCCTTGAACCGGTGTGGCACCGCCGTATTCGAGGGGCTGGTCGAACGCACCGCCGACGACGATGCGGTTGTCGGGGCCGCAGGCGACGACGTTGCCATAGAAGGTGGCGTCGCGAGACCCTGCGATCCCATCGCTCTGCAGCCAGCTGCCCTGAGCGTCGAGACGAGCCCAAAAGGCGTCCCATTCGGACGTGGCCGTGGTGGTGCCCTGGTTGTTCCCGATCGACAGCGTCGACTCGTACATGCCCCCGACGGTGAGGTCACCATTCGGGCACGGCGCGAGGCCGCGAATGAGCTCGCGGCCGTCACCGGAGAATTGGGTCTGCCATGCGGGTGGTCCCGACGCGAAGCTGAAGCGGGCCACCATCGCATCGAGGTTGTCGACGGCCTGAAGGGGACCGAGGCCGAGATCGAGGCTTCCGTCGAAGTAGCCTGAGGCGAAGAAGTCGCTACCCGTCGACGCCAACGTCCAGAATCCTTCGTTCTCGGCCTCGACCCCGAAGACGTCGAGCCACGCGTGGTTGCCGTCCGCCTGCCGTACCCCCACGAAAGCCTGCTCTCGCAGGGACATTCCGTCGCCTCCTCCGTTGAACGTGCCCGCGCCGGGCACGGCCAGCTCGCCGTAGAAGTAGCCTGCGAAGGCCACCTGCCCTTGGGCGTCCATCGCCACCGCGCGTACGCGGTCCCAACCGGTGCCATTGAGGTGCCGGGCCCAGGTCGGGACCCCATTGCCGTCGAGCTTGGTGATGAGGGCGTCGGTGACGTTCAGTTGGAGGTTGTCGAAGTAGAACCCCTCGATGATGACCTCGCCCTCGAAGTCGATGCTCAGCGCGACCTCACTGCCGTTGGCCGCAGCGTCGATCGAACGCACGGTCTGGTAGTCGACCCCGTAGGCGATCTGACGCCACTCCGACGACAAGGCCGCATCGAGCTTGAGTGCGTATCCGCTCGTCGTGTTGAGCTGGCCGTCGAGCCCGAAGCCGAGATCGGCCTGGCCGTAGAATTCGCCCGCGACGTAGACCGCCCCCGTGTCGTCGACGTCGAGGTCGCGAACGAGCATCGGGTCGCCATTGCCCGCGGCGGAGAATACGCGCACCCGGAGGACTTCTCCGGTGCAGGGAGCCATCGTTCCGGGCGCCACACACCCGGAACCGCCACCCGCGCCGCCTGTGCCGCCCGTGCCACCACCTGATCCTCCGACGCTGGTTTGGCCTCCGGTGCTGCTCGTCGACGTCGCTCCACCCGTGCCGGTGGTTCCAGCCGGGGGTTCCTCCACGCCGAAGCCTTCGAGCCCCGTGACGATGTGGCACCCCGCCGCCATTGCCGTCGTGGCCGCTACGGCGACGATGATGCGAGACGAATGGCGGGCCGCGGGCATGTCGCAAGGGATCATCAGGGAGGGCCGCTACACCCGTCAAGCACGCGCCTTTGGCGTATGTTCGCGTTGCTTACCCATTTCGTGGATGGGGGAGGCACGGTTGCCTTCGGCGTCGGTACCCGCCATGGCTGTCAACATGACCTGGGAAGACGCCTGGAGAGAGGGACGCACGCGATGGGATGCCGGGAGCTCACCGCCCGTGCTCCGTCGGCTCGTCGACGATGGTTCGTTGCCGGCTGGACGCGCCATCGTGCCCGGCTGCGGCACCGGTTACGATTTGCTCACGCTCAGTCGCGTGGTGGAACGCGTGGTGGGCATCGACCTCGCGCCCACCGCCAAGCGTGCGTTCGACGCCCGCGTGGAGGAGCGCGGCCTCGACCCCTCGCGCACGCAGTATCTCGTGGAGGACTTCTTCGCCTTCGAGCCGGAGGCGCCCTTCGATCTGTTCTGGGACTACACCTTCCTCTGTGCCATCGAGCCGGAGCGCCGGACCGACTGGGCGCGTCGTGTGGATGAGCTGCTCGCCGAGGGCGGTGAGCTGATCACGCTCATCTTTCCCGTGGTGGACCAGCCCATCAATCCCGGGGGGCCGCCTCATCCGATGTCGCCCGACCTGGTCTGCAGCCTGCTCGAGCCGCGTTGGGAAGCGACCCATCTGGAGCCGGTGGAGGTTTCCCATCCCGGTCGCGAGGGCAAGGAGTGGCTCGGCCGCTGGCGTCGCCGCGCTCAGGGGTAGAGCCACGCGAGCACGACGCACAGCACGACGGAGACGACCGAACCCACAGTCCAGACGCGGTCGACATCACGGTGCGCGAGTCTCGGCGCAAAGAGAATGGCGATGGCCACGGCAAACCACGTCGCGACGGCCACACGCCAGTAATACTCGACGTAGCTCGACCGGAGGATGATCGCGGGGTTCACCACCCCCGGAGCCCGCAGGCGTCCGTAGAGGCGCTGTGCCACGTAGGCCAGCGGCGCCGCGACCGCGAAGAGGAGCCCTCCATAGGCAAGCTCCATCCGGCGCGACGATTCAGTCTTCGTCATCCGACGCCTCCTCGTCGGCCGTCGTCTCTTCTGGGGCTGGCTCGCGCGATGTCGACCGCAGCACCAGGAGGCTGCTCGCCGCTGCCGCCACCAGCGTGGTGAGCACGGCGAGGACCTCGGTGAGGGCACCGCCGCCGCCGGTGTGGGGTCGGTAGCTCATGACGGCTTCTGCTCCACAGCGAGCATGAGGTCGAGCAGCATGCCGCTGTGCTCGATGGCGAGGAAGGCCGCCGCGACCGTCGCGACGACGGCGAAGGCGGCTAGGGCCCGGCGATGGTGGGGCGCGGGATGCCCCGCCCCCACGACGGCGGCGAACCCCACCACGGCCGTGAGGGATGCCACGAGCCAGGCGAACTGCGGGCCGAGGCGGTGGTCGTACTGGAACACGAGCAGCAGGGGCACGCCGAGCAACCATGCCGCGGCGGCGAGCCTCGACGGCGAGACAACCTCGCCGAGGGCCTGCACCCCGCGGGCGCGGGTGAGTCCGAGACCGAGGCCAGCGAAGGCGATGAGGAGCAACCACGCCAGGGGGACGCCCACCCGCGCGACCACCTTGGCGCGCAGGGTGATGGCTTCGGCGCGGTGGCCGAGGTCGTGGCGGTTCATGTCCTCGAGAGAGGAAGCAGCCCCCTCGAGCTCGGCTCGAGCGAGGGCGGCCCCCGACACGGCGAGCAATCGCTCGGACTCGGGCAGGTCGGCGCTCTCTTGCCACGCTCGATAGGCGCGCAGAGCGGCCTCGGGGTCGTGCAGCTGCTTCAGGTAGGTGTCGCCGAGGAGCTGCCAGGCCTCGCGTTTGTTGATGCCCTCCGGAAATCCCGGAACCTCGGTCGCGAAGGCGTCGAGCGTGGTCCGCGACGGAGGCTGACGGCGCATCGCGGCCAGCCGTCGGAAAGGCTCGAAGCTACCTTCGCTCCGGGCCGCCAAATATTGTCGCCGCTTCTTGGCGTGTCGCGACTGTCGGCTCGTGGGCGCTTGCGTCGTCACCATCTCGTAGAGCACGAGCGCGCGCGGATAGTCGCCCGCCGTCTCGGCCTCACGCGCGGCATCGAGCAGCTCCGCCGGCGTCGAGGCGTGCGGAATGGCGTGGTCCTGGGCCAACGCTCGCGGGGCCACGGCCAGGCCGAGGAGCAGAACCGCAAGCGCGAGGCGGGTCACTTGGAGTAGGTGAAGGAGTCGAGCACGGTGCCGTTGAGACGGTACGCGGTGTACTCGAGGGTGCGGTCCTGGATGTCGACGATGACGTAGTTTCGCGTCGATTCGGCCACCTCGGTGTGGAAGCACTGATCGTCGGCGCCGTAGAGCGGTGCGCCCGCACCGGCCGCCACCACGTAGAGGGTGCCGCTCTGATCGACGGGCGTACCGTTCACGCCTGCCTCGGCCAGCTGGCCCTCGACGCCCTGCAGGCCGCGGATCGGCTTGCTGCGCTCGTAGAGGTGGTCGTGGCCCGCGAAGACGATGTCGACCTCGAACCGATCGAAGATGGGCTGCCACGCAGATCGGATGTCGAGGTTCGAGCCGTGGCTACCACCGCAGGAGTAGGTCGGCTTGTGATGCACGACGAAGACCCAAGGGGTCGACGTGCGATCGACGGCTGCTAGATCGGCCTCGAGCCATTGGCGTTGGGGCTGGCTGATGGCGTTGATCTCCGGGCTGTCGTTCAGCCCGATGACGTGCACGTTGCCGTAGTCGAACGACCACCACTCCTCACCATTGAGCAGCTCGCCGTCGACCTTGTCTTGCGGCATCGCGAACTGTGCGTCGTAGTTGACCTGGAGGTTGTCGTGGTTGCCATTGACGACCATCAGCGGCGTTCGTGCCAGGAGGTCGATCGCTTTGAAGCCATTGCCGGACTCGGCTTCGAAGAAGGCGTTCCACTGGCCCTGGTTGGCGCCCGCGATGACGGCGTCGCCGCTGAACAACTCGAAGTCTACGCCCTCGGCGTCGATGGCTTCTTGCACCTCGGCAAAGATGCTCGGCTCGTTGCGCGAGTCGCCGGTGACCGCGAACCGGACGGGGCTCGTGGAGCCGACCGTGGGTGCGGTGGAGAAGTCGTAGACCTCGCTCCAGGCGCCGGGGGAGCCCGCCTTGTAATAGTAAGTGGTGTCGGGCGAGAGACCGCAGATGTGCACCTCGTGGATCTGCGTCGGGGCCGTGTCGAAGATGCTGGCTTCGAAGTTCATCCAGTGGCCGGACTGCACCGAGACGCCGTCGCCGGGGCCATCGGCCGCTTCGATCGCGGTTTGGTCCGTGCCGTAGAGGACCTGGGTGCCCGTGGTCTCCAGGTTGGTGCGCCAGTTGACGGCGACGGTGCTCGACGCGTCGCTGTTGATGCTCACATGCACGTGGTCGGGCGTGCCCGTGCCCAGGCCGTCGTCGAACCCAGCCACGGTTTCGGTGGCGGGGGAGACCTCGAAGCCGCAGCCCTCGGGGGTATAGGCGCTGGCGTCGAAGTTGCTGGAGATGAGGCCCGTGTCTTCGCAGCCGACGAAGGCTACGGCCGTGACGCCGAGGGCGAAGGCGCACCCAGAAGCGAGGATGATGCGGTTCATGAAAGGTGCTCCGTGCGACGGAAAGGTAGCACGACGATCTTCAGATGCCGGCCGTGAGCTGGAGCCAGAGGATGTCGTTCGAGATGCCGGGGAGGAAGCCACCCTCGACGGGCACGTTCTCGGTCTCCCTCTGTAGCTGGTAGTTCACCGAGAAGCGGAGCATCTGCTCGCTCGTGGGGAAGTAGTTGAGCCCGAAGGTCATGCGGTAGCGACTGGGTGCGTTGTCGCTGTCGTTGTACTCGGGCGGCGCGACGTAGCCCTCCGCGTCCTCTCCCTTGCCGAAGGCGCCGCAACCGGTGTTGGGGTCGCAGGGCGAGTTCGGGTTCACTTGGTCGAAGCGGTAGAGCAGCTCGAGGCCATGCTGCCCCAGCCACTGCCGGGGCAGGACGTAGCCCACCTGGGCGCTGGCACCGGAGGCGATGTGGTCGGGGGATCCTTCGGCGCCCGAGCAGGCTCCCTGGAATACGCCGTTGTCGTCTTCTCCGCCGTAGCCGAGCACGCTGCCGATGCCGCGGCTCTTGCCGTTCTTGAACCAGACGAAGGTGCCGCTTGCGTAGAGCCCTTCCCAGCGAAACTCGGTGTCGAAGGTGAACCCCCGGTTGAACTGTCCGCGGTCGTCGCAGTTGGTGTAGACGGCGCCGCCGACCGCGACCCGTGGGATCTCGTTGCGCAGCAGGTCGCTCTCGTACTGGTAGCCCTCGGGCAAGCCCAGGATGTGGAGCTGCACGCGGCCCGCGTAGAGAAAGGCTTCGTCGTCGTTTCGGGTCTGGTTCGCGCCGCGCCCCATGAAGGCGCCGGCGGCGTACTCGAACACGGGCAGCATCGACTCGGGGTCGAGGTCGCCGACCCGGCCGTGAAACATCAGGCCGATGTCACGCTGGCTGAGATAGCGGAGGTAGGAGCGGTCCTGACCGGCCGGGACGTAGACGGCGCGGTCCGCAAAGGCGAGGTCGTCGCGACCGAAGCGGTAGGTCCAGAGAAAGGGCACCGTCTGCTGGCCGATGCGCGCTTGGAGCCAGTCCCAGGGTGCGATGTCGATGTACCCATCGAGCAGCTGCGGTGCAGGGGTGGTCTCGAGCTCGATCTCGGCCTTGAGCCACGGCAGCGCGCGCCCCTTCACGCGGGCGCGGGCCGCGCGAAGGATGAACACGTCGTCGGGGAGCGGGTTGGCGGCCACGGCGGGGTCGGTCTCGCCCTCCTTGGGCTGGCTTCCCTGCCGCCAGATGAAGCCGGGCTGGAGGAAGGCGCCGATCTGTAGGTCGCGCACCACCTCACCCTGGTCGATGTCCTCGTAAACCGTGATGTCGGCCTCGGCCGGCACGGTTTGCGCCGAGATCAGCGCCCCCGCTGCCAGCGAAACCAGCCCTCGCGTCGTGGTGCACCCCATCGCGCGAGCTGCATAGAGGAGGGCCGGTGGCGCCGCAACGGCGGGTCCCGACCTGGCCTCGAGTGGGGCCGGGCTCGTTGCGTGCCCCGATCCGTGTCAAACCGTCGGCCATGCGCCGCGTCGCCTTCGCCATCGCAATCGTGGGCCTCCTCGGGCTCGCGGCCTGGTGGGGCACACGTCGCCCGGCGCCCCGGGCCCCCAAGACCATGACCCGCGATGGCCAGGCCCCGTCAGCCGGCCGGACCCAGACTGCGACGCCGGGCTCCTCCGCCGAGGCGGCGCCCACCGAGGTGGTGGCGACGACGCTGCAGTCGATGTTCCTCGACGTGGCCACGGGGGTGATGGCGCGCGAGGACGAGACGGCGCTCGTGGAGCAGCTTCGGGAAGCCCTCGCGCTCGAGGGCTGGGGCGACGTACGCAACCGCCACGCGCAGGCGAAAGCCGCGGTGGCGGAGCTCTTTCGGCGTGCGGAAGGCGCGCCCATCACCGACGAGGACGCCATGACCGCGCTGCAGCGGCGCGCCATCGCCGAGACGGCGCGGGCCGAGGCACAAAAGCTGAAGCGTGCGCTGACGGCCTCGAACGCCCCCACCACACCCCTGCCGTCGGGTCACCAGCCGGTGCGGTGGTCGACCCTCACCGACTTCGCGTTCACGCCCGGCATGACCCTCCCGTCGACGGTCACGTCCCTCGACGGGGCGAAGGTCGCCGTCGACGGCTACATGCTCGTGCTCGAGCGCGACGACGACCGCCGCATACGCGCTTTTCTCCTGCTGGAGTCGCTGTGGGGATGCTGCTTCGCGCGCACCCCCGCCATTCACGAGGGCATCGCCGTACGCATGACGACCCCGCGCGGGATCACGGGCCACGAAGGCCCGATCACCGTGCTCGGCACCCTCGGCGTCGGCGAAGAGCGCGAAGAGGGAGAGGTGACCAGCGTCTATCGACTCCAGGCGGCCGACGTGAAGCCGCTCTCTTCGCCGTGAGTCCATCGAGCGTGAGGTGGCGCAGTTCCTCGAAGCGCGAGGCTGCTACCCTCGTGTGCATGGGTATGCGAGGTGCGCTGTTCGTGAGCATCGCTCTCGTGGCGGGATCGGCAACGGCGCAGGAGTCGTTTCCCGTGCAGGACGCCCAGGTGACCTACGCGGGTCTGCGTGGGCAAGCCTTCACGGTGACGGGGAGCGGCCCCACCGACCGAAGCCACGGCCTCACGGCGGCGTCACGAAGCCTCGGTACGGTGACGCAGAAGGGGCTTACCGTGCACCGCGACATCACGGCTGCGCTCGGCTACGGCACGTCGGGCCTCGAAGGTGAAGCAGGCGGCGTGGTACGCGGTGGTTATCGCTTCGACCTCGGACCCACCCACGGTCCCTTTGCCCGCGGCGGCGTTCGCGGCTTCATCGGGGGCAACGACATCTGGTTTCACAGCCACCTCGAAGTGCCCCACGCCCAGCTCGGCTACCAGCTGCTCGACGAGACCACCTTCTTCGAGCTCGCTTTCGATGGCGGCCTGAGCGCACTCGGTCACTTCCAAGCCGGCAGCGGCGGCGAGCGGCCCCTCACCTTGGTTCCCGGCTGGGGGGCCGAGCTGGCGCTCCATCACCGACCGGTGCGCCTCGACGTCGTATGGCTGCGCTTTCAGCCGCGCGGTTTCGGCCCCGTATCTGGACCCCTCGACCGCCTCGACGTCACCACCTGCCTCACCGCATGGAAGCTGGGCTTCTGCAACCAGCTGCGATTCTACCGTGGCGACCTCGCGAGCGAAGGTGGGGCGGCCTTCCCCGCCACGCAGGCCTTTGCGGCATCGTTGATGCTGGGTTGGTCCTCCGCCGTCTCGAAACACGAAGTCGGCAAACCCGGAACCTAAATACGTTCCCATCGGTTCGCTACACCTCGACTCCCCCGGGCCGGGGCGACCTCGCTCTCGCTCTCGCTCTCGCTCTCGACCTCGAACCTCGAACCTCGAACCCGGAACCTCGAACCCGGAACCTCGAACCCGGAACCTCGACGATCGGGAACCCCGTTCCCGCCCCCGGAGGCCCATGTCACGCTTTCTCGTAGGACCGAGACCATGTTGAAGGTGACCCGCTCGAGTTGTGTCGTCGGCTTTGCGCTCCTCGCGGCGTGTGGATCTGGGGCTGCGCCTCCGGCTGAGAATGCGCCGCCTGCGCGTCAGGTGGCCATCGAGTCGACGCCACCGTCGTTCGCGGCGGGGCCGACGCCGGCCGCGCCGTGTGTGATGCCGGAGAAAGTGCAGCGATGCGCGTTGCCCGCCGTCGAACAGGAGGCGCTCGACGCGCGGGTGCAAACCCTGCTGAAGAAGGTGAAGGACTCGGCGTGGAAGGATCACGCGAGCCTCATCGAGCTGACCCGGAGCCAGTTGCTCGCGTCGCGCGCCTACGACGACGCCGACATCGACGGACCAGGGATGAATGCCAAGCGGGCCCTGGCCGTGAAGCCCACCTCCGAGGCACGGCTCGTGGCAGCGCTGACGATGCTTCACACCCACCTGCCGCGCACGGAGACGCTCGCCGCGCGGCAGCTTCTTTTTACCCTCGTGGAGCAGATGCTCGACGTCGACGCGACGACGGCCTCGCCCGCCGTCGAGCAGGCACGGGCCCTCGTGGGTTACCACCGGCTCATCGGGCACGGTGCGCCGAGGGGCCTGCTCGACCGGACCAGCGAGATCCCTCTCGGAAACTTTGCGGCGCAGGTGCGAGACGATTGGCACGAGGGACATCGGTCCGACGCTCGGCTTGCCACCTACCCCCCGTTGACGCTGGCGATGCGCGAGTCGGAGATCCCCGCGCCGTGGGGCGCCCCCTTCGCAATGCCGACAGGCGCGCTCGCGTCTGCGGCACCACCCATCACCAAGTGCGACGGCGCAGCCACGCAGACACCTGAGGGCAAAACCCTCTGCACCGCGGCGCAGGCACTCGAGGCGTCTCCATCGCTGGCGACGGCGACGGCGGCGCTCGACGCCTATCGTTATCTGACCCCCGCCTGCGACGCCAAGGAGCCGGTTTGTGGTGGGCACGTGGCAGAGACCCTCGTCGCGACGGGGGCCGCATTCGCCGAGGCGGGCCAGATGGCCAAAGCGATCGCCGTCTTGCGGATCACCGAGAACAAGTTCCCGTCCCAGGCTCCCGACGTCGGACTTCGCATCTCCGACAGCTACTACGCGCTCGGCGTCTTCGACCAGGCGGCGCGATGGGCCGTGACCTACGCCCGCGGGCAAGGCTGGAAAGCTCCCGCTGCCCTTCGTCGGGCCCTCGGCATCGAGCTCGCCCTCGGCAAGGCTCCAGACCGCATCGATTGGTTGAGGCTCGCCCTGCGAGCCAGGGGGCTCCCGATGGATGAGCGCCGCGCGTGGGCGACGCTCGCCGCACGGACCATCCCGGCCCCGGACCGAGCGGCATGGGTCAAAACGCTCCCGCCCGACGTTCGTCCGGCCCAAGAGGCTGCGCCGCCTCCGTCGGCACCCGCGTGCGATGCCACGCTGCTCTGTGGCTACGTCGCGGTCATCAACGACCCGTCGTGGTCGTCGCTCGACTGATTCGCGCCTCTCGGGGCAACACTGCCGTCGCCCAGGCACGCTTCTCGTGAGCCCGCGCCGCGTGTCATCCTCTCCATCGTGCTGCCGCGACGACGACAGATCCTCCTCGGCGCCATGGCCCTGGCCGGCTGTCGGCGGCCCACCGAGTCATCCCCGGCGCCCACCGCGACCGCTGCGGCGAACCGCGCCCCGGTTCTCTTCGTGGGCCACGGAGCACCGACCATCGCACTCGACGCGGCCAAAGGGGCGCCGCTAGCGACCTGGGGCAATGCACTGCGCACGCGGCTGGGCAAGCCGCGGGCGCTGGTCGTGGTGTCGGCCCACTGGGAGGTCGCCCCGCCGACCCTCGGCACGGTCGAGCCTCGTCGACTGAAGTACGACTTCAGTGGATTTCCCCCCGCCCTCTACGAGGTGCGCTACCCGGCGCCGGGCGCCCCCGATGTCGCTCAGCGGGCCGAGGCCTTGCTCGGCAGCGGCACCCGTCGTGCGCCCACCCGGCGTCTCGACCACGGCGTGTGGACGCCGCTGGTGCACATGTTTCCCGACCACGACGTGCCCGTGCTGCAGGTCTCGCTGCCGACCGCGGCGGGGGCGCGCTCGGTCTTCGAGTTAGGTCAGCGCCTGGCGCCCCTTCGCGACGAGGGCGTGTTGCTGATGGGGAGCGGCAACATCACTCACAACCTTCGTGCCATCGCACGCGATGGCGCTTCGCCCGAGGCCTGGGCGGCCGAATACGATGCCTGGACCCGGGAGCGCCTCGACGCCGGAGACGCAGACGCGCTCATCGATGCACCGAATCGAGCGCCCGCGTTCGCCCGCAACCACCCCAGCCTCGACCACTGGCTCCCGCTGCTCTTCGCGGCCGGCGCGGCGAGCCAGGGTGGGGCGGTGTCCTACCCCGTGCAGGGCTTCGAGTACGGTAACCTCAGTCGGCGCAGCGTTCAGCTGGGCTGAGCGCAGGGAAAAAAGTGGGAAATGTCCCACGGCGTGGCGCGTGTAACGGGCGAACCCCCGGTCGTCGGGGTACGAGGAAAGAACTACCCATGCTTGCTCGAACCACGAAGCTCCTGCTCCTCATCGCTCTTCTGCCGCTCACCGCCTGCTCGATCTCCGTTCCGTCGCAGAAGCTGAGGATCCTGTCGCCTCAGATGAAGCGCGGCGACCGCCTGTCGGACGTAACCGTCGAGGTCCAGAAGGCGACTTTGATCAACGGCGAAGAGGTTCACGTGACCGCCGTGGTCCACAACCAGACCCGCATGGAGCTCGAGCTCGATCGCGACGGGATCTACCTACGTCGCGGGGCTGACGGCATCCTCGCCCAGCACGAGCGCCCGGCGTCCGAGCCCTTCGTGCTCGCCCCCTACGCCAAGCGCGAGGTCTCGGTCTCCTTCGTGGCTCAGAAGCAGATCTCCACGCAGGACCTCTACCTCGTGGTCGGCGGCGCGCGTTTCGTGGGCGCCAAGTACCCGTCGATCATCAAAGAAGTGCCCCTGGAGGAGCTCGTGGTGGCCAAGCGCCGCAACCGCGCCACGCCGCCTCCCGGCGCAGCCGCCCCGCCTCCTCCGGCCGACGATGAGCCGGCGCCGCCCGCGGCCACCATCCCGCGCACCGTCGGCGTCGACATGAGCCGTCTCACCGAGCACGACTTCGATCACTTCGACGCCGCGCAGCTCGAGCGACGCCTCGTCGCGCGCCTCGTGCAGGATGGCTTCGCGGTGGTCGCGGCCACCGAGCGCCCCGACACCCTCGTCGTCGTCACTGCCGAGAGCGACAGCATCATGCTCGACGTACGCGGCGAGCACGGCAGCCGGAGCCGGGCCATCGCCGACGCCGGCCAGGAGCGCGACGCTCTCCATCAAGAGATCGCCCAGAAGTGCTCGGCCATGGTGCACGCCACCTCCGAGCCGGCGCCCCCAGCCAAGCCCTGAGCGCTACTTCGACTGCCTGCTTTCTACTGTCTGCGTTCTACTGTCTGATTTCTACTGGGCGTTGGCTTCGCCGAGCGTCGACGTGCTCAACACGGCGAAGGCGCCGGTGCCGTTGGGGAATCGACCCCAGGTCTCTCCGGCGCCGTCCCCGACCGCCATGGCCGCCACCGACTCGGACATGATGACCGTGTCGGCCATGTCGATCAGGTAGACGGTGTCGCCATTGGTCTGGCTCAGACCCGCACCGAATTCGACGCAAGGAACCCCGACCGGCGCGCTGGTCGCGCAGTCGAAGTCGGTCTCGAAGCTGAGAGCGAGCAGGTAGCCGCCGGCACTG
>JAUHZF010000456.1 GCA_030426145.1 Polyangia bacterium
ACGGCGACTGCCGCACCGCAGCCCGAGCCGCCCCCCACCACCAGCACGTCCACGACGAGCGAACAGCCACCCTCAGACCCGACGCCCCAGGATCCGCCTCCGACCTCGGCGCCAGCCACCATGCCTGCCCCCCCGGCGCCTCCGACGGCAGCGCCACCACCCACGACGCGCCCGTTCGACGACCACGACCCGTGGCCAGAAGCCGCGCCCAGCGCGACGAACTAGCCGGACGCGAAGCTCGAGCGCCGACGGACAAAGCCGAGCGCCGCCAGAAGAACGCCGATCGGTGCGATGGGGCTGCGGCCACGAGGCTCGGGCGCCAGCGAACACCCTTCGGTGTCCGGCGCCTCGCAGAAGCCCCCTTCCTCGCCTAGCCCGCACACGTACCCCTCGGCGCAGTCCGCGTCGGCAGCGCATGGCCGTGCGCAGAAACCCTCTCCCTGCACGAAGCGGCAAAGTCCAGAGGCACAGTTGTCGTCCCGCACACACTCGCCGTCCGCTTCAACACTTCCCGGGTAGGCCTCCCCGGCTCGCCAGATGGGCTGCCCCGCGGCGGCGAAAGCGCGCTCGAAGAGATCCTCAAAAGGGGCGATCTGGGTGTAGACGCTCACGAAGTCCCCACAGAAACCCGTGGGTGCCGTTCCAGAGATCCCGTAGCTGTGAGACGCGATGCCCACGAGCGCGCCATTGGACAAAGCTGGTCCTCCGTTATCGAAGGCACAGATGGCGGGACCGGTGTGAAACGTCCTGGGGGCAGCGCCAATGGTCGTAGAGCCTGGGATATCTTGCGCCTGGAAGACACGCGTGATCTCAACGCCGTCGGCGGCGTGGCGCGCGGGCAGGAGCACGTCGTTGGGGTGTAACCCCGCCTCGGGGTCAGTTGCTCCCCATCCGATGAGCGTGATCTCTTCACCCTCGACGGGAGCAGCGCCAAGTCTCAAGGGAAATAGCTCGATGCCGGGTACCTCGAGGTCGAGCACGACCAGGGCAATGTCGTGGCCGCATATGGTGTTGCCATCAGACACGAACACCTTGGCGCCAACGGCATCGCCAGGTGGCGCAGGATCGAGCGGAGGCAGGTCGGGTCCGACGATGACCTTCAGGTCGTCCCAGACGAGTCTGCCCGGGCTGAAGTAGCCCGAAGCTTCGGTGTCACCGACTGGCTTTCCGTCGAGGCGGCACTCGAAGCTCTCGCTGAACGGCACCGGCGCGATGCAGTTGCGGGCCGTGACGAGAATGTTGGGCGCGACGAGAACGCCGCTGCAAGGCTGCGGCGCCCCCCTCCCGTAGTCGAGGACGAGCGGGACGTAGGATTGCACAACACCCGCCGGACTGCCCATCAACACGGCTGGTTCGAGCGCGGGCATGGCCGTGTCCAGCTCGCCCTCATCGAGCCTCGCATCCGGCCTCGAAGCGTCGGGTGCGCGGTCACACGCACCCAAGCTCAGCGCCATGAATGCGAGCAAGGAACGTCGAGAGCGCACGACGTGACTAGTTGCACCAATTGGTAGCCGGGGTCGGCACCAGAACGCTCGTCGAAGAACGGACCCCGGTGGCTCGATACCCGACTTCGGGGTCGTACGCGATGTGCTGCGCATTGCCAGGGCTCGACAGGAAGAGCCACATGCTGTGCGGGAGGCGCTCGATTCCGTTTGGATCGGTGAGCAGTCCCCAAGCATCGCTACCCCAGCCGGCACAGTAGCTCGTGTTGGGTCCTGGATCGGGGGTGGCAGACCGAGGCGTCGACGCCGGCACCACGTTCCAGCCGAGGTAGTGCGAGACGGGCGAACCCATGGTGCCGAGGTTTACGATCGACTTCGAGTAATAGAAGTAAGGATAGGGGGTGTGACCATCCGGGACGATCAGAGGCGGACCCGGCGGAGGTCCTGGAGGGATGGCGCCGCAGTCACCACAGGTCGGGATCCCACCCACGGCCCCGATGAAGCTCGAATCCGCAACAATCTCGTACGTCAGGCCGCCGCCCGAGCCTACCACGCCGAGCACGGAGCAAGCGTAGGGCTGGGTGGCGACGATGTTGTCCGCCGGGTCACGGGTGATGAGGAGGTTCCCCGCGGCGAGGTCGGGGTGGACGCCGGGAAACGAGCACTCCGCGAACGACGACTGCACCGTGACCAGGGGCGAGGACACCGTGCCCAGCTCCTCCAGCGGCGGCTCTTCGAACTCCTCCGCCTCCATCATGCACCCCGTGAACAGAAACGGAACCGCGGCAGCGGCTGCAAACCTGTAGAGTCGATTCTGAGCCATGACCAGCGTCGCAGCATACCGCATGCCAGCTCTGCGCTTCCAGCGCGAAGCCTCGAGATGAGCGCAACCTCGCTGGCTTACAGCGATGGGGGGCTGCTTGGATTCACACCTGTCTCCATGGCGCGCGCCAGCGTGTCGCGATCAACCTGCCCGCAACGGGACAGTACGTCCCTTTTTGTACATCCAAGGTGCAAACGCGGATATCTGCACGTCGACAGCGTACGATGTCCGCTTGGTGTAGACGGATGGGTGTGACGATGAGCAGGCTCTCGAGCACACGGCTGCCAGTCGCCGCGGCGATTTCCCTGACCCTCGGCGCATGCTCGCTGCTGGGAGACGTCAGCTCAGAGCAGTGCCAGACCGACACCGACTGCAACGGACTCGACGATCGTCCCGCAGGCACCTTCGTGTGTGAACGAGCGCTTTGCGTGGAAGCGGGCAAAGGCTGCCGAACCAATGTCGAGTGCGAGGTCGAGAACGGTCCGCCGCGGATCTGCACACGTGAGGGCCAATGTGAGGACCTGACGCTGGGCAGTGCCGACGTCTGCACTCCAGTCGGGTTCGACGCAAAGCACGACGACTACTTGATCATCGGCGTCCTCACTCCGGGGAGGTCGGGGATGATGGGCTCGCTCGGTGCGCTCCCCACTATCGAGCATGTCGTGAGACTGCTCGACGACGCTGGTCTCGCGACCCTCAACCGACCCGAGCGCCGCACCTTGGTCGTCGCGTGCAACGCGTCGAGTCCGGAGGACGCCAGAGCAGCCGCTGTCCAGCTCGACGGAACGCTTGGCGCGCACGTATTGGTGTCCGAGCAAAACGCCTTCGACCTCGCGACGACCTTCACCGGACTGAGATTGCCGATCATCGCCACCCAAGCTTCTCACGCCGAGCTCCACGCCACGGACGTCGACGACCGGATGTTCCACCTCGTGGGCGAGGACACGACCCTCGTCGACGCGTTCGCGGCCGTGCTCCAAGCTGTCATGATCCAGGTCGAAGCCGACCGTGGTGGAATGCTTCCGCCCGACTTCAAGCTCCTCGTGGTGCACCCGAGGGATGACGTGTTTCTCCCCGGACCGCCCTCCGAAGAGGTCATCGCCGCGCTCGGTCCCGTCTTGCTCTCGTACGGCCTCGACCCGGACACCCACGTGGAGACGCTGGCAGACCCGCCCTATCCCGATGACTTGACGGTAGAAGCGGCGGTGACGGGCAACGTGGCAGATGCCAAGCCAGACGTGATCGTGTCCCTGCAGAGCCGCAACTTCGTGAGCTTCCTGCCCTTCATCGAGAACAGGTTTCCCGTCCGGAAGCCCTTCTACATCCTCGATCATGGCGCACGAACGCATGAGCTGCTCACAGAGCCCAGCGCAGGCTTTTCGTTCGCGGCACAACAACGCATCGTCGGCATCGAGCACGCCTCGGACCCAGCTCGCTTCGACGACTACGTCGACGCTCTAGGCGACGACGGGAAGCCGTTTGCACACAACCATCTCCACGACGCCTTGCTCATGGTGGGGCTCGCCGCATACCGGGTCGCAGCCCTCGGCGGTGACATCTCTGATCATGAGCTCTTCAAGGGAGCCTTGCGCGCCCTCGACGATGGAGATCAGCCGTACGTGATCGTCGACCTCGACGCGCTGCGCGAAGCCAAGCCGCTCCTGGAGACTGCAATGAGTCAGTTGCGCTTTCAGAGCACGACGGGTCCGTTGGCGTGGACAGACGACGACGATCGAATCTCGACCGCCGCCGCCTACTGTCCACGCGCTCCCGTGGGTGAGCCGCTTCGGGTAGGCATTCCACCGTCAGAAGTAGGTGCTCGGTGCTTTGACGAGTAGCTCGGCCCTCAG
Source organism: Polyangia bacterium (assembly GCA_030426145.1). Classification (GTDB taxonomy): domain Bacteria; phylum Myxococcota_A; class Polyangia; order Polyangiales; family Polyangiaceae; genus JAPYTK01. The sequence goes on from JAUHZF010000456.1 coordinate 4,116, forward strand.
GGTTTCTTCCGGGGGCGGGGGATGGCGTAGCGGTCGAGGCGACTGATGAGCATGCGGCGCGTGATGCCGAGCTCCTTGGCGGCGCGGGTCTGGTTGCCGTGGCAGGCGTCGAGGGCGGCCACGATGCGGTCGCGCTCGAGCTGCTCGACTTCGGTCATGAGGTCTTCGCTGGGCAGGGTTGATGGTGGCTCGGGCGGCGTCGTCACAGCCTCGGAGACGGGGGAGGGAAGGGTGTCGGCCCGAAGCTCGTCGGGAAGGTGGCTCACCTCCACCTGCCCCTCGCGGGCGAGCAGGACCGCGCGCTCGACCGCGTTGCGCAACTCACGCACGTTGCCCGGCCAGTCGTAGGCCATGAGCTTGGCCAGAGCCTCCGGCGACCATGTCGGCTGCGCGCGCTCGAGCTCGGACGCCGCCCGTCGGGCGAAGCGACGGGCGAGGGGCTCGATCTCCTCGGTGCGCTCGCGCAACGGCGGGATGGCCAGCTGCACACCATTGATGCGGTAGAAGAGGTCGGCGCGAAAGCGACCCTCCTGCACTGCGACGTGGAGATCGGCGTTGGTCGCAGCGAGGATGCGGACGTCGATGTCGCGCGGCTCGACACGACCCAGCCGCCACACCTTTCGCTCCTCGAGCACACGCAGCAGCTTGGCCTGGGTGGTGAGCGGCATTTCGCCGATCTCGTCGAGTAGCACCGTGCCCCCCTCGGCCACCTCGAGCAGCCCCGGCTTGGCCGTGACGGCGCCGGTAAAAGCGCCCCGCTCGTAGCCGAAGAGCTCGCCTTCGAGCAGGTTGTCGGTGATGGCTGCGCAGTTGATCGCGAGCATGGGTCCGTCCCGGCGCTGCGAGCGCTCGTGGAGGGTTCGCGCGACGACCTCCTTGCCCACGCCCGTCTCGCCGAGCAGGAGCACGTTCACCCGGCTCGGCGCCACCTCGTCGACCAGCTCGTACAGCGCACGCATGGCAGGGCTGTTCACCAAGGGCGCATGCGGAGGTGACGTCGTGCGCTCACGGTCGGCCGTCGGGCGGCGTGGCGGCGCGAGCTCGTCTGCCGTGCGACCATCGGCCGGATAGGCGCGGAGCTTCACCTCGAGCTGCACCCCGAAGTTGCGCAGGTGCCGACGCAAGGCTTCCCCCATCGCCCGCGCGCGCTCGACGCCCGCGTGCAACACCACGCTCACGAGTGCATCGCCGACGACCCCGAGGTGATCCTCAGTGCGGAGCATGGCCTCCACCACGTCGATCCATCGGCGCGACGTCACGCTCCTCAACGTGAGCACCGTCAGCGGCGCGCCGGCGTTGAGCTCGATCCGCGTCTCGAGGGTGCTCACGAAGGCGTCGCGCCCGATGCTTCGCGACGGGGCTCGGTCCCCCTCCACATCGACGACCACGAGAGCATCCCCCAGCCCCAGCCAGTCGCCGGACTGCAGCTCTGTCCACGAGTCGGCCGGGAGCGGCCGTCCGCAGTGCCGGCTCCCATTGGCGCTGCCGGCGTCCTGGGCGAAGAGGGCTTGGTCATCGACGCGGATCCGAGCGTGACGCCGGGAGACGTCGCGGCGGGCGATGTGGACCTCGATGTCCGAGCCCCGCCCGAGCGTGACCTCCCCGCGCTCGGGGAGCCGGTAGCGCGACACCTCGTCCTCCACCACGACGCGAAGCGTCGGTCCGGGTGTTCGTGAAGCCATCCCGGAGTCGTCGGACCCCGAGGTTCCTCGGTTGCTCATGGCAGCAAAGAAATAACCGCGAGGGGGAGACCCGATGAGAAACGAGCGTCGCGGAGTGTCGGTCAGACTACCATGTCCGTCATGCGGTCTCGGTGGAGCCCAGTGGCTTGGGGGGTGAGCTTGTCGTTGCTCGCCCCGCCGGCCCTCGGACAGCCCGAAGCCGAGGCCCCGGCGGAGGAGGCGCCGGAGGAGGCGCCGGCGTTGCCCGAGGATGCACCGGCGCCGCCCGAGGAAGGCGATGCTACGGCGCAGGACGTCGACACGCCCGAAGCCGAAGACCCGTCGACGCCCGACGATGGACCGTCGGAGGAGAACATCGCCAAGGCGCGCATCCACTACGAGCGCGGGAAGTCCTACTACAAGGCGGGCGAGTTCAAGATCGCGCAGCTGCGCGACTACGCCGGCGCCTACGAAGCCTACGAGCAGTACCTCGAAGACGGGGGAGACGAGGTCGAAGAGGAGCGCCAGGAGTCGGTGCGACTCGAGCTCGGCTTGCTGAAGAACCGCACGGCCTTCATCAGTGTGTACAGCAACACCCCCGGCGCCCAGGTGCGGGTGGACGGCATCCCGATCGGCAAAGCCCCTTTGATCCACGCGATGATCAACGCGGGAGAGCACGAGGTCAGCGTTCGTGCGGCGGGTCGCTCGCTGTCGGAGTACGTGGCCCTCGCCGGCCAAGAGCACGCACGCATCCACATCGACCTGCCCACCGAGACCGCGCCACCACCACCGCCCCCAGGCCTGCCTCCGATCATCCTCCCGGCACCGATCACCCCTTCGAAGGGTCCGCGCACAGAGGTGGTGGTGGGGTGGGCCGTCACCGGCGCCCTCGCCGAGACGGGGGGCGACGACCAGGCGATCCTCGACCTGTTCGGCGCGAACGCGTTCATCCCCACCGAGAACGGCAACTACGACGCGATCGAAGCCGTCGCCCGTGACATCGGCGCCATCCGCTGAGGCGCCGCTCCCCGACTCGACCCGACCGCTCGCCGTCCACCTCGACGACGTCACGCTGCGCTACCCGCGTGGCGTCGTCGCACTCGACGGCGTAGTCGGTCGCCGCCGGCGAGTAGGCCGGCCAGGTGTGCGCATCGAACCGGAGATGCTCCACCAGCGCACCGCTCGGCGCCGCCATGACCCCGAACAGGTCGACGACCAGATCGACCGGCGTCGAGGCGTAGAAGCAGATCTCGCCGTCGG
>JAUHZF010000062.1 GCA_030426145.1 Polyangia bacterium
TGGCGAAACGTTTGTCCTGGTCCTGGCAGAGCGAGCGGGAGAACCAAGCATCCACGGTGTCGGGGAGTCCGTTCCGACGGGTGCTGGGGGGATCGACGGCGTCGCCGCAGATGCTGAAGAAGAGCGCGCCGACGGTCTCGCCGGCGAAAGGGGGAACCCCGGTCAGGGACTCGTAGGCCATCACGGCCAGGGCCCAGAGGTCGGCCGCCGAAGTGGCGTCCCGGGCGCTGCGGATCACCTCGGGGCTCATGTAGAGCGGGGTTCCGAGCGTGGCCCCAGTCGTGGTCATCGCCTGCTCCGGATCCTCGGTGAGCTTGGCCACGCCGAAGTCGAGGACCTTGGCGAAGATGGACCCATCGGGGGTATCGACGAGGAAGATGTTGTCCGGCTTGATGTCGCGATGGACCACGCCACGCTCGTGGGCCGAGGCGAGGGCGCGGCCCACCTGCTCGACGAGCGCCACCACGTCGTGCAGTGGAAGCGGACCGCCGCTGCGCAGCCGCTGGCCCAGCGAGCGACCCTGCAGGCGCTCCATCACGATGAAGGGCACGTCGTCGTCGGTGAGTCCGTGGTCGTGGATCTGAACCGTGTGAGGGCTCTGGATCGAAGCCGCGAGACGGGCCTCTCGCTCGAAGCGCGTGACGACCCGCTCGCGGTGTTTCGCGCGGTGGTCGGTGGCGATGAACTTCACGGCGACGTCGGCGTCGAGGCGTAGGTGGCGTGCTGCCCACACACTGCCCATGGCGCCCTCGCCGATGAGCTCGATCAGCTCCAGCCGATCGCCGATCTTCTGTCCCCGCTCGAACACGATCGCGTGGGACGGTAGCACCTCGCCTCGCGAGATGCGCCCCTCGAGGTGGGAGGAAAGCTCCACCCGAGGACACAGCGTCTACCTTCGGCCACCGGCCCGTGGACAAGAGGGGCGACGGGGCGGCCGTCGGCTACGAAGGCGTCTATCGGAGGTTGCCCCGAGCATCGAGTTCGAGCCCGTCGAGCACGGTCAGTTCGTGACGGAGCACTTCCGCCAGGGGCGCGAAGAGCAGCTTGGCCCGCACGCCGGGCCCACGGGTGAGCTCGATCTCGCGCACGTCGGGGGCCAGCGCGTCGAACAACTCCGAGACCGGCCGCATGCGTTCGAGCTGGTACGAGCCGAGACCCGCAATGGCGGCGATGCGGCTCGCCCCGTCGGCGGCAGGCGCATCGTCCAGCGCCTGCTGCATGGCTTCACCGGATGCGATGCGCTCATCGAGGTCGGCCAACAGGTCGCGTGCGCGGCTTCGAGCGTGGGCGAGGATGGTGCGGGGCGCGAGCATCCTGCTCAGTCGCCGTCGTAACGCGGGCGGACGTGTCTCGAGGCGAAGTCGGCGCGTGAGGACCGGCCGGTAGAGCGATGCGAAGCACAATACGAAGAGCGACGTTTCCAGCGTGCGCCGCGGCTGGTTCGGACCGGGCTCGACCAGCGCCTCGACCAGGGCGCTGAGGCCATCGTCGGTGAGTCGGTAGCGGGGGCGTCGTCCCGCGGCGCGCTGCTCGGCACGGCCGTCGTCGATCAGCCGCTGCATGACCCGTCTCACCTGCGTGAGCGCCAAGTCTTGCGTGGGGTAGACCAGATCGTGCTCCACCCAGTTGGTGAAGAGGAAGAAGAAGAAGCGCACGTCGGCCGGGCGAAAGGAGCCGTCTTCGGCCGTGGCGTGCGCCGCCACGAGAGCAGCCACGATGAAGGTCTCCTGGCCGGCCAGGTGGCTGACCCGATCGCCGTACACCCTTCCCATGGCCACGACCCTTCCCCGTGGCCCCATCGGCGGCAAGTGACACTGTCACTTCATCGCGGTGGCCGGACACCCGAAGGCGACCCAGCTTCATCGGGAGTCACCACGAAGGGAGTGTCACATGTCCGTCGCCATCGTCTTGGGAATCGGCTGCGCATTCATGGTTCTCGAACGCATCAAGCCCGGGACGCGCCTGCCCGAGGCGCGAGGTTTCTACCTGCGGGCGCTGCTGCTCAACGCGCTGCAGGTGGCGGCCATCGTCGTCGCCGGGCTGACGTGGGAGCGCTGGCTGCGAGCAGGTTCGCTCTTCTCGGCGTCGAGCCACCTCGGAGCCCTTGCCGCCGGGGCGCTCGGCTACGTGGTGAGCACCTTCGTCTACTACTGGTGGCACCGGGCCCGTCACGCTTCGGCGGTGCTGTGGCGGACGTGTCACCAGGTGCATCACAGCCCTGCGCGCCTCGAGGTGGTGACCGCCTTCTACAAACACCCGGTCGAGCAGCTGGCCAACACGCTCGTCAGCGCCCTCGTGGCCTATCCACTTCTGGGCCTGTCGCTCGAGGCGGCAGCCGTGTTCACCGTCTTGGCGGGGGTCGCGGAGCTCATCTACCACGTGAACGTCGCCACGCCGCGGTGGCTGGGCTGGTTCATCCAGCGACCGGAGATGCACCGGATCCATCACGAGCGAGGTCGCCACGCGAGCAACTATGGGGACCTCCCCCTATGGGACATGCTCTTCGGTACCTACCGGAACCCGGCTCACTTCGACGGGGCGTGCGGCTTCGACGACGACGCGGAGCAGAAGCTCGGGGCCATGCTCGCCTTTCGCGACGTGCACGAGGCCTCAGGGAAGCCGCCTCGGTGGCGCATGTGGGGGCTCGGTGCCATGGCGCTCGTCGGACTGAGTCACCCCGTGGGCGCGAGCCTCGGACTGTTGGGCGCGCCCGATAGCGTCAGCAAGGCGGTGAGCGCGCCGGGCAAGGCCATGCTCGCTTCGCCGGCTCCCAAGGTCTTCTGTCGAATGGGTCCCCTCGAGCCCTTCGCCTACCGACACCGGGTCGAGGTCGAACGCGGCGGGGTCACGTCGAGCTTCGCGCTCGACCGCGAGCGCTATGGTTCGCTGCCGGGCCCGTATGCCCTCCGCAACGTCTATGGGGCGGCGCTCGTCTTTGGTCCCCTGCTTCCCGAACGCACGACCGAAGGTGTGCTGCGCCACGGCGTCTGCGAGCCCGGCGGTCTGTTGCCTGGGCCCCGCCCCGATCGCGTGACCATTCACTCGGCGCCCCACGAAGGCGCCCTCGGCCCCGCCTTCGAGCAGGTGGTCGATTGCGCCAGCGGAGGTGGCGCGTGATCACCAATGCGCGACTGCGACGGGTCGCGAGAGCCGTCGTGGGAGGATTTCTCGCCATTCGTTTCGCCACCTGGCTCCCTCACGCCGAAGACCTCTTCGGCCCGGAGGGCACGGTGTCGAGCGCGGGGCTCAATCCCTTCCCGATCCCCGCGTTGACGCCCATGCTCGACGCCGTCTTCGCCGCGCCCAGTCTCATCGTCGGCGCCTTGCTGGTGCTCTCGCTCGTGCATGCCTCGGGGCGCCTGCCCCGCGCGAGTGCCTTGCTCCTCTTCGTAGGCATGGCGCTTTGTTTTCATCGCAACCAGCTCATCCTCAATCCCTCGATGCCCTTCTTGGCCTGGTGGATGTTGTCCCACGCCGTCATGCCCCGTGAGGACGGTGCCGATCGCGAACCCTTCTGGCGTCGGTACCGCGACGTGACCTGGTGGATCACCGGCCTCGCGTACACCTACTCTGGCGTGACCAAGCTCATGAGTCCCAGCTGGCAGCGTGGTCAGGCGGGGGCGCTCATCATGGGCAGCCCCCTCGGGCGCGACCATCTGCTCGTGCAAACGCTCGAGCGGTGGCCTCAGCTCCTCACCGCAGGAACCTACGCCATGCTGTGGGTCGAGCTCGCGATGCTGCCCCTCGCGCTATGTCGGCGTACTCGCCCCTACGCCCTGGTGGCCCTCATCGGCCTCCATCTGTCCCTCTTGGCCACGGTGAACATCGCCGACATCACCGTCGGCATGCTCGTGTTTCACGTCACGCAGCTCGAGGCCGGTTGGTTCGGCAGGTCGCGCGCGAATGATGCTGGGGTGCACACGGCTGCACGCAACCGCTCGGCTCCACGGTTACCTCTGCGTGACCAATGGTGGTCTCGGCGAGGCAAGCGCAGCACGGAAGGCACACAATCGGGGTGACCTCGCGTCGCATCACAGTAAGACTCCGTCGCCATGAGCAAGAAGAACACCGTAACGGCAGACGAAGCACTCGCACTCTTGCGGCGAGGAAACCAACGCTACATCGACGACGTCCCGCGCCTTCCATTGGGGCGCCCCGGTCGTCGCTACGAGACGAGCAACGGACAGTGGCCCTTCGCGATCGTGCTCACGTGTGCCGACTCTCGTGTTTCTCCTGAGCTCATCTTCGATCACGGCATCGGCGACCTCTTCGTGGCGCGTGTTGCGGGCAACGTCGCCTCTGATGAGGTGATCGGTAGCATTCAATATGCGGTTCAGTTCATCCATACCGAGCTCGTGGTCGTGCTCGGACACGAGGCATGCGGTGCAGTGGGCGCGGCCATCAGCCCCCCTGCCGACGCTCCGGCCGAGCTTGGTGGCCTCGCCGCCAAGATCCAGGGCAACATCGGTCGTGAGAAGGACGTGGCCCGCGCCGTGGCGAAGAATGCCAATGCAACCGCCAAGCAGCTGCGCGCCAAGCTCAAGGGCGCCAAGCTGAAGCACGCCAAGGTGGTTGCAGCCACTTATGGGCTGCGCACTGGCGCCGTTACTTGGTTGTAGCAGCCCCGTCGTGCAATGGCGGCAGCGGGGGCGACACGAGGGCTCACACGTGCGACGGAGCTCACGGTGCCGGCGCTGCGATCACGGCCTCGCTCGGGGGGGCCGGGGCGGTGGGCTGCACGAAGAACCGCATGCGCTCCAGGTCTGCTTCACGCGCTCCGTCGATGTCGGCGCTGTCGAACGGGAACATGCCCGTTCGGGGCGCGACGCGCGGCGGGCGCTGTAGCGCAACCACCACATCGGTGGGCGGCTCGGTGTAGACGCGATAGCTGAAGGTGCACGAGGTGCTCTTGCACGGGGGAAGCGGCACCCGGGTGGCGTCGCCGTCTCTCATGTCGCCAGCGCTCCTGTGGCCATGCGCGAGCTGTCGGTCGGCCTCGCCATACCGGACGACGGGTACCTCGAGCCGAGGCGCGTCGGGCTGAGCGTCTGACACGACGAAGAGCTGCGATGGGCTTACACAGTCAGTCGTGCAATGGCGGCAACGGAGGCGATACGAGGTTGGCCTCCGCTTCTTCGTCGAGCACCGCCACCATGCGGTCGTAGAGGGCATGGGCGCCTTCGCGCGTGGTGTCGACGGCGGTGAAGCCGAGGCGGCCGTGGTCGCCAATGGCGCTCATCATGTGAAAGACGACCCCGGTCTGGCGGGTCTGATCGAAGTGCAACCGGTGCCGCACCGCCACGTCGAAGAGGCCCTCTGGGGTGAGGGTGCGATAGGCGGTGCGGGAGAGGGCGTCGGTCGCGACGTAGTGGCGGGGCTGTCCCGCCGCGGTGAGAAACTCGGCCCGCTCGGGGTCGTAGCGTCCGTCGGTGAGGAACTGCAGCGTGAGGTAGGGGTGGGTGGTGCCGCCTTTCCGAAGGTTGAGCTCGATGGCGTAGGGCGCCCAGCCCGCTTGGGTCTCGGCGCACACGAAATCGATCGCGTAGCGCCCGAGCACCCCTTCACTCACCAACCGCTCGTCGGCTTTGCTCGCTTCGGCCGCGATGAGGGGGGCGTAATCACCGGCGGCGGGAAAGACACAGCCTTCGTAGGTTTGGCCGTGGGCGCCGCCGAGGAGCTGGTCGTGGGTGCTCAAGAGCTCGACCTCACCCAGCGGCGTGACCCGCATCTGCACGCTGGGGCTCACGATGCGTTCGCCGCGTACACGCTCCTCGACCACGCCGCCCTGGTCGACGAGCTTGGCCAGAAAATCGCTCACGGCCATGTTCTTGGCTTCGAGTCGCATGGCCATGAGGCGCTCGCGCACCGCCTCGGCGCTGTCGACGTCGACATTCTCCATGTCGACGACCGCGTTGCCTTCGCCGCTCACCCCATCGTCTTGTTTCACCATCGCGTGGCGCAGCTCAGGCACCTGGCGCTTGAGGGACTGGAGCGCGTGCACCACGTCGGCTTCGCTCGTGAGGTCTTCGAAGCCAGCCGGCAGCTGCATGCCCACCTCGCGGAAGAGCTTGCGGCAGCCGCTCTTGGTGCCGAGCGACAACAGCCGTGGGTCGGCCCCGAACATGGGGATCCCCAGCCGGAGGGCCAGGTCGCGTTCGTGGCGTGTGGTGTTGAAGGGCACGAGGTGCGCCCGCCGCGGATCGATGATGAGCTCACGGATCCGTTGGATGAGGTGAGGCCGCTGAAGGAGCTTGATGCTGAGCGGCTGCGGGGCGCCGTCCTGCGGGGAGATCAGCTGCAGACGTTGGCGCGCGTGGCTCGGTACGACGCCGGGGAGCAGGCCGAGGTAGTAGTCGACCAAGGCGGGTTGGATGACCTGTGACGTCGCGTAGATGAGTCGCGCCGTAGGCTGCCGCAGGAGCAGCAACAAGAACAGAAAGCGCTCCTCGTAGGCCTGGAGCACGCTGCCGCGCAGGCCGGAGTAGTCGACGGTGAGCGAGGGCACGACGACGATGGTCTGCGCCCCGTCGTCGTCGAGGCTCTCGATGGCGCGCCAGAGTGGGATGAGGCGGTCTTGAAGGGCGTCGAAGCGCGTCTGCAGCGCCTCGGGGGACAGGCCAATGGCGGGGGTCGGCAGCTCCAGGCTCATCGCCGCCGACCGTACCACCTAACGGGGTCCTAGCGCTTGGCGAGCGAGCTGGCGCCGGAGAGCTTCTCGTCGATGGTGGGGGTGCCGGCGTAGGTGCAGCGGCTGGCCCCGGAGAGGTTGGCTTCGAGCTCGTCGAGCTCGGACAGGCTCACTTTGCTCGCTCCCGCCGCGCGCACCTCGGCGTGTTTGGTCTTCAGGCCTTCCGCATCGACCACGCTCGCCCCATGGGCTTCGAGCTCGAGGTTGTCGGTCTTGCCAGACAGGTTCAGGTTGCTCGCCCCGTGCACGGTCGCCTCGAAGGTGTTGGCCGTGACGCCGTTGACCACCGTCTCGCTCGCCCCGTGCACCTCGACGCCGTCGAGGGAGGGGGTGGTGATGACGACCTTGATGGGGGTGCTGGGGAGGAGGCTGCCTTCGGGGGAGATGACGAGCTCGTCGCCCACCACCGAGGTCTCGATCTTGGGGAGGATGTTGTCGTCGGCGGTGATGGCCAGCGAGGCGGTGGGGCCGACGGTGATCTCCACGTCGAGGGCGCCGTGGACCTCCACGCTGTCGTAGCTGCCCACGCTGCGGTTCTCGGTCTTGGACACACCGCTTCCGGAGACACCGCTACAGGCGGCGAGGGCAGGGACGAGGGCGAGGGCGCTGAGCTTGCTGCGTTGCATGGCGGAAGAATGGTGACGGTCCTCGGGGTCAACAGTGAGCTGGCTCACATCGAGGTGTTTTGCATGCCGGGTTTTCATGATCAGATGTGCGCGTGCGGCACTACGACATCGACGACCTCGGCAACCGCGATCCGGTCGCGATCGACCGCTTCTGCGCGCTGGTGCGGCGCACCCTCATCCCGTACCACCAGGCCGACGTGCGGGGCCTCGACCGCATCCCCGCCGGGCCCGCGCTCTACGTCGCGAACCACAACGCGTCGATCTACACCCCCGACACCTACATCTTCTGCGTGCAGGCCTACGGCGCGCGGGGCATGGACGCGCTGCCCTACGGTTTGATGCACGAGTGGCTGCTCGACTGGCCCGTCATCAACCAGATCCTCTCGCCCCTCGGTGCCGTGCGGGCGAGCCATGACAACGCAGAACGGATCTTCGCGCGGGGGCAGAAGGTCCTCGTCTACCCAGGAGGTGACGTGGAGGCGATGCGGACCTACCGGGACCGCTACCGCGTGGACTTCGATGGCCGCCGCGGCTTCGTGAAGCTCGCCCTGCGCAACCGTGTCCCGATGGTCCCGGTCGTCACCTGCGGCGCGCACGCGTCCATCCTCATCCTCCGCACGAACGCCGACGTGGCGCGCAAGCTGGGTCTCGACCGGAAGATCCGCCTCAAGGTGCTTCCTCTCATGCTCGTGGTGCCGTGGGGTCTCACCGTGGGCCCTCCGATGCCTTTTCTGCCCTTCCCGTCACAGATCACGACCCAGGTGCTGGCGCCGATCGAACCCGAGCGCACGGGCCCGGAGGCAGCCTCCGACGAGGCCTACGTGGCCGAGCTCGCGACGAGGGTGGAGACGCAGATGCAGGCCACGATGGACCGCCTCGCCGACGAGCGGCACGGTCGAGGCTGGCTCGGCCGCCGCTGACCGAAATCGTCACGCCTCCCGCGCAGGGGATTGGTTATGGTCGACCTCGCTGTGCTGCGATTTCCCCCGCGCTTTCTCTTCGGCACCGCCACCTCGTCCTACCAGGTCGAGGGCGGCCTCACCGACAACGACTGGTACGACTGGGAGGGGCTGCCGGGCCGCATCCGCGACGGAAGTCGGGCGGGCTCTGCCTGCGACTGGTGGGGCGGTCGCGCCGAAGAAGACCTCCGCCTGTCGGCCGAGCTCGGTCACCACGCCCATCGATGCAGCCTCGAGTGGAGCCGGCTCGAGCCCGAGCCGGGCCGCTTCGACGATGCTGCCTTCGCGCGTTATCGCGAGATCTTCACCGCCGCGCGAGACGCGGGGCTCGAGCTCTTCGTCACGGTGAATCACTTCACCCTCCCGCGCTGGGCCGCCGCCCGCGGCAGCTGGCTCCACCGCGGCCTGGCCGATCGCTTCGCCGGCCTATGCGGTCGTGTGGCTTCCGAGCTGGGCGACCTCGTCACGGCCTTCGCGACCCTCAATGAGCCCTCGGTCGTGGCCTTCATCGGCTACGCAGGTCACCTCTGGCCGCCGGGCATGAAGGATCCGGCGTGCGCGCCGGTCGCCCTGAGCAACATGCTGCGGGCCCACGCCGGCGGTTACCGCGCCATCAAGTCGGTGGCCCCCGAGGCGCAGGTGGGCATCGTGCTCAACGCGCCCTACTTCGACCCCGTCGAGGCAGGCATCGATCGCGCGCTGGCCGGCATGCAGGACTGGGCCTTCACCGAGGTGGTGTTGCGTGCCCTGAAAGGTGGCTACCTGTGGCCCCCGCTCTCTTTCGTGCCCGCCCGCGTACCCGGTCTCGCTGGCGCCCTCGACTGGATCGGCCTCAACTACTACGGCCGGTTCGGTGTGCGATTCGATCCCTCGGCGCCAGAGATGTTCTTCGGTCGCCACGTGCAGGAGCCCACCGTCAAGACCGAGTGGACCGACTGGGGCCAACCCTGGCCCGACGGCCTCACCGCTCAGCTCCACCGCTTCGGCAAGCTCGGGGTTCCCGTGTACGTCACCGAGAACGGCATCTACGACAACACCGATACCCAACGCCCCGACTTCCTGCGCCGCCACGTTCGCGCCGTGCACCGCGCCTGGACGGAAGGCGTCGACGTGCGCGGCTACTTCCATTGGTCCCTGCTCGACAACTTCGAATGGGCAGAGGGGTATGCCACCCACTTCGGCCTCGTCGAAGTCGACTTCGAGACCGGCGCGCGCAAACCACGTCACAGCGCCGAGGTCTACCGCCAGATCTGCGCCGACCGCGCGGTGTAGTGACTTGAAACCTACTTGGCGGGGAGTCAGCGGCGGAGTCTCTCGGCCAAGACGGTCCGGGGCTCCCAGGGCCTCGGCTAGAACGACAAACGGTTGGTGTCGTCGTGATGGTCACATGGCCGGTGTCGCCGGAGGCCGCGCGCGGGACACGTCCCCCTCGACCCGAACTCCGCGGAGTTGCGTGTAGAGCGATCATCGATCGCTTTGCGGGGGGTCACCGTCTACGCAGAGGCCCACAAAGCGATCGTCGATCGCTTTGCGGCGGTTGGTTGTCGAACGGGAGGCGCTCGGGGCCCTGCCCAGGCCACGTGGCGCGCCAGATTCATGCCCACCCCCTCGCCCCGAACTCCGCGGAGTTGGGTGCAAAGCGATCATCGATCGCTTTGTGGGGTTCACCGTCTACGCAGAGGCCTACAATGCGATCGTCGATCGCTTTCGTGTCGACCATCCCGCCGAAGGACCCAACTAGCCGCGAAGCATGGGGCTCTCATTCGAACAGTTGTACGCCAATGTTAGAAGAGAACATGAGTGAGACGGACGACGTGCAGGGCCTGGCGTCGATGCTGACGTCGGAGGGGCACGCGCTGCTGCTGCGTGCGCAACGACTCGCCACCGAGCACGGCGCTGCGCAGTGCGCGATCTACCACGTCCTCTGGGCGTGCCTCGAATTGGCAGAGGGTAGGCCGGCGTGGAAGCTGCGGATGACCTGCAAGGACGAGTCGGCGGTGCCCGTGGCGGCGGAAGCCCCTTCGCCGGGTGGCCCTTTCCACCCCGACCTCGTGGAGGCGATCTCGGTGGCCGCTGCGCTGCCGCTCGACCGTGACGCACTCCTCATGGTGGCGTGCGTGGGGCCCCTGCCCGATGCCATTGCCGACGCCCGCGATGCGTGGCTCGCCGATGAGCCCATCGAGGTACCACGAGGATTCGACCCAGACGACCCGCTTCTGCCCTGGTCGAGGCTCGAGCGCGATACGGGCGCGTTGGAGTTTCTCGAACTGAACGTGGTCGCCGATACGGTCTACGCACGTAGCGGACGGTGTGACCCGCGCCATGGTCGGCTCGTCGCGCGACCCAAGGTCGAGATCAAGAGCCTGAAAGACGCGGCTGCGGCCCAGCGTAGCCTGACGAGGCGGATTGCAGCCGCCGAGAAGCGCGGGTTTCGACGCGTGGGCGATGTTCTGCGTCCGCTCCCGGCCGAAGCCACCGAAGACCACCGACGACGTGAACGCGAGGCGCGTATCGAAAGGCGACTGCAACGCCTACGCGACTTCGAGGGCAACGCGGTACGGTTCTTCGAGGCATGGCGGGCTCGTGGACACGACCCGCGGCACAGCTTCAAGCAGGCCCAGCAGCTAGGGCAGGGCGATGGTGATGCGCTGGCCGAAGCCTGCGTGAGGCTGGCCGCGGAGCACTTCGGCGTACGCTTCACCTTTCGCACCATCATCGACGAGGAGCACGGCTACACGGGTGACGTAGGACGACGACGGTACGCGTTCTTCTACGATAGCCCCGGATTCGTGGCCGACATGGCATTCGGCAAAATCGATACGGGTGACGAGCACCTCGACTGGGGACGCAACGACTCCGACCCCGAAGTGACGCGACCCGACGACCATCCGGTGAGCCGCGCCCTCGCCCGGCAGGTGTGACCACCCGTGCGGTCACGGGTCCGTCGGCTCGCTCGATGCCCAGCGCGGGTCTCCTTCGAGGAGCCAAGTGAGGGCGTCCCCGAGGGCCTGCTGGTCGATCCAGATGTAGTGCCCGCCGGTTCCGATATGCACGCGATGGGGAAGCGCCTGCTTGGTCATGAGCGCCGAGGCGCGCTCTACCCCGCGTTTGCAGCCGTCGCTTCCGCAGGCGAAGAGAACGCGGGCTCCTGTGTGGTCGCGGTAGCGCGTGGCGGAGGACGCCGTCCAGAATCGGTTTCCCCCCTCGACCAGGAGGAGTCGGGGAAACGCTTCGGGCTTCTGCACGGCCAGGGTCGCGCCCAGGCTCGCCCCGAGAGACCACCCCACGACGATGACGCCCCGGGTGTCTGCGAGCTCCCCGTGGGTTTCCCGCAATGCGTCGAGGCCCGCGAGGGCTTCACGCGAGAAGGCTCCGAAGTCCGAGTAGGTCTCGCCCCCGTGTGGGTGTGGGACTCCATACGGACAGAGCACGAACCCCCGGTTCTCAAACAGACCGCGCGCGTTCCGACACGCGGCGTAGGCGTTGCCGCCGCTCCCATGAAGCGCCAGGACGACAGGCCGGGGACCGACGGCTCCCTCCGGCAGCGACGTCCACGCATCGTGAAACCCCGGCACGGGAAGCTTGGCGAGTCCCGGCGCGGTATCGGCGCGCCGAGGCGCACGTAGTCCCGGCGATGGTGGCGCGGTGGCGGTGACGGTTGGCATCGGACCGACCAGTCCAACGTGTGCCGCCTCAGCCTGCGCATCGCAGCCCATGAGCAGTGCCGGAAGCAACCACGTGCCGCGCGCCCGCCGGGACCACCCCATGGGTCGAGCTTAGCTCGACCAGGGGCAGATGGTCGTCGTACCTCGTGCAGGCCCGGGCGCTACGACAACGCGCCACAGTCGTGCGCACGCGGGCCGGGGCTCGGTTGCGGGTTCAGCATGGTCGGGAAGTCACTGATTCTGACCCTGGTCATGCCGGGCGGCGTCAAGCTCCGAGGCCGTGGCTCTTTGACCAGCTTGATGTCGAAAGATGGAAGCATGGGCTCGACCAGCATTTTCGCGAGTCGAAGTCCGACCGGCGGGCTCTTTCCCTCGGTACGTACAAGCACCAGCGCGACCACCTTCACGAGCGCGGTCGCGAGCTCCACCGTCACATCACCCTTGTTCCCCCCGTCCTTTCTCTTCACCACGAGTCGCTTGGAATCCACGCAGACCTCCTGAATCGAGTAGAACGGACGAAGCCCTTTGGACTTTAGGGCGTTTCTCGAGAAACCGCCATTTCGGCTCGCCGCTTCTCACCGGCAGGAGGTGGAGCGAAGCCCCAACGAGCGAGAATCTCACCGGTATGGGGCGACCGGGGGCACTCGAACGTGCAACGCCCAGCTCGTGCCGGGTCCCAAGCAAGGGGCTGTCGTCGCCAGTGTAGGACGAAGTCGGGGAACCTTCTTCGGACCAGAGCCAGGTCAGGGCCGCCTCACTCGCCCGCATCATCGGTGCCCATGGCCGAGGCGTCGAGCGCTACGGATGCGAAGTGCCCGCAAGGGAGGCTTACCGCGTTCATGTCGATACGTCGGTCGAGCGCGAAGGCGGTGCGAAAGAGCAGCTGCGTTGGCGACTGGTACACGACCAGCTGTCGGGGACTCCACTTCTTTCCTGCCCCGCACATCGCCGCCGGTCGGCCTTGGAAGGAAGCGACCACACATCCATCCTTGGGGTGGAGAAGGCCCAGCTCCCGCGACAAGCCCAGCGCAGGCGCGTGCAAGCTGAGCCGCACATGTTGGGTGGCGCGCGTATTCAGGCGCGGTGTGTGATCGGCGCCGGTGATGGTGCTTCGGTGTTCAACCTCCGCGGGCTCCAAGCGCAGGGTAACATTCACCGCGACCTGCGGCTTCGGTGACGGTCGGCATGCGCTCCCGTCTTCATGCCACGCTCGCGACAGCTCCACGAGGTCGCCGGAGCCGATATGGTCGAGGACCGTCGCACACATGGGGTCCTCGCCGTACTTGTGAGCCAGGGATGCGATCGCGGAGCGCATGTCGATGCTGCGCACAGTGCCCGTGTCGTCGAGACAAGCCAGTGTCGCGCCATTGGGGCCCGAACGCGTCGCGCATAGGTCGCCAGGAGCCACCCCGACCAGGGGCTCGGTGGGTAGCGTCGCGACGATTTCGAAGCGCCGTCTCTGGTCGCGAAGATGTTCGGGGGCGATGTAGGGAAGCAGCATCACGAATGGCGTTGGACGCTGAAGACCGTAGCTGCCAGTTACGACCAACTCGAACGTCGGTCGGTGGTCACATGAGTGTGGCGCCTCTTGCGGAGGCTGGCTCGTTGAGCAGGCCGTGAGCGCCGCCGTGAGGATGCCGGCTCGTGCGAGAGGCCATCGCGGCGGACTGGTCATGGGAACCATCCATGCGGTCATCCTGGAGCTCCGGTGGTCCCGGCGAAGGTCGAAGAGGACGGCGGTGCTCATGTGTCAGCAGGAACAGTGTATCCCGCACCGTTCAACGACCATACTGAACCGAGCGCTGCTCTGGCATCGCGCGGGGGTCACGCCGTCGTTTCCCACCTGAACCACGTGAAGGTGTTCGCACCGATCAGCACCACCTCGAGCTCCCACCAGTCGTCGGCGAGAACGAGCGCCGAGGCATGGGCGATGTCGCCAAGGTCCCAATCCACACGCTCGAGGTGCGTGCGAAGCTCGTCCTTCCGCGCCATCTCAGCCACCCGCACAAGCTGTTCCTCCGGAGGCATGGGAATGTCGAGCACAGCTAGAAACCGCTGGAGCGTCGAGAACTCCCTACGCGTCGCATGCGCAAGCTCGAGCGCGTCTTCGCCAGAAGGCGACTCGAACTCGTAGCTGTTGAAGCTTGCCTTCTTCACTCGGGAAGGATGACCAACCGTTCGTCACGTGCAACCGCCACCGTCGCCTCGTCGATGAGTCGCCCATCGACTTCGACACGCAACCGTCGGAACCACCTCGCACTAACGCCGGAGTTCGCGGCGATGTAGCCCGGGGAAGAGCGACCGCTGGTTCGCAAGGCGACGCCTGAGGTAGGTCGCGAACTGATGCACGCCGAAGAGGTAGTTCATGCCCAGCGTGGCGCAGAACACGATCGGCCAGAGCAGCAGCGAGAGGAGCCCGGCACCGCTGAGGGCGGCGAAGCCTGGCACGAAGGTGGCGAACAGGAGTGCCACCACGAGCGCCTCGCGTAGGCTCACTTCGTAGCGGACCACGTGATGGTCGTCGTCGAACCTCAACCGACCCGCACATGTCGATATCAGTGGGTTGGCGGTTGTTACCAACCTCACCATCCCGGCGCGGAAGGAGAGCTCTCCTGGTGAGCGGCCGACGCGCGACGCCTTGGCCTCCACGAGCGCCGTGGCCAAACGCTCGTAGGCGTCATGAATGCTGACGTCTCGAGGGATGCGTATCTCCCCCGAAGCAATGGGCCAAAGCAGCACCGTTCATAGTTTGGCGACGGAAGAACCGAAGTCAACGCGGGTTCGTATTCAGGGAGGCGCCGCGCACGTCATGGGGTGTCTCCCGTTGCCATTCCTGACATCACGCGCTCGATGACCTCGGGTCCGTTGGCTCGGAGGCTGACGACGTCGCCTTTGGCTACCCCGAGGAGGCCATCCCCCGCGATAAACCTCACCTCGTCTTCATCCTGCCAGCGTAGCCACCTCCCGCTGGGGAGTTCCTCCAACCTCAGCGCGTCGGCGTGCTGTTGTGCGCAGTCCAGGAAGAAGCCACCTCGTCCCTCGACGAGCCCTTTGATGACGAACTGAACCATGAACATCTCCACGGTGTCGGCCAGCCGCACCGGCTCCTCGAGGTTCGGCTCGAGAGCCTGGCCCCAGACCGCACCATCGCTAGCGACACCAACACGCGCGACGCCTTGGCAGTCCTCCAGGAAATAGCCCACTTCGCCAGGTGCCCAGCACGCGGTCCAGCTGCCCCACGGATAGTGCGACTGCATCGCGAGCTGAGCGAAGAATCGGTGCCAGAGGCGAACCTCCTCCGGCGCCGTCGGGAGTGGATGGGAGGGAGGGGTCGAGTCGAACGAGAGCCATTCCCTAGCGAGTGCCAGTGGCAACTGGGGGCGGCCCTGGCGCAGCTGCCTCGCAAGCCAAAGGCCGTCCACGCTCGGACCATTGATGTCGCCAGACAGGGGCCATGGGATCTGTTCGAGGAGGACGTAGCTGGCCTCGAGCTGGCCTCGGTCTAGCGATGCTGTCGAAACCTCCCCCAGGCCGAGGCAGAGAGCGTTCTCTTCACCCTCCACGAGGACCATCTCGACGATGTCGGGGAGGTCGCTCTTTCGGTGGAGCGGTCCTGGAAGTACGTAGTCGAGCTCGATGAAGCATTGCGAGGTGAGCCGGCGTCCTCGGCACAAGTCGAGGCGCCACGAGGTCACCAGCCGCGCTCTCTCGGCCGTCTTGAGGTCGACGACGAGCGTGTCTTGCCAGAGCTCGATTCCGGGAAGGGTCAGCTCTGGTCGGCCGTGTGCGCGTTGCAGCCTCTCGCGTAGTTGCGCCAACGTCGTTCGATGACCGGGAGTTGGGTCCAACGGTAGGTCGTGCACTGTCATCACCTGCGGTCACGCGCCTTCGAGGTGAGAAATGTCGTTCCGGACGACGACCGTCGGGGTCGCACCGACCTGGGCGACCACGAAGACGCTCGTGAACCCGATGTCACGGGGTGGCGCCTCGGTGGTGAGCAGGGTCAGCGCTTCGCGCACGACGGCGTAGTGTGTGAATGCGAGCACCCTCTCGAAGTTCCTCGAGCCGCAGAGCCATTGTTCGATGCGGGTACGGAACGCTCGTCCCGTCTCGTGCTCTGCGGGAGGAGTGGCGACAGAGAGAAGTGCCTCGAGGTCTTCTGGGCTCATGCTGCTGGTGTCGAGGTAACTCGCGTCGGGTCCGGTTTGGAACTCGCGAAGTCGAGGCTCGACACGAGCCGGAGCTGCCGGGTAGGCGAGCGCGGCGGTCTCCCGAGCTCGTCTGAGCGGGGACGTCGCGACGAGGTCGAAGCCTACCGAGTGGAGTCGTGCGCGGAGCAGGCCCGCCTGCTGTCGGCCGACGTCCGTCAGTTCGGTATCGGCTCCCGAACCATCGACGTTGCCGAGGCTCTCGCCGTGACGGATCAACCAGAGCTCGGGCATGGTGCTCTCGAAGGATACACCCGGCGGTTCAAGGGCGCTCTTCGGTCCGCGCGAAGACCCTCTTCACCAGATTGCCGTCGACCACCTCGGATAGGTGGCGGCGGATGCCGCGCAGCGCATGTTGGATGTTGGTTTCCTCGACACCATCGCTCAGGAAGTACTCCTCGACGATGACGGCATCGGAGACTCCGAGGCTCGCCAACAGGGCCGCGACCACGACCCCAGTGCGGTCCTTGCCCGAGGTGCAGTGCACGTAGACCGGCCATTGCGCGGCGAGCAGCGCGTCCGTTGCCGCTCGGACCCAGACCCGAACGCGACGGTTGAGCGTGTCGTAGTTCTCGAGCGTGTTGTCGGCCGGGACGTGAATGCGCTCGACGTGAGGGAGGTGCGCGGGGTCCGGTCCACGTCTAAGGTTGAGAATGCTCGCGGGCCGGCCGAGGTCTTCGGCCGCGGACAACGCATCGAACTTCCCCCCTCGAAAGAGCATGCCCGGAGGAATGGGCGGAGGCTCGTCGAGCAGGATCGCGAGGGTTTCGCCGACGTCGCGAAAGTTGATGGGCTGCGTCATCGCTCTCGTTTCGCTGCCGCCTCGCGACGGTAGGTCGAGGGGGGCGAGCCCGTCCAGCTCCGGAAGGCGCGGGTGAAGTTGGCGGGGTCTTCGTACCCGAGCAGACTCGCCACCTCGCGAACCGATAGGTGGGGCTGCTCGAGAAGGCGTAGCGCTTCGCGCAGCCGCGCAGCCTGGAGCAAGCTCGAGTAGCTCGTGCCCTCTGCCTTGAGGTGTCGTCTCAGGCTGCGAGGCGCCATGCCGAGACGTCGCGCCATCTGGTCCATGCTGGGAAAGCCCTTGGCGCCTTCTGGTCGGAGCTGCTGGTGCAAGACCGTGGTGAGCTTTCCGTCGACGAGGCCGTGCTCGCGCTCATCTCGCTCGCACCAACGCATCGCGGTGCGGAGGCCGACCGGATTGGACATGGCCAGGGGCGTGTCGAGTCGGGCGGTGTCGAAGCGGAACTGACAGCTGGGCATTTGGTAGCGCACGTGGGGCAGCCGGTGGCGCACGGCGTCGGCATGTTCGGGCTCCGGGAAGTCGAACCACACCTCGCACCCGCTCTCCGCGCCTGGCGCCAGCGCGAGCAGACCGCGGTACATGCTCACCGCGATGATCTCTGCGACCCGAGCGCGAGCGACGGCGGGGAGCGGCAGTCGCACGTCGATCTCGATCGAGCCCACCGGGCCCTTGGTGTTCACGATGATGCTCGAGCCACGTCCGACGAGGTGCCAGAAGCGCTGGAGGATCTCGAGCACCTCACCCATCGTGCTGCTGGCCAGGAGGGCGTAGCCCACGCTTCCGAGGGCCGTCGGGGGCAGGCGCCAGCCGATCTCCACCGCGAGCGCGGGCTCGTCGAGGGCGGCCTCGACCACGGCCATGAGGCGCGCGTGCTGGCTGACGAAGAGCCCCGTGTCGATGAGGGCGTCGGCCGCGATCTGAATGTCGGCTTCGGCCAACAGAGACGCCGAGGACAGGCCGCGCTCGGAAGCGATGTCGAGCATGACCATGGCGAAGATGCCGGGGATCAAGAAGTCGACGTCACGCTCGGCTGGCGTCAGAGCTTCGGTGGACCGTTTGCCCATGCACCCGGGTAGCACGGTTGGCCGGAAATGACAGGTAGCTTGTCCTGTGCTCCCCCTGCATCGGGGGAAGCACCGTCGTTATGCTCTGGGTCCATGACGGAGCATCTCGACGTCTTGCCTCGACTCGCTTCCGATGGAGGAGGCGAACCCGTGGGAACCTATCTAGCGATGCTGCGCTCTCCACGTCTGGTGGCAGCCGCGTGCGAGGCGTACATCTATGGTCTCCCGGCGGTTCTGCTCGACGAGACGTTTCGCGCTTCGATGGCGGTGACCGGGCCGCTGGCGGGCAAGACCAACCACTTCACGCATCTCGAACGCACGCCGGGGCCCAGCTTTCGTGCCGTGGTGCGTCCAAACGTGGACACCTTGTACTCGTCGGCGTTCCTCGACCTGAGCGCTGGCCCCGTGCGCTTGGAGCTTCCGCCCATCGAAGGGCGCTACGCGCTCTTCGCCCTCATCGACGCCTGGACCAACAACTTCGCCGAGGTGAGGGAGGCGCCGACCGAGCAGCGCTGGTTCATCGTGGGGCCTGCTTTCGAGGGGAAGGTGCCGTCGGGCTACACGCTGCTGCGCTCGCCGACGCCGACGGTGTGGATCATCGGGCGCACCGAAATCCTGCCTTCGGACGAGGTCACATCCGACGGGACCAATCTGACCATTCGCGCCCTGCAGCAAGACTATCGACTCACGGCCAACGAGGTCGCGCCCCGACTTCACAGCGGCGCGTTGGCGCCTCCGCCGCAGATGGTGGCTGCCTTGTCGGGCGAAGCATTCGTTCAGCGCTTGCACGAGATCATCCATCGTGAGGGCGTGCCGGCGGCCGACGCTCGTAAGGTCGCGCTCGTCAACCGACTCACGACGGCGGGTGACGCAGCGGCGGCGCAGACGGGCGTGGCTCTCGCACGGCGGCTGCTGCAGCGCGGGGCGACCTTCATCTCGGGGCGCAAGGGCTGGGGGCCGGCGCACGACACACCGTTGGGCGACTACGGCAAGGCGTACCTGGTTCGGGCGGTGGTCGCGATGATCGGATTCGGAGCCAACCGACAGGACCTCGCCGTCTACAAGAACACCACCACCGACGGCCGCGGGCGCGCGCTTCACGGCGCGCACCGTTACCGGCTTGCATTCGCCGAGCCGCCACCGGTCGACGCCTTCTGGTCGCTGACCGTCTATGACGAGGACGGCTACCTCGTCGCCAATGCGCCGGAGATCTACGCGGTGGGCTCGCACGACGCGCTTCCTCGCGATCCTGCCACGGGAGCGATGACGGTCGTGATGAGCCGTGAAGGAGAAGGGCGGGGCTGGCTACCGATTCCGGATGCGCCCTTCGCCGTCACCCTACGCCTGTACGCGCCACGGCCCGCCATTCTCGACGGCAGCTGGCAGCCGCCGGCCATCGAACGGTTGTAGACGTGGTGTCGCCAATGAGAACCGTTGAGGAGAAGAAGCCTATGCAGCACGTCGACGTCTTGATCGTGGGCGCTGGGATCTCGGGCATCGGCGCCGCCTGCCACCTGAGGATGAAGTGTGCCCATAAGACCTTCGTCGTGCTCGAGGGGCGTGACCGCCTCGGCGGCACCTGGGACCTCTTTCGCTACCCAGGGATCCGCAGCGACTCGGACATGTTCACCTTCGGCTACGCCTTCAAGCCATGGGTGGAAGAACGCGATATCGCCACCGGTGATGCGATCCTCAACTATCTCGAGGAGACGGTGGAGGAGTACGAGCTCGGCGGTTCCATCCGATATGGCCATCGGGTCGACACCGTGAGTTGGTCGAGCGAGACGCAGCGCTGGCACGTGCGCGGTCATCGCACCGACGACGACTCGAGCTTCGAGCTGACCTGCAGTTTCCTCGTCACCGGGACCGGCTACTACGACTACGAGAAGGGTTACCTGCCGCACTTCGGGGGCTTCGACAGCTACGAGGGGGTCGTGGCCCACCCGCAGCACTGGCCCGAAGACCTCGACTACACCGGCAAGCGCGTCCTCGTGATCGGAAGCGGCGCTACCGCCGTGACCCTGGTTCCGTCGATGGCAAAGACCGCGGCCCACGTGACGATGTTGCAGCGATCGCCGACCTACATCTTCAGCCGCCCCGCGGCAGACCCCATCGCGCGCCGGTTGCGGCAATGGTTGCCGACCAAGGCCGCCTATCGGGTGGTTCGCGCAAAGAACGTACTCTACCAGTGGGGCACGTACACCCTGGCTCGCAAGAAGCCCCAGCTGGTCCGCGACAACATTCGCAAGGTGGCGAAGGAGGCGCTGGGCGACCGCGTCGACGTCGACGTGCATTTCAACCCCAGCTACGAACCCTGGGACCAACGGCTCTGCCTCATTCCCGACGGCGACCTCTACGACGCGCTCGCCGACGAGCGGGCCTCCATCGTCACGGACACCATTGCCCGCTTCACACCCGCCGGGGTCGAGCTTGCCTCGGGCGAGACCATCGAGGCCGACGTGGTGGTGCCGGCCACCGGGCTCGAGCTGAAGTTCCTCGGCGGCATCGAGATGGACGTCGACGGCGAGCCAGTGCAGTCGAAGGACCTGGTGAGCTACCGCGGCATGATGTTCGCCGGGGTGCCCAACTGGATGGCCATGGTCGGCTACACCAACGCGTCTTGGACCCTGCGCGTCGACCTGTCCGCCGACTACCTCTGCCGGCTGCTACGGCACATGGACCGCCACGGCCAGACGAGCGTACGCCCCGAGCTCGACGACCCCTCGATGGAGACCGAGCCGATCATGGCCCGTCTCAAGTCGGGCTATGTAAAGCGCGCCGCCGACCGCATCCCAAAGCAGGGCATGGCGCTGCCGTGGCGCAACCAGGACCACTACATCCGCGACTTCGTCTCCACCAAGTGGGGGCGCCTCGACGGTCATGGGGTATTGCAATTCACCCAGGGCGCGGCGGCCCGCCGGCCAGACCGTTTCACCTTCGGCGGCAAGACGGCCGTGCTCACCGGCGCCGCCAGCGGCATCGGCGCCGCCCTCGCCCGAAGCTTGGGCGAACGAGGCTGCAACCTCGCCCTCGTCGACGTGCAGCGCGAGGCCCTCGAGGAGGTCGCGGAAGAGGTGCGGTCGCACGGCGTGACCGTGACCACCCACGTGGTCGACATGGGGGATATCGCTGCGGTCGAGACCTTCGCGGCCGAGGTGGTCGCGACCCACCCCGAGGTGGCGCTGCTGATCAACAACGCGGGGGTGGCCCTCGGTGGTGACTTCGCCGACGCCTCAAAGGACGAGTTCGATTGGCTGATGCGCATCAACTTCCACGGCCCGGTGGCCCTCACCCGTGCGCTCCTGCCCACCCTCCACCGCCAGCCCGATGCCGTGGTGGCCAACGTCTCGAGCGTGTTCGGTCTCATCGCCCCGGCGGGCCAATCCGCCTATGCCGCGAGCAAGTTCGCCATCCGAGGCTTCACCGAGGCCCTCAGGCGCGAGCTCGCCGGCACGGCGGTGAGCGTGTCGACCATCCACCCCGGCGGGATCCAGACCGCCATCGCGCGTAACGCCCGCGTGCCCGCCGTCCTGGCCAGTGCAGGCAAAGAAGAGGTGGCGCGGCAACGGGCCGAGTTCGAAAAGAACTTCATCACCAGCGCGACCGACGCCGCGGCCATCATCCTCGAGGGCATCGCCGCCCGCCGAGCGCGCATCCTTGTCGGGCCAGACGCAAAGCTCATCCAGTGGATCGACCGCCTCTTCCCCGTCGACAACGCCGACGTGGTCGAGCGCCTCAGCCAATGGGCCAAACGGCGCGACCTGAGGCGAGCCCGCAAGCGCCGCGCAGTCTCGGCCCCGCGATAGACGACGCAACCGCGCGCGAGACGCAAACCCGGCGTGACGGAGAGCTTGCCAAACGGAGGAAGCTCGCCCGCCATGTCTTTGGTGCACGACGGGCAATGGCCGTTCGCCATCGGCAAGACCCGCGCCAGGCAGTGGGGGCATTCCTTCATCATGCTTCGACTCCCTGCACGTCAACTCTCCCATGCGCCCGGTGAGCATGACGCTCGCCGCACGCCAAGACCTGGGTGGGCGCGCACGGACTGAGTCGGTTCTACACCTCGCGCGAGGGCGACACCCTCGCGGTTCGAACCGCGAGGGCGGTGTCGATGATGCACGTCGGTTCGGGCGATGTGACATGTCACGTGCACCCCGGGGGGCAGTCGTCGGGACAGAGAGAACGGGTACTTGGAGCGGTCTCGTCTTTGCAACGAACTCTTGGATGCTGCGCGCCTGCGCAGAGGCCACGACCAGGAGCTTTCATGACCCGACTTCACCTTCTCTCTTCCCTCGCCCTTCTTCCATTCTTCATCGGTGCCTGCGGTGACGGCGGTGCCACGCCGGACCAGACCACTTCCTCCGGCACGGGGGCCGGCGACACCGGCGGAGGGTCTGCTGGAGGCGGCGACGCCGGCGGCGGCAATGTTGGGGGAGGCGGTGTCGGCGGTTCGGTGGGCGGCGGCGCGCCGAGCCTCGACCCGGTGGCTGTCTACGTCGCGACCAACGGCGACCAGAATCAGGGCGACGTCACCTTCGCCGATCAGGTCCTGACCGCGGCCTTGGTCTATGACTCGGGGGCCAACGAAGGCATGGTGATCGACGGCCTCGGACGGCTCTACCATGCCAGCGATGGCGACGCAGGCGTTGGTATTCGTACCAGCCAGAGCCTGGCGAGCCGCGGTGGCGACGACTACAGCCTCGGCCTCGACCGAGCGCTCAGCGGCAATGGCACCACGCTTCAGAACCCCAAGGGCATGGCCCTGGCCGCTGAAGCGGGCCTGCTGCTCGTGGCGGACGTCGGTGCCTCCCAGATCGCAGTGTTCGGGACCGCCGCGGGCGGCAACGCGCCCCCTGTGGTCACCGTCTCGCTTGCGGTGGCTGTCTGGGACCTGGCCTACGACCCGGCGGCGGACAGGTTGTTCGCCGCAGCCGTCGACGGCACCGTCCTCGTCTTCGACACCTTCGTGGGCGGTGACTTCGACGACGTGCCCGACCGTACGATCACGCCGGCAGAAGGCGGCGACAAAATCAGCGTCAACAGCCACGGCATCGCGTACGACGCGGCGAACGACCGCCTCATCGTGTCCGACGTTGGGGCGGCCACCGCTGAGCAGGGCGCGAGCTTCGCGAGTGACGGACAGATCTTCGTCATTGCCGGTGCAGCGGCGGCGAGTGGGCTGACCGACGTCGCCCAACGCATCCAAGGTACCGACCTCGGCAACCCGGTCGACCTCGACTTCGATGGCCGACACCTTCGCGTGGCAGAGAAGGCGAACGACCTCGTGCTGGTCTACGCCAACCTGTACGACCGCGGGAGCGGCGATCTGGAACCCGACTATCGGCTAGCGATCGCGCGCCCCGAATCGGTCGCGACTGGGCCGGTCAATGGTGCCACCTATCAGCCTGATGTGTCTGACCTCCCGGCCAATGCCACCATTGCGTCGGTGCTCGCGACCAGCAACCCTCAGGTCGGCACTGGAGACTTGCACGGCCTCTCAGCCGGGCTCTCGGCCGAAGACAACTCGTTCGCGCCCAACGTGGCCCTCGAGAGCGCGACGATACGCCAAGACGGGGACGTGGTCGCTACCTACGACGGGGGCATCGCGTTCATCGGCCGCGCCAGCCAGCGTGATGGAGGCAGCTTCGATGCGAGCCGAGATCGTACCATCACGGGAGCTGCCACCGGGCTCAACGCACCCAAGGGCCTCGACGTGGTCGAGGCGCGGGGCATCGTGCTGGTGGCCGACAACGGAAACAGCACCGTGCGCGCGTTCAGCCTCGAAGCGAGTGGCAACGTGGCGCCCTCGTTCGTGACGAACCTCCCCGCGGCTCCCTGGGACCTCGACTACGACCCGGCGGGCGATCGGCTCTACGTGGCGCTGGTCGATGGGACCGTGGCCGTCTTCGATGCCTATCTCGCCACCGATCCCGATGTAGCCACGCCGGCTCGCATCATCATCCCGAGCACCGCCGCCAACGCGAAGCTGTCGGTCAACCTGCACGGCATCGTGCACGACGCCATCAACGACGTGCTGTTGTTGTCGGACGTCGGCCAGGCGCTCTTCAGCACCGACGGGCAGTTGTTCGCGATCAATGCGGCCTCGACGGCCGATGGGAGCACGGCGGTCGCCGTTCACATCACGAGTGGTCTCGGCTCGAGCTCGCAGCTCGGTAACCCGGTCGACATCGCCTTCGACGGCACGCACCTCTACGTGGCCGAGAAGTCGAACGACCTCGTCATGCGATTCGACAACATTCTGACCAGCCCCGGTGGCGACGTGGCCCCGAGCGCGTCGTTTTCCCTGGCCTCGGTGGAGTCGGTCGCGTTGGTCCCGGCGTCGAATTAGGGCACTGGTGCCGGTCTTGCCGGCCCTGGATAGCTACGTCGACGGCTGATGCATCTCGTCGAGCGCCTTGAGAAGGGGGGGGCGCTCAGCGAGGCGGTCCACACTGTCCTCATAGGGTCCAGGGGCCGGCAGTTGGTCTCGCGCCCTTCTGGCCTCGGCGGCGGCGGCCACCTACGCCGCTGGGGCGTGCGCCCCGATCTACGGAGCGCCACCGTTCGACGATGACGACGCAACCTCGACCGCGGGAACACAGTCGACGAGCACCACATCATCGACGGCCTCCCGAGTCGGCGGAGCATGGGCATGTGGACAAGACTGCTCCCTCGTGCAGGCTCCACAGTGTTTTCAAAGCGTGTGCAACGAAGGCGGGCTTCCTGGACCGGTGGGCAGCTGCGTGCTGATCGCGGCGTCCGGGACGCCGTGTGATGACGGTAGGTCGTGCAGCGACATCCGCAGGTCGTACCTCGTCGCGGGCCTCGCATCATGCCGGGCCGGACCGCTCGTCCGTCGGCACCGGCAACGCGGGCTCAGTCGGCTTCGGCCAAGGGGCGGCGGTGACGCCACACGAGCATGCTGCCCATGGCCAGCGCGGCCACCGCGACGACGTCGAGCCAGAAGCTGAAGTCGACCCCCATGCATCGGCGCGCTGGGTCCGTCGAGGCCAGGGCATGCACGAGGTGGCCGAGGTGCAAGCATGCGGGCGTGGCCGCACCGATGGCCATCACCAGGGCCGCTCCCGTCCCCCGGCGCAGTGCCCACGCGGCCAACCCGAGCCAGGAGGCCGACACCATGGTGAGCAGGTACTGCCCGTCGACGCAGACGAAGCAACACGGCAGGTCGATGCATGCTTGCTCGAAGTGGTCGATAGGCTGACAGTAGCGCCAGCCCCATTGCACCCACGCGCCAACGATCAACAGCACCACCGCCGCGACGGTGAGCCGCGGAGCGACCGGCACCACAATCTCATGCGCCGCACGATGGCGCCAGATCAGCTGCATCGTCCGCAGCAGCACGAGCACCAGCACCGCGGCGTGGACCTGGTTCCATGGGTTGTGCCACTGCGCGTAGCTCGTGGGGCTCAGCGCATCCGCCAAGGCCTCCGCCACGAAGTGCAGGCCCAGGAGGTGCATGCAGGCCAGCCCCGCGAACACCATCACCGCGATGGCTGTGGCGCGCCCCCGCCCCAGCAAGGCCAGCGCCAGCCACGGCAAGGCGTGCAAGCTGACCTCGAACCATGCCGCGGTCGGGACATCCAGCTGCGCGTTCAGAAAGTTGTCCGAGCCATTGGTCGGGCTCTGCCACCGCACATACGCGAGAGCGTACAACCCGAGCGTGCCCGCAGGCGCCAGCGCCAAGAAGAGCTTGTCCCCCAAGCTCGGGCCGGGGGTGTTCGCGGCGGGCATGTGTGTTTGCGCTACCCTGTCCGACGGTAGGCGTCGATGGCATGGCGGGGTTCTCCGCCGAATGCCGCGAAGCTCGAGGTTTCTGAGCCGTCGTGGGGGCTGGTGACACCAATCGCTCATGCAAACTGCCAGACACGTCATCGGTGCCGCCACCCTCGCGGCACTTCTCACAACCAGTGCCTGCGCGACCGAACGGGTGGCGAGCCACAGCATCGAGCTCGAGGAACCGAGCTCCGGGGACGCCTCGGTGGGGCTGGCGTCCTTCCTTCTCACCGCGGACCTCAGCTCAGCTGCGGACGCCGACATCGGCCGCGAGCTGCGTTTGCGCATCGATGGGCTCGAAGCCGTCTTCGGAGGAGACTTCGTACGGGTCTCCGTGGGGGCGATCGGGGGACTGTCCGCATCCATCGAGGAGGGCACGCACGTCGTCGAGCTCATCGACGACCAGGACCAAACGGTCTTCAGCTCGGGACCCGTCGCGTTCGTGGCCGGACGCGCCAACGTGGTCGCGGTGTATGGTCCCCTCGACGCCCTAGAGGGACCCCACCCCGCCGAAAGTAGGGCCTGAACTAGGCGAAGGCGAGCGACCGGGATGGCGCGTGGAAAGTAGTTTGATGGCACGTCTTGTCGCCAACGAAGAGCTCGCGTCCACGCTGACGGCGTTCGTGCGGGGCTGGAGTTTGGCGCGCCCGTCGTGCTCGAACACTTCTGTCTGGTCCCCTCCTCGGCGACCCGACTTGGAGCCGATAAGACGCCTACGTTCGTGGCGACCACCTGGCGCTCCTGGAATGTGAGCGACGTCATCCAGGTCAGCTCAGGGGGGGCAACCAATCGGACCAGCCGCGGCTCGTGCTGGCCGGGCAGCTCGTGCGCGGTGGGCGCCCAGGACCGGAGGCTCATGGACAGCATGCTCGTGCCCGCGCGTGCCACCGTCGAAGTGGCCGCCATCTGTGTCGAGCGAGAGCGATGGAGCGTCGGCGATGAGGCGACAACGATCGAGGCGTTTGCGCCGCCCTCGGTGCGCTCTCATGCTTTCGTTCGCGATCTCGTAGCTGACGGAGGGACGGGCGAGGACAGCTTCGCGCGTCAGCAGGAGGCTGTTTGGATGGTCCGACTTGGCTGCCCACCGCGTTTCCACGCCTAGCGGAAGCGGAGCCATTGGATTGCGTGGTAGGCGGCGAGGACGGGGCACACGAGGGTGGCTGTGGCCGGTAGGGCCATGACGTATCCGTCGCTCCACAGCGCCCAAGTGAGGCCGGCGGAGGCGAGGCTCAGGAGTGCGCCGACGAGGGCAAAGGTAGCGTGGTAGGCCGGGTCGTTCGCGGCGGCGCAGGCATCCAATGCTCTTCGCTCCTTGGCTACCGCCTCAGCCAACCCGCCGGCTCGGATCTCTGACAGCTCCTTGCCGATGGGCTTGAAGCCGGCGCGGTTGCGCAGGGGGAGGAGGAGAACGCCCCACACCAGCACGCAGGCGAGGAGGATGAGGACGTAGGCGAGGAGGGCGAGCAGGGCCGCCGGTTCGGCGTCGTCGGGGATCAGCGCCGCGACCGGTCGGCCGAGGGCGTAGGTACCGAGGAAGGCCAGAGGCAGGGTGGCGATGGCGACGAGCTGGTAGGTACGCCGGGGGATGGAGTGGTGCTCGGCCATGGGTCCCTCTATCTCTCCCGGGACAAGAAGAGCTTGTCCCCCAAGCTCGGGCCGGGGGTGTTCGCGGCGGGCATGTGTGTTTGCGGTACTCCGTCCGACGGTATGCGTCGATGGCATGGCGGGGTTCTCCGCCGAATGCTGCGAAGCCCGAGATTTCTGATCCGGTCGTGGGGGCTGGGGACACCAATCGCTCATGCAAACTGCCAGACATGTTGTCGGTGCTGCCACCCTCGCGGCACTTCTCACAACCAGTGCCTGCGCGACCGAACGGGTGGCGAGCCACAGCATCGAGCTCGAGCAACCGAGCTCCGGGGACGCCTCGGCCGGGCTGGCGTCCTTCCTTCTCTCCGCGGACCTCAGCGCAGCTGCGGACGCCGACATCGGCCGCGACCTGCGTTTGCGCATCGATGGACTCGAAGCCGTCTTCGGAGGGGACTTCGTACGGGTTTCCGTGGGGGCGATCGGGGGACTGTCTGCATCCATCGAGGAGGGCACGCACGTCGTCGAGCTCATCGACGACCAGGACCAAACGGTCTTCAGCTCGGGACCCGTCGCGTTCGTGGCCGGACGCGCCAACGTGGTCGCGGTGCATGGTCCCCTCGGCGCCCTAGGCGGTCTATCCGACTCCAGTGACTGGACCGGGCTCACCGCGGGCATGACGCTCGCCACGTTCATGAATGCCGGGCCGGGCGAGGGAACGCTCGAGCTCTGCACGACCAGCACCAGCTGTTCGACCCTGGCCACGGGGCTGGCGGAAGGAGACACGTGGTCCGGCGTGGCCAGCTACGGCTCGTGGCTGCGCTTCGTGCCTGCCGGATCCGGAGTGCAGACCGAGACCAACCCGCTCGGATTCATGTTTCTACCGACATCGCCTCAGGACCCATCCTTTGATAGCCAGAACGGGCTTCGCCTGCATGCTTCGATTCGGGTCGGTCAATCCGCAAGCGAGCTCCTCGAGTTCGGAGAGGCCCGCCCGGAATAGCCGACGGGCGCGGCAAGCGCATGGCCGGTGGCGCGCCCTTCTGGGCGTGCGGCGACCCAATCATCGGAGGGTTCGAAGCCAGCCGCCGATCTGCGCGAGACTCGGACCCTGCAGACTCACGTCGCGCTTGCCGGCTACGTGGGTCGGACACTCCTTCTTGGTGGGGCGAGCGAAGGTTCGGCGGTTGCTCTCTTGGCCATCACCGTCATAGGCGACCACCTCCATGGCGCTTTGGAACAGAATGACCTTGGTCACCGTAGGACCGCCGTCAGTGGCTTGATAGCCATGGCAAGAGGTGGGCTTGGGGTCGGTCGGCGTCCCCACGGCAATGCGCGTGACGGCTCGGAATGGCGTGCCATCCGGCGCTGCGATCGTCGTTTGACGGCGGGCGGACAGCTTGCGCTTCTTCCCATCGTCGCTCACCTCGACCTCGTCGCTGAAGAACGCGTAGTAGTTCCGGCTGTCTTTGCTGCCTTCCGAGGGCCACGGCATCTGCTTCTGGGCGGCGGCAGTTTTTAGGGCGGCGAAGGCGGCCATGCGAACGGGGCTGCCGGGGTCGATGGCCACGACCAACGTGTGCTTCACCTCCTCCTTGCCCGACCGCTTCACGCTCACGACCAGCTTGCGTACGGCCCCCTGCTTCGTGTCGATGGTACCGTCCTTGACCACGAGCTGACCCAGGAGCTCGACCACCGGTACCGAGAAGTAGCCTCGCCCCTCGTCGAGCTCGACCGCCTCGCCATCGACGGTGACCTCGGCATCCATGTTGGCGCTGAGGTTCAGGTTGAATCCGGCTGACCCGAAGCTGGGGCAGTTCCCCAAAGGGTTCTCCTTCGGTAGTCGCTTGAACGTGTCGCTACGGATGAACCCGTCGATTTTGATTCGAGCCGCAGCGGGTCCTGGAGGCGTGCCGGGCTTCTGTGCACCGCAGGTGACCGCCAGCCAAGGATCATGAGCGGACGCCGATAGGTCGAACTCCTTCGTGGCCTCTTCGCGGTCGTCTCCTTGCTGCACCATCACCGATAGCGATGGTCGGCCGACCTCGAAGGCCTCGGCTGGAAGTTTAGCCGACAACTCCGAACAGTAGTGTTCAGCGTTGCAGGTCACGAGTCGGTCCTCGATCCGCACCGACTCCCCGGGCTGGAATCGGCCTCCGCGAGGCGAGACGCGAACCTCGACGTAGGGCCCTTTGACTTCGACGCTTATGGACGTCTCGTGGGATCCAAAGCTACGCGTGAGGTCGTAGGCGACGAACGCCCCGCCCATGAGTACGACCAGCACCACCATCACGATGATGAGGGTGGGACGCTTCTTCTTTGGGGCGGGGGCGTGGGGCGAGGGGCCCTGGGGGGCATGGTTGTACGGCGCGCGAGGTGGATGTGGCTGCATGAGCTTCTGGTGCTGCCCTCTTCTCCACCCGCATCCTACGGTTCACCCCTCGGAACCTTCCCTCTTTTTTGGCGTTTTTGGTTGGCGCGGGCTCGTCGGGTCGATGGATTCTCAGTCGAGGCCGGACAGGATCCGGCGCACAGCTTCGCGGATCTCGCTCGCCACATCGTCGGGTACCGGGAGGAGAGGACCATCTCTCAAGAAGGCGCCGAAGGTCTGGGGGCGGTCGCTGCCGTCGAAGAAGAGAATGGTGTAGCCCCAGATCGACACCTCGAGAGGGCCCGGCACCCGCCACTGACCCTTCACGCCCGAGCGCCGCACGGCGTCGACCAGCTCGGCGGGGCTCGTGGCGTCGGCCTTGGCCGCAAGGGTCGCATCGTCAACGGGTGGTGCGGCGTCGTTGGTCGCGGGTGGATCCTGAAGGGCGAGGTAGTTCACCGTCGCGCCGTCGAGCTCGGAGATGATGTTGTCCGCGTCCATCTTCGTGTCCGACAGCTCGGCGTGGCCATAGCCGCCGGTGAGTTTCCACGAGCCGGTCGCGCGCTGGCCGCGCGCGACCAACCATCCCTCGCCAGCCGCCTTCACCAGGGGGGGGGCAGTCCCCAGCAAGGGACGCTTTCACCATGTGGCCTCTCGCGCCGTCGAGCTCGGGCAACGCCACCAATGCTCGTCCAGCTGACGCGCAGAGACCCGTAGCGGCCGAAGAACAACCTTCGAGCGGCGCGAGGTGGTGACGTGGAGCTCCTTCGATGGATTGGTCGGAGACCGAACCGTGACATGGCGCTGAAAGAAGCGTGCAGTGCAGGGCTGATGCTCTTTCTCACGGCGCCACGACGGCCCGGAAGGAAGACATCATGAATCACACGACCCCATTTGCTCTCCTGCTCCTCATCTCGTCCTCGCTGATCACCGGCTGCGTCCCCGGCATGAACGGCCGCGGCAGCGCATTCCCCGCAGGCGGCGGCCACGCCGCCCCGGGCACCGCCGGCCTGCCGACCGACGCCACCGTGCCGACCCGTTCCTTCGACGTCCCCTCCACGGCGGCTGCCACCTCCTTGCCCGTGGAGGCTCCTACCCGGCAGCTTCCGGCCAGGGCCCTGAGCCCCCGCCTTCAACCGCACATGCAGTGTTGGGTCTGTCGCTGAGGGCTCGGTTCGCACCTCGGTGGCACTGCACTTCTGGTGCAAGGCGTGCCGCCGGGGCTGTCGGTCCGCGTTGAGCGGCGGGGTGCTCAGGCATGCAGGGGTCCGGGCTATCGCTTCAAGACTTGGTGCGAACTTCCAGTTCGCCGTCCGGCCCCATCTCCAGGCCCACGACCACGGTCCCGTCTGGGAGCTGGTCGAGCTTCGCGTGCAGCTGCGCGCACCACAGCTGCCAACCCGCGATCTTCCCCAGCCCGATGTTCGACCGCTCGAAGCTTCCGCCAAGGCGTGGGTGAACGCGGTATTGAAAACACTCGCCCCTTTCGCGTATCGCACCCTCCGACTCGAGGGCCCGAACCAGACCGCCCACGAGCCAGTCGTCCTCGATGTCCGGGGTGTCCATGCGCTCCCAAAACGACGCCTCGGTCGGGGCGATGGGTTCGCAGGTCCCCTCCAACAGGTCGAGCCGCGCGATGTGTTCATCAGGCCGTCGCAGGAACCAGTCGCCGAAGAAGCTCATGCCCAGAACCTCGACCTCTTCATCGACGAGGTGGGTCCAATGCGACAGCAGTCGCTCGGCTTCGAACTCGGTGGGCGGAATCACCAAGGGGTGCCTGCGAGTGTGCTTGCCGAACAACTTCTCGAGCACTCGATTCAGCATCTTCGACCGAACCTAGGCGGAATCCTCCGAGGTCGTCTAGCTCATGCCGACCCATGACACGCTATTCGGCGTCCTCGTCGCGAGGACCCCCCGTAGGCCAGGGTCCTGGGTCCGGTGTGTCGACACTGGCGCCTCTCAACGACACGATGGCTGTCCTTCCACCCTCGCAGGGGCGCCTGCGGCACCTCAACGACAGCCATCGTGTCCTTCCGCGTCGGCAGTGCCACGCCGAAGCCCACGCGAGGTTCGAGGTTCGAGGTTCGAGGTTCGAGGTTCGAGGTTCGAGGTTCGAGGTTCGAGAGCGAAAGCGAGGCCGAGGCCGTGCGCTCAGGCCCTCGAGTGAATGGCATCGCGCCTAGTCACGTGAGATCGCCGTCGTGACCGATGCCTGTCTGTTTCGAATGACGTGGTGCGGAGGGATGGCCATGCACGTCGTGTCGATGGCGGATACAATGACGTCGTGGATGCCTACCGCGGCGAGCTCGAGGCCGCTCGAGCTCGAATTCAGGAGCTGGAAGCAGAGCTGGGGGAGGCTCATGCCGACCTTGCTCGGCTGAAGGACAAGCTCGCGGGGGCGAGTCGCGAGGAATCCACGTCGGATGGGGTGTCGCCTCGGCGGAAGAACCGGCCTCTGGAGAACCGCATGGGTTTGGGCCTGGGGTTGCTCTTGATGGCGGCCATCGGTCTTGGGGCTCAACTCAGCAGACCGCGGCCCACCCCGCGGGTGCTGTTGGCCGAGCTCGTGCAACCCGCCGCCGCTGGCCCGGTGCGGGAGGGGCGAAACGACAACCAGCTCCCGGAGGGCGAGCAGCTTCTGGCCGACCCTCTGGAGGTCGACCTTCCGAAGCTGGCACCCCGGCCGAAGA
>JAUHZF010000457.1 GCA_030426145.1 Polyangia bacterium
GGTGCCTCGCCCCCGACCTCACCCCAGCCCACGAGCCGATTGTCGCCTCCCACCGCCACGTCGCCGCCGACCTCGATCTCGCCCGTGCCCGAGAGATTCCCGCCGACGGAGAGGTTGCCACCAATGCTCTGACGCCCGACCCAGTCGAAGTTGCCCGTGGTGAAGACGTCGCCTTCGATTCGACTCTGAGCGACCGCGTGGATGCCCCCATAGCCGAACCACCCGCCATCGACCTTCACGTCGCTCACCCATCGGGTGAAGCCGTTCACACCGACCGATGCTGGCATCCCGGCATGCAAGCGCTCCACCCGCAGCCGGCCCACCTCCGAGAAGGCATCGCAGAGACACAACCCGTAGGTGTTCTGCGTGGTCTCGTCGAGACACTCATCGCCTGCCCCCGGGTCGAAGGCGAGGTCGTCCGCGCCGGGGTCGCCCTTCCCCGCGCCGAGCGCGCTGGGGTCGGTCTCGCCCCCGTCCTCGAGCACACAGGCCGATAGCAGCAAACAAAGGGGCAACAGGCAGACGGTTCGGTTCAGCGACATGTCTCCTCTACACAACAAGGCTCGTGCCAGCCGCTAAGCCTTCGAAAACATGTCCCCGCGACGCACCAACTGCATCCATCCAGCAACAGCGCATGCCCCCAGATGGATGCACCGAGCTGGTCTGCACCTCGAGGGCTTTCTCTTGACCGCAAGGCTCACAGGCCTCGGTCAGGCTCGCGCTCGAGCACCGCTTCGGTGGCCTTCGTGCTGCGTCCTTCTAGGCGGCAGCCGCACACCTTGGTAGGGCAACGTCGTCATGCGAGCCCACCTCACCCTCGGTAGCGTCCTCGGAGCCCTCTTTCTCGCGGCCTGTGCCTCCAACCGGCCCATCGACAGTCCCCCCGAAGAGCCGCCCGGGCGTCCTCTGAAGAAGGTGACCCTCGCCGACGTCGGCCTCGACGGGGCGGCCATCGACGACACGGTCGAGCCCTGCCAGGACTTCTACCGCTTCGCATGCGGCAACTGGGTGAAGAAAACCACCATCCCCGCCGAAGAGGCGCGGTGGATGCGCAGCTTCAACGTCATCTTCGACCAGAACCTCGACGATCTGAAGACCATCCTCGAGGAGAGCCGAAGCGCGCCCGAAGGCGCCAAGGCCAAGCTCGGAACCTTCTACGGCGCTTGCATGGATGAGGCCTCGCTCGAAGAGACCAAGCTCGCGCCCATCGCCTTCCTTCGTTCGCTCATCCGTCGCGTCGACGTCGAGACGCCCAAGAAGCCCACGAAGGTGGAGGGAGATGCTTGGGCTCAGGCGGCCGCGCCGACCGGCGACCCGCTGTCCCTCGAGGCGGTCATCGGCAAGCTGCACCTGCACGGTCTCTACCCCTTCTTCCGCGTTCGCAGCGAGCAGGACGACAAGGACGCGACCCAGATCATCGCGGTCTTCGACGACGGCGGCCTCGGGCTCCCCGACCGCGACAACTACCTGAAGGACGACGACGACAACCAGAAGCTCCGCGCCTTCTACGTCGCCCACGTCGAGCGCATGATGACCCTCGCCGGCTATTCGGCCGAGGAGGCCAAGACCGCGGCGAGCGACGTGATGACGATCGAGACCGCGCTGGCCGAGCTGCACAAGACCCGGGTCGCACGACGCGATCCAGAGGGCATGTACAACAAGATCGATCGCAAGGGCCTGCTCGAGCGAAAGAACGGCTTCGACTGGGCCGCGTACCTCGAGGCGCTCGACCCCTCGATGGCCGAGGTCGACGACATCAGCGTCACCAACCCCGAATACATCGAGAAGATCGGACCGCTCATGCGCGGGCTCAAGCGGGGCGCGCTGCTGCACTACCTGGAGTGGCAGCTCATGCACGACAGCTCCTCGCTCCTGCACGAGGCGGTCGTGAACGAAGGCTTCTCGCTCACGCAACGCATCACGGGACAGAAGAAGCTCAAGCCGCGGTGGAAGCGCTGCGTGTCGGCCACCGACGCCGCCCTCGGCGAGCTACTCGCCCAACCCTTCGTCGAGAAGCGCTTCAGCGGCGAGAGCAAAGAAGCCGTGCTCACCATGGTCAAGGCCATCAGCGCGGCCTTCGACAAGCGTGTGGGCGAGCTCGACTGGATGGACGCGGACACCAAGAAGGCCGCGCGCATCAAGCTCGCGAAGATGGCCTACCTCATCGGCTACCCCAGCAAGTGGAAGTCATACGACTTCGCGATCGAGAAGAAGGGCTACGCCGGCAACATGTACCGCGCGGTCGCCTTCGAGCAGCGGCGTGAGCTGGGCAAGATCGGCAAGCCCGTCGACCGCGGTGAGTGGTTCATGACCCCGCCCACGGTCAACGCGTACTACAGCCCGTCGCGCAATCAGATGGTCTTCCCGGCCGGCATTCTCCAGCCGCCCTTCTTCCAGCCCAACGCTTCCGTCGCCGTCAACCTCGGCGGAATGGGCATGGTGGTGGGCCACGAGCTGACCCACGGCTTCGACGACCAGGGTTCGCAATACGACGCCTTCGGCAACCTGAAGAGCTGGTGGACCCCGAAGGTCCGCGAGCAATTCGACGGGCGCACGGCGTGCATCGAGAAGCAGTACGACGCATTCGAGGTGCTGCCCGGCGTCACGCTCAACGGAAAGCTGACGCTGGGCGAGAACATCGCCGACGCCGGTGGAGTGAAGCTGGCCTTCCGCGCGTACCGCGCGCTCCGCGAGAATGCCCCCGAGCACCTCGTGGCGGACGGGTACACCGAGGACCAGCAGTTCTTCCTCTCGGTGGCCCAGGTGTGGTGCTCCAAGTACACCGACGAGCTGAAGCGGCTGCGCGCGCAGACCGACCCGCACGCTCAGCCCAACTATCGGGTCAACGGCTCCATCCAGAACACCGAAGAGTTCGCCGAGGCTTTCAGCTGCGCAGCAGGCACCCCGATGGTGCCCGAAAACGCCTGCAAAGTCTGGTGACCCCGCTGATTTCGTGACGCATTTGCGTCATGATCGATGGTGGTGGGTGACATCATCCAGATGGCGCGGTTGGCGATCGTCGGCGCGCTGATCACCGCAGTCCTGGCACTGCCGACCATCGGGCGCTTTCTGTCCCGCCCGCGCCTCGCCCGCCTCTTCGCCGCGCTCATGGGCACGGCCGTCGTCTTCATCGCAGCCCAGTACGGCCAGCGCATCACGCGTGACCCCGGCTGGGCGGTGGCTGCGATTCGACTCCAGATGACCGTGGTCATGCTCTGGGTGCCGATCTGCCTCGGGCTCCTCAGAGAGGGCACCCAGGCGCGGGTACCTCCCTGGGCCTTCATCGGCACCACCGTCCTCGCTGCGCTTCCGTGGGTCGGTGAGCTCATGGTGAGCAACGAGACGTTCCTCCGCGCCGACAGCGATGGTCACGACGTGATCGCGGCCGCATCCGGACCTCTATTTCCCGCGGTGGCCGT
The DNA here is from genome assembly GCA_030426145.1 of Polyangia bacterium. Lineage (GTDB taxonomy): Bacteria > Myxococcota_A > Polyangia > Polyangiales > Polyangiaceae > JAPYTK01. The sequence goes on from JAUHZF010000457.1 coordinate 3,420, forward strand.
CTATGGCCTCGTCGTTCTCGGCAATGTCGGGGTTCGCCTTTGGCGCACCGAGCGCCCCGACCATCCCGGCGTGCGCCGCTGGGTGCTTCTGTCGTTGACCGTGCTCATCGGTGCCCTCATCAACGACATCCTGCTGATGCTCGGCGTCTTCGCGACCGTGTCGGTCACCGACATCGGCATCGCCGTGAGCGCATTGCTTCTCGTGGCTTCACTGCAGGCGAGCGCCGCCTCGAAGCAGGTGGCCCTCGAGCAATACAGCGCCGAGGCCGTCGAAGACCTCCGGGCCACCCAGCAAGAGCTCGAGGTCGCCCTCGACAACACCCTGAACGTCATCACGGCCCTTCCCGATACCATCATGCTGCACCGCCACGGGCAGCTCGAGTTCATCAACCCCGCCGGAATGGAGTGGTTGGGATTCGAAGGCGACCCCCTCGGTACTCCGATCGAAGACCTGCTCGCTCCTCGCGACGAGGGGTCCTCCGCGCTCCTCGACGAGGAGCCCCCGAAGGCCTCCTTCGAGGAGCGCTTCGTCACGCGCGACGGCCGCACCCTCGTGGGAGAGGTCCGCGCCCTCGCCATCATGCACGATGGTCTGCCCATGCAGATGGCCATCATTCACGACCTGACGGCGCGCAGGGAGATGGAGCAGAAGCTGCTGACCGCCGATCGCCTTTCGTCCCTCGGCACCCTCGCCGCCGGCGTCGGACACGAGATCAACAACCCCCTCACCTACATCTCGAGCAACCTCGCCCTCGCGCGCCAAGAGACCCAAGGCACCGAGGTTCGCGAGATGCTCGACGACGCCTACGAGGGCGTGCAGCGCGTGGCCCGCATCGTGGAGGGCCTGAGCACCTTCGCGCGCCAGAGACGCTCCGCCGACACCCAGATCGACATCCGCCGTGCCATCGACACCGCCGTCAAGCTGGTCGGCCACCAAATCCGGCATCGCGCCAAGATCGTCTTGCACGTCGATGACGACTTGCCCCCCGTCGCGGGCTCCGAGGACGACATCATCCAGGTGCTCGTCAACGTGCTCATCAACGCGAACCACGCCATCGAAGAGGCACCCCGTCGCGACCACCGCATCACCGTGCGCGCCACCACCCACGGAAGCGACCTCGTCGTCACCATCGACGACACCGGTTGCGGTATTCCGGCCGAGAATCAGAAGCGTTTGCTCGAGCCCTTCTTCACCACCAAACCCGTGGGCAAGGGCACGGGTCTCGGCCTCTCGATCTGCCATGGCATCATCCAGGCGCTGCACGGCGAGCTCTCGCTCGAAGGGCGCGAGGTCGGCGCGCGCGCCACCATCCGGCTTCCTCTCACGGCCCCATCCACCGCCAAGCCAGCAGAGACGCCGACCACCCCCACCCCGCATTCGGTGGTGAAACGTCGGATGCGCATCCTCGTCATCGACGACGACCCCATGGTCCGGCGCTCCCTGCGGCGTTCCCTGGCCGACCACGAAGTCACGCTCGCGAGCGACGGCGAGCGGGGGCTCGACGCCTGCACCTCCGAGGGCTACGACCTCGTGCTCTGTGACGTCATGATGCCCGGCATCTCGGGCACCGAGTTCTTGACGCAGCTCGCCAAGGACAAGCCGAGCCAGGCCGAACGGGTGGTGCTCATCACCGGCGGTGTCTTCACCGGAGAAGAGCGACTGCGGGTCGACGCCCTCGGCGCCCGGGTCCTGCAGAAGCCCCTCACCCCTGAACAGCTCGACGAGACCCTCGCTCGATATGCTTCATCGCCCGCCGCAACGACTGCCACGGCAGAGTAGAATTTGACGCGTCCGAGGGGTCCGAGCTGGATCCATACCGATGAACAGTCGGGTGTCTTGCTATTAGACGACAGCCCCATATGGCGGGGCTGGCCGGATTTGCACCGGCATCTCGCGTGTAAGCTCGAGAGCGATGGACGCGTCGGCGGAGAACGTCGGAATCGAACCGATACGCTGCTCGCGCAACGTGGTTAGCAGCCACGCGTGAGGACCGACCTCACTGCGTTCTCCATGTCGTGTCCGAGGTGTCGAGCTGGTTGTTGAGCTAACCAGTTCCCAAAACTGACGTCCCACCACGGGACAGCCCTCCGGCGTGCGGAGACGGGAGTCGAACCCGAAGCGTGTAAGCTCGAACGAGGTGGACACGGCGGAGAGCGGAGGAGTCGAACCTCACACGTGTGACGTGCCGACCGGCTTCCAACCGGTGCGGATCCCAGATCCGGTCACTCTCCAGTTTCCTTCGCTCGAGGAGCCGAGCTGGTTATTCGATAGCGTTACGAGCTATTGCCTTTTCCATTTGGCTACACCCCGTCATGGTCGGGGTGGCAGGATTCGAACCTACAATTGCGTGTAAGATCGGCCAGTGGAGCGAAGGGGCGAAGGGCAGCGGGTTCGAACCGCCGAGAGCCCCCGAGGCGGGCGCCCTTCATGAGTCGCGAAGCGCTCGAGAAGACGAGCTGATGGTTGTTTGAGGTGGGGTTCGAACCCACTACCGTCCGAAAAGAAGTCGGATGCTCTACCGAATGAGCTACTGCGTGTGAGCACGTTGGCGCTGAACGCTTCGCGGCGGAGAGACGAGGAGTCGAACCCCACACCTGACGGTGCCTTCCGGTTTCAAGCCGGCGCGGATCCCAGATCCGGTCTCTCTCCAAGGCCTCCGAGAAAATGCGCGGGTCTTCGTCAAAAGAGCCGCCCCAAGAGACGACTCAGCCGGCACATTGTGCATCGTCATGACGACGACGCGCCGTTCGCCCCGCGAGGAAAGGGTGCGTGACCCCCTCCAACCGCCATCACCGGATCGGTCGCCCGAGCCTAGCTACATTATGGCCGTTATCGTTACGTTTGCGTGTGTGCGCATTCAGGTGGAGACAGCAGAGAGAAGAGGAGTCGAACCCCACACCTGGCGGTGCCGACCGGTTTCGAGCCGGTGTCCGTTCCGAACGAATTTTCTCTCCAGGTGAGCGCCCCGACTCTCGTCGGGGCACTCGGGGGAGGTTCAGGTGGTGGTCACGCCTCCGGGGTGGAGGGTGAAACCCACCTGCACGCCTGCTTCGAGGTGGCGCTGGATGGCGAGCGCGAGGTGCGCTGCCGTAGCCGCGATGAAGGGGAGGTGCTCCCCGTTCTCGCAGGTGGCGGCCCCCTCGCTCGGCTCTTCGTCGATGTCGAACTGGGGGTCCCAGATGACGCGTGCGAAGGAACCGTCGGCCGAGAGCGCGCCGTGCACACAAGGCACCTCGTGGCGTCGCGCATAGCGCTGCATGAGCCCACGGGCCTCAGCATTGTCGAGGCAATCCACGAGAAGGTCGGCATCCTTCAGCAGGGTCTCCACGTTGTCGGCCGTGAGCCGGTGGGGAACCGTGACCAGGCGCCGACTGAAGAGGAAGCTCATGGTCTGCTGAATGGCGAGCACCTTGCCGCGCCCCACCGCCTGCTTGGGGTGGAACTGAGACAAGACGTTCTTCTGCTCGACACGATCACAGTCGATGACCGTGACCGCGATCTGCGGAATGCTGCGAATGAACTGGACGACGTGTGAGCCGAGCGCTCCTACGCCCACGACGATGATCTTCTTCATGATCGATC
>JAUHZF010000063.1 GCA_030426145.1 Polyangia bacterium
GTTGCAAGCTATGTCTCACCGAAATGGGTGCCACAGATGGCGGGCAGCGGTGCGGTTCTGGCCGGGATCACGCGGGCCGGGGGCGTACGCTATGCGGCGCTGACGCCGAATATGCGTGGATATGAGGATGCTTTGGCAGCCAAGGCAGATGAGATTGCGGTGTTTGCATCAGCGTCTGAAGGGTTCTCGAAAGCCAACATCAATGCGACCATTGCTGAGTCCATCGAACGCTTCGTCCCGATCCTTGAGGCTGCGCGCCACATCGATCTGCCGGTTCGAGGGTATGTTTCTTGCGTGACCGATTGCCCGTATGACGGCCCAACCCCGCCCGAGAAGGTGGCCGAGGTGGCCACCTCCGGGTTCTGGCTGCAACTCTACGTCTGGGACGAGCGCGAAGCGAGCTACGCCGTGGCGGACAGGGCCGCACGGGCGGGAGCCGAGGCGCTGGTGATCACCGTGGACTCGCCGGTTCTCGCCAACCGCGAATACAACGTGCGCAACGGCTTCGGCGTGCCCTTCGACGTCAACCACGCCGACTCGGCCACCGCGCCCGCACCGCTCAACCTCACCAGCATGTGGTGGAACTGGAACGGGGGCTACAAGTTCATGCGGGTCGAAGGCTCGACGGCGGGACTCGACGCCTGGCGCTTCCACCTCGGCAGCACTGCTTGCGATGGCGACATGAGCGGCAACGTCACCACCTGCGGCAACCCCAATCGCGTCGAGGTGGCGATCGATGGCTTCGACCCAACCGCGTCGGGCGTGGTCTTCGACCTCGCTGCGATGCTCGATGGGGTCGACCTCGAGACGAACACCATGGACACGCCTCCGGGTTGCATGGCTGCGCCGGCCGACCCCGACTGCGAGCCCTACTTCCAGAATCTCGGCCTCCCGTGGGACGGAGCCGGCGCGGGCACGCAGACGGCTTTCGAGGCCGGACAATGATGGGTTGACCTCGTGGGCCCAGCGACCACGATGTAGAGCATGAGCGGTTGGCCGCATCAGACCCTGCGGACGGCCTCGATCGTCCTCGTCGCTGGCACACTTGGTTGCTCTGGTGATGCGAGCTCGCCGCAGGCATGGGCGTGGGACCTCCCCGAGGGCTTCCCGGCTCCGGTGGTGCCCGACGACAACCCGATGACGGTCGAGAAGGTCACACTGGGCCACCACCTCTTCTACGACCAGCGTCTGAGCGGCAACCAGACCCAGGCCTGTGCATCCTGCCACCTGCAGGAGCTCGCTTTCACCGACGGGCTCCCGGTCGCGGTCGGTTCCACCGAACAGGAGCACCCGCGCAACGCCATGGGTCTGGTGAACGTGGCCTACGTGCCCACCTTCAACTGGGCCAATCCGGTGGTGCGTCGGCTTGACGAGCAGGCCCTGACACCGATGTTCGGCGAGGACCCCGTCGAGCTCGGGCTCGACGGGGACACCATGCGTGAGCGCCTCGCCGCCGATGCGGGATATCAAGCGCTCTTCGAAGCGGCCTATCCCGACGCGGAAGAGCTGTTCACCGTCGACCAGGTGACCCAGGCGATCGCGAGCTTCGAGCGCACCATCGTGTCGGCCGATTCGCCCTACGACCGCTACCTCGCCGGTGACACCGAGGCCCTCGATGCCGAGGCGCGCGAGGGCATCGCGCTCTTCTTCTCGGAGAAGTTCGAGTGCTTCCACTGTCATGGCGGCTTCAACCTCTCCACGGCCGTCGATCACGACGGCAACGTCTTCGACCAGTCCGCCTTTTTCAACAACGGCCTCTACGACATCGACGGGGAAGGGGGCTACCCGCTCGACAATCAGGGGTTGTTCATCTTCACCGGCGACCCTGCCGACATGGGCAAGTTCAGGCCCCCGTCGCTGCGTAACGTGGCGCTGACCGCTCCCTACATGCACGATGGGTCCATCGCCACCCTCGAAGAAGTGCTCGATCACTACGCACGCGGCGGGCGGCTCATCGAGAGTGGTCCCTACGCTGGCGACGGCAAGGACAACCCCTACAAGAACGACTTCATCGCGGGCTTCGAGATGACCGACCGGGAGAAGGCGGCCCTGCTCGCCTTCCTCGGGGCGCTGACCGACACCACGGTGATGACCGATCCCCGCTTCGCCGACCCCGGGCCGCCTTGAGCGTGTAAGTTGGGTGCGTCATGGGCACCGTCGTTCTCGGAGACCTCCACCTCACCCGCCACAGCGCCCCCACGCTGGCGGAGGCGCTCGCGCGCCTGCTGGAGCACCACCGAGGTGATCGGGTCATCGTGGCCGGGGATTTCTTCGACCTTGCGACCGACGCCCCGAAGGCCGAGCGCCGCGAGGCGATCGCGGCCGTGCTCGACGCGCACCCCATCGTGCGTCGCGCACTCGGAGAGGCGGTCGAGCACGGCACGGAAGTGCTGCTCTTGAGCGGCAACCACGATGCCGATCTCGGTCGCGACGACCTCGGTCCGGCCGTGGCCGATGCGGTCGGACTCGATCCGGGGGTGCGCCATCGCATCCACTCTCGGCCATGGTTCATTCGCGATGGCGGGCTCCACGTCGAGCACGGCCACTTCTACGACCCCGACAACGCACCCGCGCATCCGTTGGTGGTGGGCGAAGCGAGTCTGGGGGTGCACTTCTCCTCCGAGTTCGTGCACCCGACGCAGGCCCACCGCTACCTCCAAGCCAACGACGGGACCCCGCTCAACCTCTTCATCGCGGCGTTCAGCTGGTACGGGACGCGCGCGCCCTACGTCATCTACCGCTACTTCCACGCGGCATTCGCTGCCCTCGCCAAGGCGGGCCCCCTCTATCGCGCCCACCACGAGAGGTCTGTGGGGGCCGAGCGCATGGCTCGCTTCGCCGAAGACGCGGGCGTGCCCCTGTCCACCGTCGAGGCGGTCTTCGCGGGCGGGGTTCCAAGCACCCTCGAGAGCTGGCCCAAGACCTTTGCCCGGCTCTACCTCGACCGGGTGCTGGCATCGCTGCTGCTAGGCAGCGGCGCAAGCCTGGCGCTACGCGGCCGCCCCATGGCCGGGACGAGCCTGGCGACGCTCGGCGGCATGCTCATGACCCTGAGCTGGCTCCAGGGCCACAACCGCTACCGCGGCACGGTGGTCGAGCATCTCGAACAGGCTGCCCGCGGGATCCTCGAGCGCACCGACGCCGAACTGGTGATCTTCGGTCACACCCACCGCGAGGCCCTCGGTGACCGCTACGCCAATACGGGGACCTTCGCCTTCCCGCCGGCAGGGGGAGACGGGCGCCCGTATCTCGAGCTCACCGAGGCGCCGTTCGGTCTCCGCATCGAACGCCGCTACGCGTGACCCGGCTTCTTGTTCGGCGCGGCGCAGACAGCCGAGGTGACGGTCAGCTGAGGCGAGCGGCGCGCACGCGGGGGCAAGCCGTTGGGGGCGACTGGACGCACGCCGTGGGTGCTCCCATGGCTAAGATGTCGTCCGGAGGTCTGCGCTCTCGATCACTGTTCTCGTCGCGGTGTCCTGTGCCCGCTATCGACTCGTTCCGCTCATCTGGTGAGGAACTCGAGAGGGCATCGTCTTCAAGAGCTCTTGGGCCTTCGTTCGCGACGGTCCTACGGGCCCTCGAGTGGCCTCATCCAGAAGTGGCCGCGCTCGCTCGACGTCGTCGAGAAGCGCCCATAGCCATCCGCGCAGGAGCAGGACCGACTGCGCCGTCAAGCGGGGATCGCGTAGCAGAAGCACGGTGCCCTTTCGCGTCGCTCCAGCGTTCAGCTCGTTACCCAGGTTGGCCTCAACCGCTTCGAGTCGGTGGCGCGCGTCCTGAACGCGTCCGAGGCGCAGCCATGCGAGCGCCTCCGTCAGCTCGAGGTCTGGCGAGTCCCAGCACTCTCGAGCGCTTCGCACGCGGCGGCAGATCTCTCTCGGGTCACCACCTTCGAGGAGGAGAATGCTGCTCCACAACACGTCGAGGCTATACCGATATGGGGATGAGAGTCTTTCGTCGTCGAGTTGCTCTAGTTGCTGCTTTGCGGCCTCCACATCTTCGAGAAGGAGGTCACAAGCGGCCATGCCAAGTCGGCCGGCGTCTTCCATCGACCACATGTGAGATGATTGCAGGTAGGTGGCGTAGTGCGCTTTCAACTCCTGATAGCGCCCCGCTCGAAATAGACGCCACGGTGCGGTGACACGAGAGATGATGCGGTAGGCCAACCACGCGAGCATGAGGATGGCCAACACGCGAGTGGGCTCCAGCGACCATCCAGTGAAGGTTGCGGGTTCGTCGGGCATTTCTTGTGGCCTCGGCAGAAGTCTGAAGGGTAGCGTCTCCGAGGGCGCGACGACACGCGGTCTGGCGCAGGGTATGTGCGTGGGAGCACGAACCCGACCTCGACCTCGTTCTCGACCTCGTTCTCGTTCTCGTTCTCGTTCTCGTTCTCGACCTCGTTCTCGTTCTCGACCTCGTTCTCGACCTCGTTCTCGACCTCGTTCTCGACCTCGTTCTCGTCCTCGTTCTCGACCTCGTTCTCGACCTCGTTCTCGACCTCGTTCTCGACCTCGTTCTCGACCTCACGAAGCGGAGGACTCCTACGAGGAGAGGACGAGCGCGAGATGGCCTAAGAGGGTCGATTTGTGAGCCGTCGGGGGCGCGGGCGGGTACTTCTTCCCCGTGGCGGTTTCCCCCGCAGAAGACCTGGCGCCCGAGGAGGGTGAAGAAGCCGAGGTCATCCATGCCTTTCGGTCGTCGCGGCCGCTGGAGCAGCTGGTGCCGGAGGCACTGGCGGGGGATGTCGCGGCCCAGGAGGCCCTGTTTCACCGTTTCGTCGATGGCGTGGAGCGCCGGTTGTACCGGATCCTCGGACGTGATCCGGAGCTGGCCGACGTGATGCAGGAGGTGTTCCTCGAAGTGTTTCGCAACCTCGGTCACCTGCGAGAACCCGCGGCGATGCCGGGGTGGGTGGGCCAGATCACCGTGGCCACCGCCCGCAAGAAGATCCGCAGCCGCAGCCGTCGTCGCTGGCTGCGCTTCTTTCCACCCGAGGAGGTGCCGGAGGTGGAGCATGTCGACGAAGATGACGAGGTGCGGGCCGCCATGCAGGCCACCTACCGCATCCTCGACACCATGGGGGCGGACCTCCGCATCGCCTTTGCACTGCGGCACCTCGACCAGTTGGAGCTGACCGACGTCGCCGAGAGCGTTGGCGTGTCTCTGGCCACCATCAAGCGACGGCTGCGCAAGGCGGAGGAGCTCTTCGCAGCGCGCGCTCGGCGCGACGAGGCTTTGGTCGACTGGCTCGAACGGGGGGAGCGGTGGCCGTCGTGAATCGATTCGCAGCGTTGGGCAGGGCCATCGGCGAGCGGCAGGATGCCGACCGCCGAGGGGAACGAAACCAGGCTCGGGCCTACCGCGCGCTCTTCGCTCGCCGTGCGGTGCCACAGCGCCGCCCAGCCTGGCCCATCGCCTTCGCGGTGGCGGCGCTCACGCTCATGGTTCTCACGGTCGCCGACCGCTTCACGAGCCCCGCTTCCGTGCGTCTCGGACCCTATGTTGCGGCGTCCGATGCGCCGCGCTCGGTGGACTTCGCCGACGGAACGCGGGTCACCCTGAAGCCGGGCGCGAAGGCCGCGGTGACTCGGCTCGATGAGCGTGGCGCCGACCTGACCCTCGAGCATGGGTCGCTCTATGCGTCGGTGGTCAGTCGTGGCGGACGATGGTCGTTCGATGCCGGGCCCTACCGGGTGGAGGTCACCGGCACCGCCTTCGACCTCACCTGGACGCCACCGCGATTCACCTTGGTGATGCACGAAGGTACGGTGCGCGTCACCGGGCCCGAGCTCGCGCCCACGACGGTGCGCGCAGGCGAGCAGCTCGTGCTGCCCCGCGCGACGGTGCCCACGACCCCGATTCCGTCTGCCACCGTCGCAGTGCCACCGGCTCCAAAGGCTGTCGTGACGCCTACACCCTCTGCGCTTCCTTCGTGGCAAACCGCTGCCGCGGCGGGCGACAACGACGCAGCTTATGCAGCGGTCGCCCCCCACCTCGATCGGGAGCTCGCCGCCCTCGACGCGGGCGCGATGTTACGGCTCGCCACGGTGGCGCGATTGAGCGGTCACCCCGCGGCGGCCAGCCGCGTGTACCTACGCCTACGTGAGCGCTTCCCCGGTACCGCCGCCGCGGCAGAAGCGGCCTTTGCCCTCGGAAGCGTCAGCTTCTCGGCCAATGGGGCCGAAGCCGAACGGTGGTTCCGCACCGCTCTGGTCGAAGCGAGCGGGGGTGGGCTCGCCGCTTCGGCGCGTGGACGCCTGCTCGAGCTCGCCCAACGACGGGGTGACGCGCGCGCCGCCGCGGAGGACTATCTGCGCCACCACCCCGACGGCCCGCATGCCGCTCTCGCTCGTAAGATTCTTCATCGCTAGCGTGCTGCTCACGCTCCTGGTTCCGCCCGCGTATGCGGCGGAGAGGCCGCGGGTGCAGGTGCTGCCGACGACCGTTGCACTCGCGCCCCTCCGCGCTTTGGTCGAAGCGGAGCTGCGCGCAGCGGGGCTCGATGTCGTCGAAGACGACCCCGTCGACGCGGTGGTGCGCCTCACCAATGCTCCCCGCAGCGTCACGATCTGGACCGCGCGCGACCTGCGCCTCCGAAGCTACGCCTCCGACCCCAGGGCCACCGAGGGCGCCGATGACGCGCTCGCCCGACAGGTGGCAGAGGTGCTTCGTGCCGAATTGACCCTGAGTCCAGAGCCTCCCGCTCCAACGAGCCCAACATCGATACCAGCCGAGGTAGCGCCCTCGCTGCCAGAACCCCAGGTAGATGCGCTGCCGGCGCCTGAGGCCCCAAAGCCTTTCACGCCGGCGCCTCTGTCGGGCACGGAACCCCCATTGCCGCCGCCGTGGGCTGAGCTGGTGGTCGCTCCCACTGCGGCGCTATCACCGGGGCCGCTGCCCACGATGGGAATGCTCTCCGTCGAAGCGCGTACCCATCCCTTCAGCGCACTCGAGGTATCCCTGTTCACCGCATGGCCGATGGCTACCGTGACGGCCGAGGACGCTCGCGGCGATCTCGTTGCCACGACGGGGCATCTCGGTGCACACCTCGGATGGGATCTGCTGCCGGGTGCTCACTGGTCGTTGGTGCCACAGGTGGGCGCATCATGGCAGTGGATACAGCTCGTGGGGCGCGCCGTTCCTCCGTTTCGCAGTGCACGCGCGAGCGGTCACCTCGGGTGGCTGTTCGGTGGTGCGAGCTTGGGGTACGCCGCAACGTCATGGCTCACGGTGGTGGTGGGCGGACGCGTGGGCGTCGCCCTGCCGCGCGTCGACCTCACCATTGCCGATGCCTCGATTGGCGGGTATGCGTGGCCGGCCGTTCACGTCTACGGGGGGCTTGCGTTGCCATTGCGAGGGTCGCCATGGTGACGCCGTGGCGTTCGACGAAATCTGAGCCGTGTGAGGCGGCATTGGGGACTCTCCCTTCATGAAGACTTCACTTGTCTCGGGGATGCTCACCGTGGGCTTGTTGGCCGCGTGCGGAGGCGATACGACCCTTCAAGCCATCGACGGTCCGGAAGGAACGGGAGGCGGTGGTGGTGCATCTTCGAACACGACGAGCACGGCGGCGGGTGGCGCGGGCACGGGTGGCAGCGCGGCTGACCCTGTAGGGCCCACTCTCATGGTGGTGCACGAGAACGGCATGACCGGCTACCTGGAGGTCGCCGACTATGGGCCGCTGCTCAACCACACGGCGTATGCACTGCCCGACGGCGTGCCCCGTGCAGTCACGCAGCGTGGCCCGCATATCGTGGTGGCGCTCACGAGTGCCGTCTCTGAGGTGGCATTCCGCCAGTTCGACCACTTCGTCAATCTCGATGGGTCCGGTGGTTTCGTCGATGCGACGCTGCAGCTCGAGCCGATTGGCTCGTCCTCGCAACTCGCGGGTCCCTTGGGAGCCGATGAGGACGATGGGCTGTGGATGCTCACGACCGGTGTTGCGCTCGGGAACGGCGTTCCGAGCAACGGCCTGCATTGGTCGCCCACCGGCAGCGTCGGGGGTCCGTGGTCGGTTTACGAGAGCACGCCCGCCATATCGTCATGGGCGGTGCTACCGGGCGTGCGCTCGGTGATTGCGAGTACCACCGATGGCCTGATCCAGATCGAGCTTCGACGCTGGGACAAGAGCATGGCCTTGCTGGCCGATCTCCCGGGAGATGCGACCTATCCCGCCCTACAGGTGCACGAGCGAAGCCTCTACGGGATCACGTCTGATTGCAGCGGGTGCGCAGGAGCGGGGGAGCTCCACATCTGGCGTGACCTCGAGCCAGGCGAACCCGCGGAGCAGACGCCCATCCTCGGCGCGCCCGACATCACGATCCCCTTGCCCAACGACATGGCGGAGGCATGCTCGCTGACGGTTGGCGCCCGGGCCGTCGTCGTCGGTGCCTGCCGCACCGATGCTCAAGCGCCGCACGACCCGAAGCTATACGCCTACGAGGACCCCGGGACCCTCTCGGCTTCGTCCGTCCCCGACGCGTCGCTCGTGTTGCCCGAGGACCCCTTCGAGCTCGCCTCGCACCATAGGAGCGCCTCGACCGGAGCGGGCTACTCGGTCTATGTGCGCACGGCGACCCCGTTGGGACTCATCTACGATGATCGCAGCGGCAACCTCTCCCTTCTCGACGATCGCTTTGGGGCCGACATCAACTCTCCTGCCGTGCCGAGCGACATCGCGCTGGTCGACTGACGCGTCCGGGGACGAGCCCCGTCGTCGCGTGTTTCAACGCCAGCGCATCTGGAGGGCGAGGCGGGGCTCATGGCGGATGAGCACGGGTATGAGGCGTCGGGCATTCTCCTGGGCCGCTTCGTCGAAGAAGCGCACGTGGAGGTGGGTATCGTGCCCGCGGGCATGTCGAATCAGCGGCGCGTTTGGCGGCTTGCCGTCGAAGAGGGGCTCGAGCAGGTCGGGCCGATGCGTCTCTGCGTACTCGCGCAGCAGGGCCTTCACACTTCGATCCACGAAGAGGTACTCGACGTCGCCGCCGTCGTAGAGGGCGTCGAGCAGGGTGAGGGTGGCGGCGCGATCGAGGTTGTCGGCCGTGGCACGCCGATACCAGGTCGAGCCGTCGGTGTAGAAGTAGCCGAGGTCGGCATCGAGGCCGGATTGGTGACTGCGGTGGGGGCGAAGGTGCCCGCCGCGCTTGCGGCTGATGCTCCCGACGCGCAGCGGAGGGTGATTCGGGAAGCGACACTCCACCCGTCGCGCAGCGCGTTCGATCGAAGCCACCACCCGAGCCGTCCCCCAGTTGTACAGGGGCGTCACGACGTCGACGGCGGAGCTGCTCGAGAGCTCGACCCCGCCCCGGAGCGCTCCACGGGTGGGACTCCCAATGGAGGCGGAGCCTAGGCTCGAGGGGTCGTCGCGGTAGCGTGCTTCGAGCGTGGTGGCGTCGAGCTCAGGCTCCACGAGTGGCGCATCGACGGGGGCGTCCCAGCACTCCGGCTGGTGAACCGCGTCGGTGATGGCGGGCTCGTCGAGCTCGCTCACCACCGGTGCCCACTGGGTCGACAGGTGCGTGGCCGCGGCGGCCGGATCGATTTCGAAGTCACCGCATCCGGTGAGGACGCCCAGAAGGATGCCCAAGAAGGCGCTGGGCGCGACCGAGATCAGGGCCGCCCGACGCATCACGCCTCGGCGCGAGGCGCGACGATTTTCCCCGCGAGGGCGCTCGCGGCGACCACGAGCGGGCTCGCCAGGTAGACCTGGCCGGGGCCGCTGCGGCCGGGGAAGTTGCGGTTGATGGCGGACACCGTCACCTCGTCCGGCGTTTGGCTCACGCCAGGACCGGCCTTGATGCAGGCGCCGCAGGAGGGGTCGACGAGCTGCACGCCCATCTTCTCGAAGGTGTCCACGTAGCCCTGCTCGATGGCGTAGTCGCGGATGATCTGCGAGCCGAACTGGATGTAGAGCTGCACGCCGTCGGCGAGTTTGTCGCCGCGGTCGAGCGCGGCCTTGAGGACCGCGTGGTACATGTCCATGTCGGCCTTCTTGCCGCCCGTGCAGGAGCCGCCGTAGGCGATGTCGATCTTCACCTCGCCGCCATTCTTCTCCTCGAGGTTCTTGAGGGGCACGCCGTTGCGGGGATCGCCCGGCGTCGCCACCATGGGCTCGATGGAGGAGAGATCGATCTCGAAGCGGTGGGCGTACTCGGCGTCGGGGTCGGCGGCGACGATGCGGCTGCGAACCGTCTCGGCGTCGAGGCCGCGCTGCTTCACGAGGTAGTCGACGACGACCTCGTCGGCCTCGATGATGCCGGTGAAGCCACCCGCCTCGACGGCCATGTTGGTGAGCGTGGACCGCTCGTCGAGCTCCATGCCACGCACGCCGTCGCCGGCGAACTCGAGCACCTTGCCGATGCCGTCGCCGCTGCGCCAGAACGGTTGCGACAGCAGGTAGAGCATCACGTCCTTGGCCGTAACACCGGGACGGAGCTTACCGGTCAGCTCGAACCGCACCGACTGGGGCACGGCCACACGCACGTCTTTGGTGAACCAAGCGTTGGCCATGTCGGTGGAGCCGACGCCAAACGCGAAGGCACCGAGGGAGCCGGCCATGCAGGTGTGGGAGTCGGTGCCGAGGACCACGTCGCCGGGCATGGCGAGCTCCTCGATGACCTTGTTGTGGCAGATGGCTTCGCTGCCCACGGTCTGGCCGTTGCGCTCGACCTCGCCGAAGAGCTTGACCCCGTTGCGCTCGGCCCAGCCCTGCTGAACCACCTTGAGCTTGGTCGCCTGCTCCTTGAGGCCCATCTCCACGTGCTTCTTGCTCATCACGCGGTCGAGGAAGGTGAGGTGGTCGCGGAAGGCAAAGACGCTCCCGGGGTCCTTCACCGGCGTGTCGGCGCCGATGCCCGCCACGAAGAGCGACTCGGCCATGGGCGTGACGTACTCGTGGCTGAAGCGCACGTCGGTGCGCACGAAGAGGCTGTCGCCGGGCTTGACGGCGTCGACGCCGATGGTGTCGGTCTTGGCGTCGACGATGACGTGACGCGCGATGATCTTCTCGGCGAGGGTCATCGGGCGCTTGGGCGTGTCGACCGCAGGCGGCGAGACCTCACCAGCAAGGCGCGCCTTGTTGTAGTTGAAGAGCCCGCCGTACTCGACGACGTCGCGGCTGATGGGGTCGAGGCCCTTGGTGAACTCGCCGATCGGGATCTCCTCGCCGGCTTCGATGCGGTCGAGGATGGAGAAGTCGGTTGTCGTGAGCAGGCCGATGTTCTGACAGTTCTGTCCGTAGATCTTCTCGATGTTGCGAGCGACGACGACCTGAATCCCCGCCTCGCGCTCGGAGTAGGGCGCCGTCTCCCGCGAGGAGCCGCAGCCCTTGCTCCGCCCGCTCACGATGACCGAGAAGCCCCCCGACTTCAGCGCGTCCCGTTCGATGTGGCCACCACGCAGCCCGACCAGCGAGTAACGGGCCAAGGTCTCGTCGTAGTAGTAACAAACCCAACCCGGCGTGATCTCGTCTGTCGAGATGTTGTCGATGAGGGTTTCGGGATCGGGTCGCGTCTCGAGCTTTTCGCCACCGAGCTGGCGCTTCAGTGCGTCAGCGTCTTCGGTGAGATAGAGGATGCGGCCTTGGGGTTTGACGGACGTTCGGCGGGGGATCGGCATGGCGTTTGGGGGACATTACGCCTAGCCGATCGCGTCGGTTGACGCTACACCGGCCCGGCTGTGACCGACCTTCCCGAAGTCTCGATCGTGCTGCCCGTGCACGACGCCGAAGCTCGTCTCGAGGCGCTCGTCGTCGGCCTACGCGGCCGACTCCTCGAGGCCGATTTCGAAGCGGAGCTCTTCCTCGCCGAGCATGGCTCGACCGACCGCACGGCGCGCGTGGCCGGCCAGCTGAGCGCGCAGTTTCCCGAGGTGCACAGCTTCTGCGTGGGCCCGGTCAGCCCCGGTATGGCCCAACGTCGCGCCATCGCCGCAGCTCGCGGCCGCTACGTCGTCTGCGACGCGGTCGGGCTCGGCGACGTCGACTTCATCGGCCGTGCCGTCGATCGGCTGCGTCTCGATGGCAGCGACGTGGTCGTGGGACGTGCCCAACCCAATCCCGCGACCGAGCCCATGGACCGGGTCTACCAGCAGCTCTTTCGCTGGGGCGTCGGCTTCGAGGCCGCACCGAGCGGCCTCATCGCTTTTCGACGGGCGATCGTGGCGCCGATCGCCGAGCGCTGCGCGACCGACAGCGACGTCTTCGCGACCGAGCTCCTCATTCGGTGTCAGCGCCAGGGGCTGCGCGTCGACACATTGACGGTGCGGGGCGCCGACCTGGCGTCGCCGTTGCGGCTTCTGGGGGAGGCGATGCAGCTTCGCCGTGCCCTCGACCGGTGACCGCTACTTCCCCGAGTTGCGTACGGTCTTGACCCTCGGCGGGCGAAAGAGGTCACGGATCTGCTTCCAGATGGAGCTGTTCTTCTTGTTCATGCTCCATGTCTTAAGCACCGGATGTGCCATGGCCACGACGACCATGTTTCAGGTGCTTGTCGTCCACCAGCCCTGATCGTCCCACCCGGACGTCTCAGGGACAGGCACAGCCTGGCACGCCTTCACCCGGGGTCGGCGGGGGATTCTTCGGGTGCCTGTGCGGCCGGCGCCGCGGGCTCGTCGTTTCCGCGAAAGACGGACGAGACCACGTCGAGCACCTGCTTGCCGCTCAGGCCCGAGCCGGTGCGACGAGGAGAGCCCCCGATGTCGTCGCTCCCGCCCCACGCGTTGCCGTCCTCGCCCTCGACGTTGGGGTCGCTTTGGTTGAGGGCGCCATATACGTCGCGGAGGTTCTTGGGCAGGAAGGCATCGGCGAGACGCAGCGTCATTCGCCCGTCGCCCTTGTCCAGCACGATGGCGGCGAGCTCGCCTTTGTACGGCTCCTTGAGCTGCTCCTCCACCTCGTAGATCCCGAGCGTCGAGCGCACGAGCACGGCGACCTTTCGGGAGGGGAGGGCAGCTTGGTCTTGCGTCTCGATGCCACCCGACCGCGGCAGGCCCCGCGGAAACAGGTCGGCGTCGAGCCGCTCGAGCAGACCGAGGCTGAAGGTCTGAACGTCGACCGTGTCCCAGCCGCCTTCGTTGCGCAGGCGCTTCTCTTCGGCCCTGAGCTTGTCGATGCGCTTCTTGTGGGCCTCGTAGATCCTGCGCGGGAGGCCGGACAAGAGCGCCTTGTCGAAGCCATAGGCATCGATCACACCTTCGACCCGGATCAGCGGCATGGCCTTGCGGAGCATGGCGTAGTCGTCGTGGGTCAGGGCGTGGTGGTTCATCAGCACCCAGGCCGCGAGCATGGCGTCGAGGTCGGGCTCGTTGACGTAGACGTGCCACTCGCCTTCCCACAGGGGCAGGCCCTGCATCAGCATGACCGTGGCCTGCTCGCAGGTGGCGAGGGTGAAGGCGCGTACACAACCGGCGTGGTGGTCGAGGGAGTACTGACGCCGCTCGTTGTCGAGGAAGGCGGGACCCGTGTAGACGCCGTCGAGGAAGATGCTCTGGTCGGGGTACTTGTCGCGCTCGCCCGGCTCGACGGCGTGACCGCGCTCGACGTGCAGCATGATGCTCGGCCAATCCTGGGCGACGATCACCGGAGGATCGTCCAGGAGCCGGTATCGCTCTGGCGACGACGAGGCCATCTGTCGCATCCTGTGACGCCTCGCCGGCGTCTTCAACGCGCAATCGCGATCAAGTGGTTGGACGTAGGCGTCGAGAGCACATGGACGCCCAAGCCACGCCGCCGGCGGTTTGGTAGACTCGGCGGTGGTGTTGGAGCTGTCACCCGGCGCGGTCGTCTCAGACAAGCTCCGCCTCGAGGTGCCCCTCGGCCAAGGCGGCATGGGCAGCGTGTGGCTCGCCCGTCACCTCGCGCTCGACACCGAGGTGGCGGTCAAGTTCATCCGGCCCGAGCGCGCCGCCGCCGATCCTCGCCTCCGCCAGCGTTTTGCGCGCGAGGCCAAGGCCGCCGCCCGCATCACCTGCCCCCACGTGGTGCAGATCAAGGATTATGGCGTCGCGGAGGACACGCCCTACATCGTCATGGAGAGGTTGTCCGGCGTGTCGCTCGGGCAGCTCCTGCAGTCCTCCACCCTGTCATTTCGAAGGGTTCGGCTCCTGGTCGAACAAGTCGCCAAGGCGCTCAGCAGCGCCCACCGGCTCGGCATCGTGCACCGCGACATCAAGCCCCAGAACATCTTCGTGCTCGAGGGCGACGGCGACGGCCTCGCGGTGAAGGTGCTCGACTTCGGCGTGGCGAAGGTCGTGAGCGAAGACAGTCAGGTGCCCGATGGCACCGGGCTCACCGAGACGGGGACCGTCATCGGCTCGCCCCCCTACATGAGCCCGGAGCAGCTCGAAGGCCGTAGCGACGTCGACCACCGCGCCGACCTCTGGTCGCTCGGTATCGTCACCTACCAGGCTCTCACCGGGCAGCTGCCCTTCGTGGGAGGATCGTTCGTGGCCGTGGGGGCCGCCGTGCTCCGTGGGCTCTACACGCCGGCGCGTGAGCTGCGTCCGGGGCTGCCGCCCGAGGTCGATCACTGGCTCGCGAAGGCGCTCGCGCTGCCCCCCGACGACCGGTTCTCGTCCGCCGAGGCCATGGCGGAGGCCTTCCTCGCGATCGAGCCGCCCAGCGAAGAGGCATTCGCGCTCACCCCCGACCCGAACGAGGTGGCCCATGCGACGACGGCGCCAGCCACACCGGCCGCCGCGTCGCCGGCTTCGGGCACCGTCACCTCCGCGGGGCCGGCTGAAGGAGCGACGGAAAGCTCCATCGCGGTTCCCGTGGTCCGTGGCGAAAGGGCGCGCTGGCGTCGCTGGGCGACTTTCGGCGCCGGGCTCGTCGCCGTCGGAGGCGGCGTCGCAGCGATGCGGCTCGCGGCCGAACCATCCTCCCCGAGCCCGGCGCCGACCGCATCGAGCTCATCGCCGAACCTGGGACCCGTCCTGAGCTACCCGGAGGGCGAGTGCCCGCCGGGCATGGTGTACGTCGAGGGAGGGCGTTTCGGCATGGGGGCGGAGCCGAGCGCCGAGACCCGAACCGACGAGACGCCGGTGCACGAGGTCGAGGTGGCCTCCTTCTGCCTCGATCGCACCGAGGTCACGGTGGGGGCCTATGCCGCCTGCGCGACCTGCGAAGCTGCACCGACGACGGTGAGCTGGGAGGGCATCACCCCCCGGACGCAGAGCTTCTGGAGCCGCTTCTGCAATGGTGGCGCCGATGGGCGCGACGACCACCCCATCAACTGTCTCAACTGGCACCAGGCCCAGGCCTACTGTGCCGCTCAGGGCACGCGCCTACCCCGCGAAGAGGAGTGGGAGCTCGCGGCGCGGGGCGACGACGCGCGACCCTATCCTTGGGGCGGAGCCTCGCCCAGCCACGAGCGCGTCAATGCGTGTGGACAGGAGTGTAGCGCGGAGCTGACCCGGCTTCGGGCTGAGGTCGGCGTCGAGGAGGCCTATCCCAAGATGTACGACGGCGACGACGGCGCCGCGGGCACGTCGACGGTGGGCCGCTTCCCCGAAGGCGCGTCGCCCTACGGAATTCTCGACCTCTCGGGGAACGTCTGGGAGTGGACCAACAGCCCGTACTGTCCCTACGACAACCTCGACTGTGGGGACTCGCGCCGCGTCTTGCGCGGGGGCGGATGGGACCTTCCCGATCCCAACGACGTGCGCGTCACGCGGCGCCACCCCGGTGCTCGCCGCGGGCGTGGACACAACATCGGCTTTCGCTGCGCGTGGTCGTCCGGCGGTTGAGTCAGCTGCCGCCTGAGCCGCCTGAGCCGCCGGCGCCGCCTGCACTGCCCGAACCACCAGCGCCTCCGGCGGAGGCTGTCGTTCCGCCTGCGCTGCCGGTGGCCGCCGTCGTCCCGCCCGCGCCGCCGGTGGCCCCAGTGCTGCTGCTGCTGCTGCTGGTCGCGGTCGCGCCCCCGGTGCCGCCGGCGCCGCCCGCGCTGGAGCTACGGGGGCGCTCGTCATTGCCGCAAGCGGCGACGGCACAGAGGGTGGCGAGGAGGAGGAAGATGTTTCGGTGCAACATGGTCAGAACACGTAGACGACTTCGAGCGGGAGGCTGATGTGCACGGCGCGCGAGGACAGGGAGGTTTCCTGCGAGCTGACCCGTTCACTGCCGGCGAGGATGCCGATGGCGAATCCGCTACGAACGCGCCAGTTGGGGTGGGGCTGGTAGGCGGCCGTGAGATGGAGCGTGCCGCTGAACCCGACGGTGGAGGTGTTCTCGTTGGCGAGGTTGCCATTGGGGAGGAGGAGGTCGCGGTCGCTGCCTCCGGCGTAGAAGCCGAGCCCCAGACCGGGCGCGAGCCCGAATCCTTCACCGATCGGGTAGTGGTAGAAGGCGGTCGCCTCCATGAGGAAGCCCGTCTCGGTAGAATTGCGACCATTCTCGCGCGTGAGCACGACGTTGTCGACGATGAAGTACTTCCCGGTGAGAAGCAGTCGCGTGAACATCGTCTCCGACGATTCGTCGCCGCCCACGAGCACGCCGTTGGACGTATTGGTGTAGGCGAACTGAAAGCCAGCGCCGGCCGACCAGGTTCCAGCCTCGACGCGATACACCCCTTGCGACCCCGAAGATGGAGCATTGGGGTCTTCGACCTCCGCAAGCTTCTCTCCTCGCTCGTAGTCGTCGAAGGGGTTGGGGACCTCGTCGGTCTTGGCCAAGGCGGGGCTCGCCGATAGCAATGCGGCGGCGAGGGACAGTGTGGTCAGTGCAGGGCGATTCATGGCGTCCCTTTCACGAGGGTGAAGCGAAGTTCCACCCGGCGGTTGGCTTTGCGTCCTTCAGCGGTTCCATTGTCGGCGATGGGCGACTCCTGGCCGCGTCCTTCGGCGGTGAGCAGGTTGGCTGGAACGCCGAGTCGGATGAGGGCTTCACGCACCGCCTTGGCCCGACGGGCCGAGAGCTGCTTGTTGAGGGCCGCATTGCCCGAGTTGTCGGTGAAGCCGATGAGGTTCACCTTCTCGAGCTGGTCGGCATTCTCCTTGAGCACCTTGGCCAGGGCTTCCACCGAGGCCATGCTCGCAGGCGTGATGGTGGCGCTGCCCGAGCCGAACGAGATGGCCGGCGTGAGATAGAGCTGGTCACCGGACCGCTTTACCTGGCTCGCGTCGTCAGGGATGACGAAGGTGGGTGCCGTCTTTTCGATGGCGCGGAATGCCGTGTCGGCCTGTTTGGCGAGGCGGGTTGCACGTTCGAAGTCGCCGTCGGCACGGGCAGACTTGGCGGCCGAGAAGTCCTTCTGCGCGAGCAGCCACGCTTCGAGGTCGATCTTCTCGCAGTTTCGCGAGCCGCAGAGCTTCTGCTGGATCTCGGCCTCAGCGATGGCCTCTTCGGCCTCCGACTTCAGCTTCGGGTCGATCTTTGGCGGGTCCTTCGACTTGCGGGGCTTGGCCAAGATCTCGTTGAGCGACTCCGTCGCTTTCTCGGCGAGGCTCACGGTGTAGCCGTAGCGCTTCTCGTCGAAGGCGGACTGCGCCGACGCGATGGCCTCCTCCGCCCGCGTGAGCGCTTCGAAGTCGCGGTCGGCGCAGGCGTCGCGGCCGCATAGCTTCTGCACGACCTTCGCCTCCCGAAGCGCGGCGTCGGCTTCTTCGCGGGTGGCCTCCGGTGGCGCTTTCTCCTCGGGCTTCTTGGGCTCGCCGGCTGGCTTCTTGGGCTCGCTCGGCTTCTTCGAGGTCGTCGTCTTGCCGGCGGCGATCACCTCGGCGAAGAGCTTTTGGGCCTTGCGTGCCTGGGTGGCGGCAGCTGCGAAGTTCTCTTCGTCCCAGAGCTTGCGCGACGCGGCGAGGGCCTTCTCTCCGCTCTCGAGCTTGGCCTTGGTGTCGTCGGTGACCTTCTTGCGGGCCTGGTCGCGCAGCTCGAGGGCGCGGTAGACGACGAAGTAGGGCTTGCGCCATGGCTCCCCCCCACCGGGCACCACGCGCGGGGTGCGCTTGGGGCTTGGCTTGGTGGCGGAGGGCTCGCGACCCACGTCGACACGGTCGTTGTCGCCGTCGGCGAGCTGGGGCGCTTTCGAGTGAGCACGCTCGAAGCTGCGCTCGGCAAGCTCGGCTTCGCGCAGGGCTTCGTCGTAGCGACCGGCGCGATAGGCCGCACGGGCACGGTCTAGGGCGGCGATGCCGAGGTTGAAGGTGGTGGCGGCTTCGCCCTTCACCCCGTCGCGCACTTCGTCGCGGACCTGTCCCGCGCGCTCGATGGCGCTGTAGGCCTGCTCCCAGGGCGCGCCGTGCACGGGGCCGTCGCCTCCGTCGGCGGGGAGGGGGCGCGCGTCGGGTCCCGTGGGGGCGGGAGCTGGCTTGGCCGGCTTGGCCCCGGGAAGGGCGAGCTGCCGGGCTTCGATCGCGAGCGACAGGGCCGAGCTACAGCGCTCGGCATCGAGCTCGCGTCGGGCGGCCTCGTAGAGCGAGCGGGCACTGCGCCGACGGCTCGCGTCCATGCGCTGGCCGCTGGTGAGGGCGGTGCTCAGCCGGTCGACCTCGGCCTTGGCCAGGCGGCAGTCGGGGGCCGGACCCGCCGGCGCAGGGGTCTGCGACGGCTGCTTCTGAGCGAGCCGGTTGAACTGGCCGCGGGCCCGCGACGCGAGTCGGGCGGCGCGGTCCCACTGCTTGCCATCCAGGCTCTTGGTGGCCTGGGTCAGCAGTCGATCGGGGGCAGCCATACTCTCGGTCGACGCGCCGCGCTCGAGGGCTCCAAGCTGGGCGTCTTCGGCGCGCGTTACCGCGTAGCGCGCACGGCGCTCGGCGGCCGAGGCGGCCTTGGGTGCCTCGGGTGCCTCGGGTGCCTTGGGGGCCGGCGCGGGGGTCACGGGGGCGGGGGAGGGTTGGGTAGCCACCGCTTCGCGAACCGAGCGCAGGATCTGCTGCGCTTGTCCGGCGAGGGCCGACGTTTCGCTGTAGCCGCCCTTCTCGAAGGCTTTCTGGGCGCTGTTGAGGAGGCCCTGTCCCGCGGTGAGGAGGGTGCTGCGAGGATCGCGTCGGCGCGCCGACGCGAGCTCGACGCGGGCCGCCTGGAGCGCGGACAGCGCAGCCGCACGGAGCGCAGGGTCTTCCGCGGGGGCGGCGGGCGCGGCGGGGGTTTCGGGAACGCCCATGCTGCGCTCGCAACGCTTGATGCGCTCCTGAGCGCGGATGGCGAACTCCCATGCTCGGAGCACGTCCTTCTTCTCCAGCCGCTCCTTGGCGAGCTCTACGATGGCCTGGAATTCGCCGAAGGCGGCGCGGCAGGTGTCGTCACTACCCTGACCGATGAGCTCCGCACGTCGCAGCTGCAGTTCGACGAGCATGTCCTCGGTGCGCTTCTCGAGGCCGGCCGGGGCGGCGGTGAAGGTGCCGCCGTTCTCGAGCTTGGGGGCAGGCTTGGTCTTGGCCGCGGCTTCGAAGTTTCGTTTGGCGTCCTGCGCGAGTGACCTCGCCTCGTCGTAGACCTCGCCCTCGTAGCTGCTGACCGCAGCATCGAGGAGGGAGCTTCCCCCCGCGAAGTCAGGGGTTGCGTTCGCGCCGGGGACGGCGGCGGCCCGTGCCTGCGCGACGCGGGCTCGGGTGATGGCCTGCTCGGCGCGCTTGGCCAGGCTCTGGTCGGGCTCGGCGGGCGCCTCGTCGGGCGCAGCCTCCTTCGGCTTGCTCGCCTCGGCCATGGCCTTCTCGAAACCGGCGAGGGCGCGCCGACTCTCACGCAACGAGACCTGAAAGCTCCTCAGCTCCAGGGACTCGAGGGCGGAAGCGATGTGCGAAGCAGCCTCGGCATAGATGGTCGGTGCGAGCCGGGGCACGTCTTGCCCGATGGCCTCCGACTGCTTCTCGCGTGCCTCGAGGAGGGCAGCCTTGGCCTCACCCTCGAGGGGATCGGGCGGCGTGTCTCGCTTCGACTCGGCGAGCTTCGCGACGAGGGCGTCGATGCGCTCGGCGAGGGCGAGGAAGCGGTCGGTCTCGACCTGTCGCTGCTCATCGGGGCTCATCGAGGCGCTCAGCCGTGCAGCGAGCACCTGGGCTCGCGCGGCGCCCACCAGGTCCTGCGCCATGCGGTAGCGTGCGGCGGAGGTGTGGGCGAGCACGACGGCGTCGTCGGTGTCGCCGTTCTCGTGAGCCTGCTTGGCGCGCCGAAGCAGCTCTTCGGCCTCGCTCAGGAGCTCGGGGCGCTCTTGTTTCAGCGTGGCCGCGTTGGGCCCGACGAGCAGTCGCTCTGCGTCGTCGAGCGCCTTGGGCTTGGGTGCCGTCGCGCACCCAGTGAGCACGGCGAGTAGGGCCGGGGAAAGCCAACCAATGGTCCGTTTCATGGGTTCTCCTCCACACGCTCGCGCAGGGTTGCGTAGCTCTCTTCGGCGCGTGCCCGAGCGTAATGGGCCTTGATGGCGCCGAGATGGGCCTCGACGGCGTCGAGCAGCAAGGTCACTCGTTCTGGTTCTTCGTCCTCAGCGGTGAGGCGTTCGGCTTGCGCCAGCCACGTCTTGGAGCGGTCGAGCTCGGCCCGTACATCGTCGGCCCGCGGATTCGATGAGAGCTCCGCCAACGATGAGGCCAAGACCTCTCGCCGTTCACTCGGCGCCATCTGGGGCACGTCGTCGGCGGTGGCGAGGTGAGATGGTGGTCCACATGCCGCCGTCATCATGGCGGCGAGGAGGAGAGCGTATCGAATAGCCATCAGAAGACCCTCGCTTGCAGGGTGAGGGAGATGTTGTGCACGTATTGAAGTCGACTGATCACGACTTCGTCACGGGCCAAGAGGAAGCTGTAGGTGGTCGAAACGTAGTCCGAGACCCCTAGGTTGAGGCGGTTCTTCCAACGGAAGGGGAATCGCTTGATGTCGCCGGCGAAGAGCTTCGTCGGGTAGAAGCTGTCGAATTCGCTCTGGAGGTTGACGTACCGGCCAATGCGTAGGCCTAGCTGGCCCGTCGCCTCAGCGCCGAACTCACGTCGGTCGTCGATCCGCACCAAGGAGAGTCGGCCGTCGACTTGTTCGTCGACGAATCGACCACCGTCGTAGAAGGCCTGGCGGGCGCTGGCGCCGACCCGGAACCCGAGGTCGAAGACCTCTTCGTCGACGGGCGTCACGCTAACGCCGACTCCCTGTTGGAGCACGACGGGGCGACCCGCTTCGTAGAGCCGCACGCGGTCGAAGGCGGAGGCTTCGGTTTCATCGACGAGGTTGCCGTCTTCGTCGAAGGTGTCGATGAGGATGTCTTCGCCCGGGATGTAGTGCTGCTCGAGGTAGCTCGTCGTGCCCTTCGCGCGGGCGTAGGGGCCGAAGACCCTCCCCAGGCGGGCGATGTAGAGCAATTCGGCTTCGGCCCGGCTGTCGAGGTTGCGGAGGGGGATGTCGGCGCCGTACTCGCTGTCGAGCCAGGCCACGGTTTGGTTGGCGTCGAGGCTGAACAAGGCGAGGTGAGGACCTGTGTCCACGCCGACCTCGAGCTCGTTGAACAGCGTGCCGATGAGGAACTCTCTGCCCTCCTGCAGCATCTGAGTGTTGCGACTGTCGAAGGCGACGGAGCCTCCGAGTACCCACCGCAGCCTCAGGATGCTCGGGTCGACCTTGACGTCGGTGTCCGCGAGGTCTGCGCGCAAGAGGTCGCTGCCATCGGCCACGAGTCGGTAGCGCAGCAACTCGCTCGGATGGAGGGAGAAGGAGATGACACCCTCGCTAGCGTCGGGATCGGAGCCGAGGGCGAGGCGGTAGCGTCCCGGCGGTAGCAACCACGTCTGTGGCGGTGGGCCCTTTTCACTGGGTTCCGTCGTCACCGGCCCGTAGACGGTCTGCCGGTCGACGGATTGCAGCACGTAGGTGCGAGGGATGGGGGTTTGCCCCTCGTCGACCACCTGAACCCTGACGGCTCCGAAGAAGGGCTTGACCGCCTCCGTTTCTCCCGCCTTCACGTCGACGGCGACGCGGGGACGTGCGGCTTCGGCGCCGAGGCCCACCACGACGTCGTAGCGGCCCGGGGGCACGATGATTCGGCCCCCCGTGCGGCCCTGTGCCACGAGAACACCCTCGGCGTAGACCTGTACCGGCGGCTCGAGCTGCCCGCCCGATAGGGCGGGGACCAGGATGGCGCCTTGTCCGCGGGGGATGGGCGTCACATCGCGCGTTGCTTGCTCGCTCGCGATCGCGGTCGGGTCGGCGACGGTGGGTTGGGCCGCGGCGGTTCGGCACGGGCCGAGCGCCAAGAGCCCCTCGAGGAGCGCGGCCGCCGCCAAGGCGGTCAGCTTACGTCCTTGCATGGAGAATTCTCCTTCGTACAGGCAAACCAAGTGACGCGAATTTCACGCGTAGGAACGGTCGCAGAGGCGATCGTGTCCCTTGTTCGAACGTTAACAGCCGTATCTGAGACAAGGCCACTATGTGGTGAAAAGGCGGAGGTCTCGACCCCGGCACACTACCGATCAGCAGCCCCTCGTGGCACTGCACGCTGTGCAGATGACGGGAGCGGAAATCGTCGCGACGATGGGGGTGACCCTCCTTCTCGGGGCCTACTACCTAACGGTCACGGAACGGATGGCAAGTGATGACTGGCGCTACCACCTTGCCAACGTGGTCGGGGCAGGGCTGTCTTGCTTCGCCTCGTACCTGCTGCGCTTCTTTCCCTTCGTCGTGCTCGAAGGGGTCTGGTGTGCGGTGGCACTCTGGTCGCTCTGGCGTGGGCGAACCTCGAGCCTCGAACCGTGAACCTCGAACCTAGATATCGTGCTTCTTGCGAAAGCGCAGGAGCTTGCCCCGGCTGATCCCGAGGGACGATGCGGCCGCGGTCACGTTGCCGCCGTGGGCCTCGAGCGATGCCTCGACCGCGGCTACGGTGAGGGTGGTGGTCGCCGCTGGAGCGGGGCCCAGCTGGCGCTCGAGGGACCACAGGCGCAGGCCGGGGGCCGCATCTTCGCGCGCGGCTGCGGCCAGGGTGGCGCGTAGCTGACGAACGTTGCGGGGCCAGGGGCTCAGGCAGAGCCGCTCGACGGCTTCGACTTCCACGGCATCGGTCGGCATGGCGTGACCGTCGAGCTCGGCGAGGTGGAGCGCGAGTGCGAAGACGTCCTCGGGGCGATCCCGGAGCGCCGGCAGTCTCACGCGAGCCGCCGCGAAGCGGGCGTAGAGGTCGGGGCGGAAGGTCCCCGCTGCCGACATGGCCTCGAGGTCGCGGTGGGTGGCAGCGAGCAGCAGGACGTCGACCTCGGTTGCACGGGCCGCGCCCACCGGCATCAGCTCGCGGTTGTCGACCAGGCGCAGCAGCTTGGCTTGGAGGTCGAGCGCCAGCTCGCCGATCTCGTCGAGGAAGACGGTACCGCCGTCGTGACTCTTCACGATGCCGTCGGCCCGCTCGCCTGCACCAGAGAAGGCACCTGCGACGTGCCCGAAGAGCTGCGACTCGAAGACCCCCGACGCTACGGACGCGACGTTGACCGGGCCGTAGGGCTCGGCGCGGTCGAGGGCTTGGGCCACCGCGCGGGCGCAGAGCTCCTTACCCGTACCCGTCTCGCCCTCGATGAGCACCGTGCGGGGGCCTTGCCGCGCGATCCCTTCCAGGGTGCGTCCTACGCTGCGGAGCCCGAAGGGTCCCACCATGGCACCGAGGGGAGGGTCGGGGTCGAGCGAGCCTTCGAGCGCGTGGCGGATCACGAAGAGGGTGCGGCCGAGCCTCAACACGGCGCCATCGGGTACGTCGACGGGTTCGTTCGGCGACAGGCGCTGCCCGCCGAGCCAGGTGCCGTTGCGGGAGCCGACGTCTTCCAGCCTCAGCCGCCCCCCGGTGCGGTCGAAGGCGAGGTGGGCGCCGGAGACCTCGCCGTCGGCGAGCCCCGCCCCCGCGAGCCAAGCGCGGCCGACCTGCAGTCCCGAGTCGGGCAGGGGTAGCGCCCGAGCCTGCGGGTACACACACACCAGGGCCGGGCGACCGGCCGGGCCGCGTGGCCGCTCCGGCCCCCGATGCACGGCCGTGGTGGGCGCATTCGTCATGCCGTCCGAGCATAGGCCGAACGGTCCGGCGTCGTCAGTTCTCAGGGGGTCAGGCCACAGAGGGGGTCGCCGACCTTGCCCGAGCACCCCGAGGTGGGGTCACCGGGATCTGCTTTCGTGGTGGTGGCACGACTCGAATTCGTGGGGGCTCGGTAGGTGGGCACCGTGCCCGCGAGAGGCTCGAGACCCACCGCCGCGAGCGCGAGCTTCTCGAGCGCGTGGTCGTAGGCACCGAGGGCATCGGCCTCCGGGTCGTAGGCGTCGACCCGGTTCCGAGCCGCTTCGGCCGTGGCTTTGGCTTCGCGCCAGTCGCGCGGCAGGTCCTTGCGATCCTTCACCTTGAGCATGAGCGTCTGGCGCACCGTCTCGAGCTCGGCGTAGCGACTGCGACGTTGCTGCCTCGAGACCTCTCGGCTGAAGTCGCCGAGGGCTTCCTCGTACCGATCGAGCTGGCCGCTCGTGGGGTGGTGCTCGTCGAGCTGGCGGCGCGCCGTCGCGACCGCGTCGCGCGTAGCCGCGAGCTCGGAGCGGATCCGCTCGTCGCGCTCGAGGCGTCCAGCCGCGGTGGAGAGCCGGTTGTTGAGCTGTTCGAGGGCGTCGTGCCGGTCGCGCAGCAGCTGCTCCGTCTCGTTGCTGAGCTGGAACATGTTCTGGTCGTGCTGTTGGCGGAGGCTCTGGAAGTGACTCACGGCGCTGGCGGTGGCACCGCCCCCGATGAGCAGGGTCAACACCACACCCACGGTACCGAAGCGACGAAGCCGTCGCCGCTCCACGTCGTTCTCGAGGGCAGCGAGCTTGCGCTGGTGCTCCGCTTCACGCTCCGCCATCTCTCGCGCCACGGCGGCCTGGGTCTCCACCCGAACGCGCTCCACTTCGGCGAGCCGGATGGTTTCGCGGCGCGCCTCCTCCTCGGCCTCTCGCCGTGCCGCCTCGGCCCTCGCAGATGCTTCCGCCTGGCGCCGCGCCTCCTCGGCCTCCCGAACCGCGGCCTCCGCCTCGGCACGTCGACGTTCGGCCTCGGCGCGAGCTGCGGCTTGGGCGGCCTCCTCCTCTTGAATGCGCTCATCTTCGAGCGCCGCGAGCTCACGGAGAGAGAGGATGACGGACGTGTCTTCGGTGGCGGACTGGGTCATGGGCGTTGGCTCCGGCTGGGGTTGTCCGGAGACATCGCAAGGCTCAGACCAGCTCCTCGTTGATGTGATTACGGTGGCTTATGGGGCGTCGAGGGTGATCGCGATCGCTGCGATCGCGCGAGCCGCCGATCGCGATCAAACACCGATCAGAGCTCGCCGTCGCCGAGCTTGCTCGGAGGGGCGAGCATGCTGGAGACGGCCCGGCAGGTGTCTTCGGCGCCGTCACATCCGCACACGTTGTCGCCGTCGTCGACGAAGAGGAAGGGCACCCCCTCGAACACCTCGCCGTTGAGGGGAAAGGCGTGACACGCGATGGCGGTGTTGCCGAGGGCGAGCTTGCACCCGAAGTTTGCCACCCCGGCTCGCGCGCTCGACGTCAGCAGCGAGTGGCTCAGGACCACGTCGGTCGGGGCGGCAGGATCGTGCAGGAGCGTGAGCCCATCGCCGAACTGATCCGACTGAACGACGTCGACACCCGCCACCCGAAGCCCGGTGAGCCGTGAGGGACCGCCGCTCACGAAGATTCCCGTCTCCTTCACTCCGCTCACATCGCAGTAGGCGATGGTGGCGTCGGAGACGGTGCCCTGGAGCTGGTTCACCTGGACGCTGATCCCGCGCCCCCCGTAGCCGGTGGCCGCCGCGGGCTCGATGTCGCGGACGAGGATCCCTTCGAGCGTCGTGCGACTGCCAGCCACGAAGACGCCGGTTTCGTGGGTGCGTTCCACGAGACAGCCGACGACCCGGCCTTCGGAACCCGCACCGGTGAGCTGGTTGGATTGCAAGCCCATGCCCCGACCGAAGGTGCCAGCTTCGAGCTGAGGCAGGACGTCGCGCACGAGCACCCGCTCGATGTCATAGGTGGCCCCGAGGGCGAAGACCCCGGTCACGCGCGCCCGCTCGACCCGGCTCCCCGTGAGGGTGAGCTTGGCCGGCACCAGGTTGTCGTCTTGGGCAGCGATGGCGGTGCCCGACGGCGGATAGATGGGGGACGCGATGGTGTCCTCGACCACGAGGCCCTGCACGACCGCGTCCGAGCCGGAGACCAACAACCCGGTCTCGCTCGCGCGTTGAACCACCACGCCGCGGAAGGTGCCGCTTCCCCGGCGCTGAGTGAGCACGTTGTACTGGAGGGTGATCCCGTTGCCACGGGCACCACCCGGGAGGGGCTGGATGTCGCGCACCACGACGCCGGTCACCGTGCTGTCGCCAGCGGCGAGCGAGAGGCCGTTCTCGGTCGCGTTCTCGATGAGGGCCCGACGAAGGTCGAGTCGCGGGCGATCGGCATCGGGCGCGATGTCGATGATGCCGATCCCTGCGCCGCGCTGCATCGTCACGGCGTCGGTCTGCACGTTTCGGATGACCGCGTTCTCCAGGGTCACGTCGGATGCCACGTTGAGCAAGCCCGCATCGCGGGCGCCGTCGACGTACAGGTCGGTGATGTCGACGACGGCCGTGCCCGTGGTGTTGGGGATCCCCTGGATCGACAGGCCCCGGCCGAAGCGGTTGGTCGCGCTCGGTCGCATGTCGCGCACGACGAGCCCGCGCGCCGTCACGTCGGCGGATTGGATGAAAAAACCAACCTCGGCGTTGTCGTCGAGCACCACGGACTCGAGCTGGGCTCGAGCCCGCTCGAGGGTGGTCTCGTCCTCCAGCACCGTGAGGCCCCATCCCTGGTTGGGCACGCCCACGGTGCCACGCACCACCAGCCGGGCCACGTCGGCATCGCAGCCGGAGAGGTAGACGCCGTGGTGCATCACGTCCTCGACGAGCACGTCGCGGATGGTCACGCCGCTGGCGGGCTGAGCGTCGAACACGGCGATGCCGTCGCCCACCGTGTCGTGCACGCGCAGCTCTTCGAGGCGCACGTCCACGGCACCCCGGATGTCGACCCCGACCCCGCTCCCGGTGACCGACACCGCGCGCAACGCGGCCCCATTCGCTCCCGGGCCGAAGGTGACCGCGGCTGCGGTGCCGTCGATGGTGACCAGGTCGGGACAGAGGCCGAAGAGCGTGACCGGCAGGTCGACGACGACGTCTTCGGCGTAGACGCCGTCGGCGATGGCGATGACGTCGCCGGCAGTGGCGGCGTCGACGGCGGCTTGAATCGTTGCGTAGGGGGCCCCTGCGCTACCGTTGCCCCCGCCAGCTGCGTCGTCGTCGACGTAGAGGGTAGGAGTGGGGATGCCGCCCCATGGCGCCGCGCCGCAGGACCGCACGGCGTGGCAGGTGGTTTCCCCGAGGAAAGCGACCTCGCCGGTGGCGCAGGTTGCGGCCGGGAGGACGGGGTCGCATCCCACATCGCCATCGTGCGTGAACCCCGCTCCGCAGGCGCCCGGAGGGATCCCCGCAGGCTCACAGGCGCCGTCTCCCGTGCCGACCTCGCCGGCTGGGCAGCCGTCGCGCTGAATGCCCGCCGCGACGCACCCCGTGCCCTCGACGAAGCCTTCACCCGCGGGGCACCCGTTGGGTTGCACACCAGGCGCCAAGCAGCTTCCGTCGGGTTGTGGGGCTTCGCTGGGCGGACACGCTACGGCGGTTCCACCGCCGCCTTGCGCGCTGTCGTCATCATCCGCCTCGTCGTGGCTCGGGCAGCCCAGAATCCCGAGCAACACGAAGCCGAGGATGAGCCCCCGCCGCATGTCTTCAGGCTATCAGCTCGTCGTCGCCCGCGTCAGCGCTTTGCGTACCAGCACCCTCGCCATCTCGCGACGCCACTCCGGGTCCTGGTCGATGTTGGTGAGCGGCTTGCTGCCCTTGTAGGCGGCCTCTGCGGCGGCCTGGATCGCGCCCGGTAGCGCATCCCCGTCGACGCCGCGGAGGTGCCGTCCTGCGGCTTTGATCCGCTTGGGGCGGGAGGCGAGTGCGGAGACCACCAGGTCGGCATCTTCGATCGCTCCCTCTGCGTCCCGATCGATGCGCACGGCCACGCTCAGCGCCGGGTAGTCGATGGAGGCGCGACGCCGTAGCTTCTCGTAGGCGCTGCTGCGCCCCTTGCGGAGGGGGATACGAACCCCGGTGACGATCTCATCACGCCCTTTGACGGTGTTGTAGATCCCGTCCGGGGTGTAGAAGTCGTCGGCGGCCACGCTACGTGCCCCCTTCGGGCCCCTCAGCTCGATGATGCCACCCAGCACCATGAGGGTGGAGGCGCTGTCGTTGGAGGCGGCGGCGACACAGTTCTTGCCCGAGCTGACCACGTGGCACTGGGTGCCGTCTTTCTTGAGGCAGAACCCGAGGGACTGCCGCCAGAAGTAGGTCTGGTTGTAGTAGACGCAGCGCGTATCGAGGCAGACGTTGCCCCCGAGGGTGCC
This sequence comes from Polyangia bacterium, assembly GCA_030426145.1. GTDB lineage: Bacteria > Myxococcota_A > Polyangia > Polyangiales > Polyangiaceae > JAPYTK01. The sequence continues at coordinate 28,392 of JAUHZF010000063.1, forward strand.
CATGCGGCGGTGGTGCGGGCCTCCTACGAGTCCGCAGGCTTCCGCAAAACCCGCCGCGTGCTCGCGAACGCGTGCATCTCCGGCGATGACGTCGAGCGTGGTCATGGCGCCCACGACGAGGTGGTCGTCCGTGATGGCGATCCCCCGGAGCTCGTCGACGGCTGCGAGCGAGATGAGGTGCTCGGGCTCGACGAGCCCGTGCTTCATGTTGGGCAGTAGATCGGTGCCGCCAGCGATGAGCCGTGCGTCGGCGCCGTGGGTGCCGAGAAGGGCCACCACTTCTTCGAGGGTGCGGGGGGCGTGGTGCTGAAAGATGGGCAGAGGCAGCATGGCGCTTCGACTCCTGGACGACCCCTACTGGGCGGCGTCGCGGTCCTGTTGGCGTTCCTTCTCGCGCAGGGCGCGCAGGACCTTGGCCGGTGTGAAGGGCAGGTGGTGGAGGCGGATGCCCACCGCATCGTAGATGGCGTTGGCGACGGCGGGGATGCTGGGATGGAGGGGGCCTTCACCGGCTTCTTTGGCGCCGAGCGGACCCTCGGGGTCGTTCGACTCGACGATGAGCGCCTCCAGGTCAGGGGTGTCGAGGGTGGTGGGGAGGCGATAGTCGAGCAAAGAGGGACCGCGGTGCAGCCCGTCGGGCCGAATGACGTGCTCCTCCAACACCGACTCCGCCGCGCCCATGTAGGCGCTGCCCTCCATCTGGCCACGTACGATGATGGGGACGATGGCCTTGCCACAGTCGTGGGCGACCCAGATCTTCTCGATGAGGACCTCACCCGTCTCCGTGTCGACCTTCACCTCCGCAACGTGGGCGGTGAACGAATAGGCGGGAGAGGCGCCAATGGTGCCGCCGCGGTAATCGCCACCGAGCTTGGGCGTGTTGTAGTGGCCCACCGTGCCCAGCGTGCCGTACTTCGCTTCGGCGAGCTGGATGGCCTCGGTGACCGTCACCGACCGCTTCGGGTCGTCGCGGTGCACCCAATAGCCTCGCGTGACCGTCACTTCTTCGAGCTCACACTCGAAATGCTCGGCGACGGCGGTGCGGAGCTTTCGCTTCACGTTGCGTGCCGCCATCAAGGCCGCGTTGCCATTCATGAAGGTTCCGCGCGACGAGTAGGCACCGAGATCGACCGGAGAGAGATCCGTATCGCCGCTCACCACCCGGATGGCGCCGTAATCGAGGCCCAGCTCGTCGGCGACGATGACCCGCAACAGCTGGTCGGCGCCCTGGCCGATCTCGTTCTGGCCCGAGAAGACGGTGACACGCCCGGAACGGTCGACCTTGAGCTGTACCGCGCTCTGCGGCATCTCATTGGGGTAGATGGCGTAGTTGGTGCCGCTGATGTAGCTGCTGCTGGCGACACCGAGGCCGTGGCCGGCGGGGAGTTGACCATAGCGCTCCTTCCATTGGCTCGCTTTCTCCACCGCCTCGAGGCACTCGAGGAAGCCATTGGATGTGATGCGCATGCCATTGACGGTCTTGGTGTTGCCGCCGAGGGCATTGCGCCGTCGCAACTCGATGGGGTCGAGCTGAAGCTCGGTGGCGATCTCGTCGAGGGTGACCTCGTAGGCGAAGCGTGGCTGCACGCTCCCGTGGCCTCGCTTGGGGCCACAGGCTGGTTTATTGGTGAAGACACGCGTCGAGTGGAACCGATAGTGCTCGGGGAAAACGGGGAGTGTGAGCAGCTGCCCCGAGTAGTACGTCGTGACCAAGCCGAAGGAGGAGTAGGCGCCGCCGTCGATGAGGGTCTTGGCATCGACCGCGGTGAGGGTACCGTCCTTCTTGGCCCCGACCTTGTAGTGCATGTGCATCGGGTGCCGGCCCCGATGCGCATAGAACTCCTCTTCGCGAGTGTAGAGGATCTTCACGGGTCGTCCCGTGACCATGCTGAGCTTGGCCACGCAGAATTCGAGATCGAAGGGCTCGCTCTTGCCACCGAAGCCGCCGCCGACCGGCGGTTGGATCACGCGAATGCGGGCCGGCGAGATCTCCAGGACCCGGCTCAATTCGCGGTGAAGGTAATGGCTCACCTGGGTCGCAGACCACACGGTGAGGAACCCCTCCTTGTCGTATTGGCCGATCGCGCAGTGCATCTCGATCGGGGCGTGGGCGGTGCCCTCGAAGTAGAAGTCGCCCTCCATCACGAGGTCGCTCTCGTCCATCGCGGATTCGACCTCGCCGAAGTCGAGCTCGACCACCTTGCTGATGTTGTTGCCCTTGCGACCGAGGCCGATCTCTGGACGCTCGAGCGCTTCGTGGGGGTCGGTGACGAAGGGAAGGACCTCGTAGTCGACGACGATGCGCTTGCTCGCTTCGACCGCCGTGCGCTCGTCGATCGCGGCCACGGCGGCGACCCCGTCGCCGACGTAGCGTGCCACCTCGAGGGCGAGGGGATACTCGTCTGGGGTCCAGGGGATGATGCCGAAGGTGTTGGGCATGTCCTGGCCGGTGATGACCGCATGCACCCCTTCCATGGCGAGGGCAGCGCTCGCGTCGATCGATTTGATGCGGGCGTGCGGATGGGGACACCGGAGGATGCGCCCATGCAGCATGCCCGGGAGCTTGATGTCGTCGGTGTAGCGGGTTGCCCCGAGGCGCCGCAGCATGTCGCCATGACGTTCGACCGCGGGGGGAGCGGCGCGATCCTCGTCGAGCTCGGGCGGGTTGGATTCGCTCATGGCATCCTCACGTGGTCTTGGACGTCTCTTTCGCCGTGCTCTTCTTGGCGGGACGTCCGATCTTGGGGTCGTCGATGGGGCCGGGGAGATGCTCGCGGCCGGGTAGGCCGAGCATGCGCTCTTCTTCGCCGCGCATCATCGCGCCCGCGAGCTCGACCGCGTCGATGATGGCCTTGTAGCCGGTGCAGCGGCAGAGGTTGCCGCTGAGGGCCTGCTTGATCTCGTCGCGGGTGGGCGCGGGGTTCTCCTCGAGCAAGGACCACGCGGTCATGAGGAACCCCGGGGTGCAGAAGCCACACTGAGCGGCGCCGGTTCGATCGAAGGCGTCGAGCAACGGATGCAGATTCTGAGCGCCGGGGAGCGCCTCGACCGTGCGCACGTCGCGCCCGTTGGCGGTGAGGGCCAGACTGAGACAGCTGAGGATGGGCCGGCCATCGACGTGCACGGTGCAAGCCCCACAATCGCCCTTGTCGCAGCCCTGCTTGGTACCGAACAGGTCGAGGTCGTAGCGCAGCACCTCGAGCAGCGTTCGGCTCGGGTCGATGGCGAGGTTGCGGCGGTCTCCGTTCACGCGCATCTGCATCGGCACCAGCATCGGAAGGCGACTCGGCTCTTTCGCACCAGCGTCCACCTCGGGTGTCTCCCGGGCCTGCGCTTCGTCGTCAGCCCGCTTGCTCATGGCCCGACCGAAGAGCGGGTGCGTATCGGGGATGTGGTGGATGGCGAGCGATTTGACGGCGCGCTCGCAGTAGGCGCGCAGGTCGGCGAGCACGGCCTCGCGCTTGGCGCCGAGCAGACCCAGATTGAGGAGCAGGACCTCGATGGGCACGTTGCCCACCCGCTCGCCGATCCCCATGGCCGTGCCGTGCACGCGGTCGACGCCGAGCTCACTGGCCCAGAGCGCGGTTTGCAGAGCGAGCCCACGGTCGTTGTGAGCGTGCCAGTCGAGGCCGACGTCGTCGTGGCCGGTCGCGACGAGCAGGTCACGGGTGAACTTCACCAGCCTAGCCACACCGTCGGGCGTAGCGTGCCCCACGGTGTCGCAGAGGCAGAGCCGGGTCGCGCCACCGTCGAGGGCGCACTTGAACATCTCCTCCAGGACTTCAGGCCGCGCCCGCGTGGTGTCTTCGGTGACGAGGCAGAAGGGCACCTCGTGCTTGCGCGCGACCTCGGTCGCTTCCCGAATGTGGTTGGTGAGGAAGTCGCGATCCCAGCTCTCGGTGAAGTGGCGGATCGGCGAGCTGCCGATGAAGGCGTA